>CAXTVZ010000350.1:0-3417 GCA_964247685.1 uncultured Acetobacteraceae bacterium
TCGCGAGCCGGATCTTTGCGCCGCCTAGATCCGCGAGCCCGGTGACGTGGCCGGGGTTGCCGGCCGGAACCATGATGGCGAGCGTATTGGTGACATAGGGCACCGCCGGGGCTGACAGCGTGCCGTCCTTGATGAGCGCGCGAACTTTCTCAAGACCTGCGAGATAGGCATCGGGGTGAACGGTCCATGTCATGTTGCCCGACGTGATCGTGCCGCCGGCTTTCATCTGCTTGACGAGCAGCCCGGGCGGAAGGGTTTCCCAGTACAGCCGCCCCGCGAGGTCGGGATGCTCGTGCTCGAACGCGGCGACGAGCGGCGCCATCGCGAAGAAGTAGTTGCCGCCGACGAACAGCACGAGCTTCGGGTCGGTGAGATCGCCGTGGAAATCCGCTAGATCGTCGACCTCCGGCACCGTGAACTCGAAGCCGCGATCGGCGGCATCGTTGTTGGCACCGTGCTGCCACGGGGGAAAGATGTCCCCTTTGTCGCGCGGTGCCTCCGCGCGCCCGTTCCAGCCGTTATCGGTAGGCGCGGCGCCGGCAAGGCCGATCGCCGCCGCGGCGCACAGCAATGCTACACGCCAGTTGCGGATTATCGTCATGGGTTTCTTCGTCCTCATTTCGCGTAGGCGAAGCCGGCCATCTGCAATTCGGGCAGGGTGCCCACGACGCCGGGCGTCAGAACGACGCCGTCCACGAGATGGTTGGTGAGTTCGGCGGCCACCTGCGCTTGCGACAGGCCGTCCGGGTTGACGCCGCCCTTGCGCAGCTTCCCGGCCTGTTCCCAGATCGCGTTGTGGCAGGCGAGAAACACCACGCCGCGCGCCTGCAGCGCCGGGATGTTGTTGCCGAACGGTGCTGCAAAGATGCTGCCGGGATCGTCATGGTCGGCGACGGTCGATGGTGCGTGGCTCGGCACCACGAAGCTGTTGCTCCCGATGCCGTGGCCGGCGAGTGCCGCGAGATTGTATTTGTCCCACATCGCCTGGTCGTAGAGGGCGAGATGCGCCGAGCCGTGCGTCGCGGAGATGGCCAGAAAATCGGGGTGCTTCAGCGAGTAGACCTGCGCATTGACCGAGTTGCGCATCAGGTTCAGCCACGGACTCTCGATCTCCGTATTGTCCCAGACCTGTCTCGCCCTGGCCGCATAACCGATGACTTCGTCGAGGGCTTCGCTGTCCCACTCCTCGCGGTGTTCGAGGATCATCGGCACGGTTCTGAAATCTCGCCGGCGCGGTGCCTGCTTGAGGCGGCCCATGAGATCCCGCAGCGTCGCCGCACCAGGTGCGACTGCGGTGTCGCCTGCAGCTTCAGCTGGCCGGGCGATGAAGGCCGCCATCGCGGCGGCAGCGCTCCCGATGCCGAACAACGCCTGCCGTCTGCCGCTCGAGATGTCCATGGTCCTGCTCCTTCGATTGCCCCCCGGATTGCGCCTCGGCAGGAGCCCGGACCATCGGATAGTTTCGATTGATCTCAGTCGCGGATGCGATGGATCGCGAACTTCTGGAGGAGCATCCAATCGATCGATCTCGGTGATCGAACCCATGACGCTCATTCGCTGGTTGGATCGGGCCGCTCCCCGCATCTTCTTGTGGCGAACCGAACTGCCTGAGAAGACATGCCATGACCTGCACGACGAAGCTTCATTTCATCCATGACCAACTCGAGCAGGGTGAGACCGCAGTTGGCGTCTCTATGCTCGTCGTCAGCGTCATCTGGGGCACCCTAATCGGCGGCCTGGCATTGAACGACGCTTCGCAGCGGATCGCACTGTTCGCCATCTTCCTACTGGCGGGCATTCTGGGATTTGCAGCACGCTGTATCGTCCTCGCCCGTTCCACACACCAGGAGGTCCGCCGCAGCGGATCGCGGCACTCATTGCGATCGGAGTGTGTTGGAGGCGCAGTGCCGCGGAGCCGTTTGCGTTCCGAGAGGCTGGCGGGATTACCTGACGAGGCGACGGACCGCGATGCCAAGGTCCGCAGGGTCTCAGCAAGCTAGCGGGTGATCGGTGCTGTCGCGGCGTCCCGGCGCAACGGTGACGAGCCGTTGTTCCAGTATCGCTGTGAGTTATCGTCGATCAATCTTGCCGATGGCGTTCCGCGGCAGCGCGGCGACAGGGAACAGACGCTCCGGCAGCTTGTAGTCGGCGAGTCGCTCTCTCGCCCAGGCGAGGATGCCTACCGGCACAGCGGCCGATGCGCAGGTCTGTGATTGCACAACTCCCATGGCACGTCGCCCGAGTGCCGCATCGGGCGCCACCACGTTGACCTCCTCCACAGCCGGGTGGCGCCCGATGACCTGCTCCACCTCCACCCAAAAGGGGCGCATCGGGCAAGGAAAGGCGGCTTCGAAAGGATTCTGCTGTCCGGGCGCGGATGCGTCGCCTCCCGTCAGGCAGACGCGTAGAGCCGACACGTCGCGGGGCCGCCAGTTTCGCCTGGGTCAGCGGGTGACGGTCGTCGGCAACGCGAGCGAAGAGGCGGGACGTCAAGGGCAGGGGTCTGAGAGTCGCCATCTCGGCATTCCACACGATCATGACAGTCGTGCCTTTCAGCGTGACGATCTGGCAGTTCCTCACGCATTGAAGAGCCGCCCGTTGCACGCGGACCTGTATGGCAGCTCATGTTCCGAAGAGCGCTTCCGGCCATCGGCTGGCCAACGCCTTCCAACAATCTGAATGGATCATCTCATGTCGTCACGCCTTCAATCTTTGGGCGAGCCAAGCCTGCGCATGGTGCGTGCGGGACCGGCGTATTTCGGCAAGAAAGGTCCCATTTACTCTCCTGCGATTTCGGCCCTGTCGGTCGGGGCGAAGGCCATCCACATGCAGATGCTCACCGTCCCTCCCGGCGAGGTCGGACTGCCGCACAAGCATGAAGGCCACGAAGCTGCGATCTATATCGTCAGTCGACGCTCTGGTGTCTGGTAAGCCCACAACCTCGAACACCACTAATTACCCGACGGGGGCTGATACGTCTTCATCTCCGCTGGCATGCCGCACATGCCCTACAATCCGGACAACCGGGACGCCAATGCGTGGCCATCATCGCCCGCACAGACGCAAGCGAGCAGGAAAGCGTCATCCTGCTTCCGGAGCTTGCACCGAGCGGAGGGAAGCTCCTCCCCGACATGCGCCCGTAAACAACCATCACATGCGCGCCCGAAGCCGGCGCCAGACAGAAGGAACAGCAATCGTCTGTCGGGACGTATTGAAGTTAGAGCCGGCGTCCTGACGAAGCCAGAACGCGATAAGATCGTTAAAGTCGCCGACGCCATGGTCGCAGTAGAGAACGAGGCGCTTCGTGCGAAGAGGCACGGCCGATCAGCAGCAGGACGCCCCAGTCACTCAGGCAAGAACGCTGCACCATCAAACCCTGAGATTGGACATCTAGGTGGGTTCCAGTGCCGCAAGCGG
>CAXTVZ010000351.1:0-3408 GCA_964247685.1 uncultured Acetobacteraceae bacterium
GGGGTTTTAAGGGCTCCGCCCTTAACGGGGTCCAGGGGCAGAGCCCCTGGCCTTCCTCGCTCAGCCGAGCGTCGGCATCACGAACTCGGCGCCGGCGCGAATGCCCGTTGGCCAACGTGACGTCACCGCCTTGAACTTCGTGAAGAAGCGCACGCCTTCGGGACCGTGCATGTGATGGTCGCCGAACAACGAAGCCTTCCATCCGCCGAAGGAGTGAAACGCCATCGGCACCGGGATCGGCACGTTCACGCCCACCATGCCCGCCTGCACGCCATGCACGAAAGCGCGCGCACTGTCGCCATCGCGCGTGAACACGGCGGCTCCATTGCCGAACTCGTGCTCGTTGACCAGCGTCAGCGCGGTATCGAAGTCGGGCGCGCGCACGATCCCGAGCACGGGTCCGAAGATCTCCTCCCGGTAGATGCGCATCGACGGCGTGACGTGGTCGAACAGCGTGCCGCCGATGAAATGGCCGCGCTCGTAGCCCTGTTGCTTCAGGCCGCGGCCGTCCACCACCAGCGTCGCGCCCTCCTCGACACCGATGTCGACGTAGCCTGTGACTTTCTCCAGATGCGCGCGCGTCACCAGCGGGCCCATCTCGACGCCGGGCTCGGTGCCCGCACCGATCTTCAGCGCCCGCACGCGCGTTGCCAGCGTGTCGACCAGCCGGTCCGCCACGTCGCCCACCGCGACCGCGACCGAGATCGCCATGCAGCGCTCGCCCGCCGAGCCGTAGGCCGCGCCCATCAGCGCGTCCGCGGTGGTGTCGAGATCGCAATCCGGCATGACCACGGCATGGTTCTTCGCACCCCCCAGCGCCTGCACGCGCTTGCCGGCGGCGACACCCGTCTGGTGGATGTAACGGGCGATCGGCGTGGAGCCGACGAAGCTCACCGCCTGGATGTCGGGATGGTGCAGGAGGGCGTCGACGACTTCCTTGTCGCCGTGCACCACCTGAAACACGCCCTCCGGCAGGCCGGCTTCGGTCAGCAGATCGGCCAGCATCAGCGACGCTGACGGGTCGCGTTCGGAGGGTTTCAGGATGAAGCAGTTGCCGGTCGCCAGCGCCATCGGCGTCATCCAGAGCGGCACCATCACCGGAAAGTTGAACGGCGTGATCCCGGCGCACACGCCGAGCGGCTGGCGCATGGAGTAGGCGTCGATGTTGCGGCCCGCCTGCTCGGTGAACTCGCCCTTGAGGAGCTCGGGGGCCGCGGTCGCGTATTCCACCACCTCCATGCCGCGCGTGACCTCGCCCAGCGCGTCGCTCAGCACCTTGCCGTGCTCGCTGGTGATGATGGCGGCGAGCTTCTTTGCGTTCTGGTCGAGCAGGTCGCGGAAGCGGAACATCACGCGCGCGCGGCCGAGCGGCGTGGTCGCGGCCCAGGCCGGCCAGGCCTTCCGCGCCGCGCGCACCGCCGTGTCGACGTCGGCGGCCGAGCCGAGCGCCACCTGGCGCTGCACGTCGCCGGTCGCGGGCTCGAACACGTCCGCACGTCGCGTGCCCACCCCCTCGGTGCGGCGGCCAGCGATGAAATGCGGGATGAGATCGGTCATGTGAAACGCTCCTGCGCGGGGCCGCCCGGATCAGTCTGGGAGATCGGTCGGGGCGGGATCCATGGTGAGCTCCCGCGGCCAGGATGGTCCGCCTCCATCTTGCGGCGAGTATGCACAACCCGGTTTCCCCTGTCTGCGCGGCAGGCCGCGAGTTGCTCATCGGGACGCCTGGGTCGATGCTCGCGGGCCTCACGTTCACGCCCAACCCGCGACAAGGGGAAGACATTGGAGACGATGCGGAGACCACGGCCTTGATCGGCATCGACTGGGGCACCAGCAGCTTCCGCGCGACGCGGTTCGCCGACGGCGCGGTGATCGACCGCGTGGCGGCACGCGCCGGCATCATGACGGTCGAGAACAACGACTTCGCCTCTGTCCTGCGCCGGCATGTCGGCGCCTGGCTCGGGGCTGGCGAACGTCGCGTGCTGATGGCGGGCATGATCGGCAGCCGCCAGGGCTGGGTGGAGGCGCCCTATCTCCCCTGCCCCGCGAGCGTCGCAGCCCTCGCCGCCTCGCTCGTGCCCGTGCCCTTCGATGCGGCCGAGGTCCTCCTCGTGCCCGGCGTCTCGGCCGATGACGGCGGTGTTCCCGAGGTGATGCGCGGCGAGGAGACGCAGATCCTCGGCGCGCTGGGCGAGTTCGGTGCTGCGGCCACCGTCTGCATGCCCGGGACCCATTCGAAATGGGTCGAAGTCCGGGACGGGCAGATCCTCGGCTTTCGCACCTACATGACCGGCGAGGCCTACGCCGCGCTGAGCACCCACACCATCCTCGCGCGCCTGATCGAAACCACGCACGACCACGACGACGCCGCCTTCGCCTCCGGCGTCGCGCGGGCGACCGAGGCGGGTGGATTGCTGCACCATCTGTTCGGCGTTCGCACCCTGCCGCTCACCGGGCGCATGATCGGTGCTGCCGCCGCGTCGTATCTCTCGGGCCTCCTGCTCGGCCACGAGACCCAGGCGGCGCTCGCGGCGCGACGCGACGCATCCGCTCCGGTGTTCCTGATCGGCGACGCGCCGCTCTGTGCCCGCTATGAAGCGGCGATCCGGCTCTGCGGCGGCGAGGCGCGGATCGTGCCGGGCGATCCCGCCGCCGCCGGCCTCGCCGCCATCGCCGACGCCGCCCCCTGGCATGAGAAGGAGCGCACATGACGAACGCCACGATGAAGGAATGGCTCGCCCGATCGCCGCTGATCGCGATCCTGCGCGGCATCCGTCCAGACGAGGCCGAGGCCGTCTGCGCAGCACTGGAGGAGAGCGGCGTGCTGATCGCCGAAATCCCGCTCAACTCCCCCGAGCCGCTCGACAGCATCGCCCGCCTCGCGCGCGGCTTCGGCGACCGCATGCTGATCGGCGCCGGCACCGTGATGACGCCGGCGCAGGTGCGCGAGATCGCCGATGCCGGTGGCAAAATCATCGTGACCCCGCATGCCGCGACCGACGTGGTCGAGGCCACGAAGTCGGCGGGCCTCCTCGCAGCGCCCGGCTTCGCCACGCCCACGGAAGCCTTCGCGCTGCTCGCGGCGGGCGCCGATGCGCTCAAGCTGTTTCCGGCCGAGCAGGCCGGACCCGGCTATCTGCAGGCGATACGCGCGGTGATGCCGCCGGAGACGCTCCTGCTGCCGGTGGGCGGCGTCGACGCCGCGAACATCGGCGTCTGGGTTCGCGCGGGTGCCGGCGGGTTCGGCATCGGCAGCAGCATCTACAAGCCTGGTGACACTGCGGCGGATGTCAGGCGCAAGGCGGGCGCGCTGATGCAGGCGTATCGGGAGATGTGAGAGGAAGATTCGATCAAGGCGAGGAAGGCCAGGGCTCTGCCCTGGACCCGCCAAGGGACAGTCGTCCCTTG
>CAXTVZ010000352.1:0-3402 GCA_964247685.1 uncultured Acetobacteraceae bacterium
TCAGTGAGCGGCCGAAGACGCCCGCCCGCCCGCCAGCGCCGCCAGCATCTCCGGCGTGCAGAAGCTGCCGACGATCCGTTCCCCGTCGCCGATCAGCACCGGCTGCCCGCTCGCCTGGCGCAGCCGGATGATCTCGCGCAGCGTCGCATCCGGGGCGGCGACCGCAGCCCCCGCCGGGATCGCCGCCGGCGCCTGGATCGGCCGCATCACGAGCTCGGCGCGCAACGCATCGAGCGGGTTCATATGCGCGAGGAAATCCTCGACATACGAGTCCGCAGGCCTGAGCAGGATCTCCTCGCGCGTTCCCGTCTGCACGACCCGTCCGCCGCGCAGGATCGTGATCCGATTGCCGAGCTTGAACGCCTCGTCGAGATCGTGGCTCACGAACACGATCGTCCGCTTCGTGACACGCTGAAGGTCCAGAAGTTCGTCCTGCAACCGCGCCCGGATCAGCGGATCGAGCGCCGAGAACGGCTCGTCCATCAGCAGGATGTCGGCCTCCGTCGCGAACGCGCGCGCCAGCCCCACCCGCTGCTGCATCCCCCCCGACAGCGTATGCGCATAAGCATCCGCGAACCGCTCGAGTCCCACCAGCTTCAGCTTGTCGTCGACGATCGCCGCCACCTGGCGGCGATGCATCCCCCGCAGCTCGAGCCCATAAGCGACATTCTCCCGCACCGTACGCCAAGGCAGCAGCGCGAATTGCTGGAACACCATCGCGAGCCGAACGCGCCGGATCTCGCGCAGCTCCTCGGCCGAGGCGGCCGCAAGATCGACCGCCGCCGCCCCGTTGCCGATCAGCACCTGCCCGCGCGCAACCGCATTCAGCCCGTTCGCCGCGCGCAACAGCGTCGACTTGCCCGATCCCGACAATCCCATCAGCACGCTGATCTCGCCCCGCTCGATCGCGAGCGACGCGCCGGCAACACCCAGGCCCACGCCGAGCGCATCCGCGATCTCCTCGCGCGTGCCGCCCGCATCGAGCATCGCCAGCGCGCGCGCACGCCGGCGCCGGTCACCGCCGAACAGGATATCGACGTCGCGAAACTCGAGCGCGGGGTTCAGGCCCCACCCCCACGCGCGCCCGATGGCGCCGAACGCGGCCGGCAGATCCGATCAAGCGCGATCGCAAGAAGCACGATCGCGAACCCCGCCTCGAAGCCGATATTCACCTGCACCATGTTCAAGGCGCGGACCACCGGCACGCCAAGCCCGCCCGCACCCACCAGTGCCGCGATCACCACCATCGACAGGCTCAGCATGATGCATTGCGTGAGCCCCGCCTGGATCGCGTGCCGCGCTCCCGGCAGCTCCACCGTCCACAGCTTCTGCCAAGGCGTCGCCCCGAAGCTCTCGGCCGCCTCCAGCAGCGGCGCCGGCACGCTCGCGATTCCCAATTGTGTCATCCGGATCGGCGCCGAGATCGAGAACACGATCGTCGACAGCACGCCCGGCGCCGTTCCCAACCCGAACAGCACCAACGTCGGGATCAAGTACACGAAGGTCGGCAGCGTCTGCATCAGATCCAGCAGCGGCCGAAGCGTATGCTGAAGCCAAGGCCGGTGCGCGCTCGCGATCCCCACCGGCACGCCGATCGCCATCGAGATCGTGGTCGAGAACGCGATCAGCGTGAGCGTCGTCATCGTATCGGGCCAGTAGCCCTGATTGAGGATGAACAGCAGTGCGGCCGCCACGAACACCGCGAGTCCGACCGAGCGCCGCAGGGTCCAGACCAGCCCCGCCAGCACCAGCGTCATGATCGGCGCCGGCAGGAACAGCAGCGCGCTCGTGACCGCATCCGTCACGTCGTCGAACACGCCCGAGCACGCGTCGAACACGCCGCCGAAATGCGCCTTGACCACATCGACGAGATCCGAGACCCAGGCGCCCGCCGGGATCTTGTGGGCTGCGATCCAGTTGCCGTTCAAAAGACGCCGCACCCCGCCTGGCCGAGCCCGATGCTCGCCCAGGACCATCGAGCAACGCCAGAGATTTCGTTCCCATCACCAATCCGAAGCGACCGCGGCAGCTTCGCGACAACGTGCTCCCGCGCGCTTGACGCCGCCGCGCGTGGCGCCGGATAGGACCAGCATGCGCACGACCCACGACGACATCGAGGCCGACTTCGTGATCGTCGGCGCGGGCTCCGCCGGCTGCGTCATGGCCGATCGCCTGTCGGCGGACGGGCGCCACAGCGTGGCGCTGCTCGAGTTCGGCGGCAGCGACCGCTCGATCCTGATCCAGATGCCGGCCGCCCTGTCGATGCCGATGCACCGCCGCCGCTACAACTGGTTCTACGAGAGCGAGCCCGAGCCGCATCTCGGCGGCCGCCGCATGCACACGCCGCGCGGCAAGGTTCTCGGCGGCTCGTCGTCCATCAACGGCCTCGTCTACGTCCGCGGCAACGCGCTCGATTTCGAAAACTGGGAGGCCCAGGGTGCGAAAGGCTGGGGCTGGCGCCACGTGCTTCCCTATTTCCGCCGCGCCGAAACGGCAGCCGAAGGCGGCGACGAGTACCGCGGCGCCGACGGCCCCCTGCACACGAAATACGGCACGCTCGACAACCCGCTGCACCGCGCCTGGATCGAAGCCGGCCGCCAGGCCGGCTATCCCCTCACGGCGGACTACAACGGCTACCAGCAGGAAGGCTTCGACCGCATGGCGATGACCGTGCGTGACGGCCGCCGCTGGAGCACCGCCAACGCCTATCTCCGCCCTGCCATGAAGCGCCCCAACCTCCGCATCCTCACCGAAGCCCTCGCCACCCGCATCCTGTTTGAGGGACGCCGCGCATCCAGCCTCGAATACCACCGCCACGGCCGCACCGGACGCCTCCGCGCCAGGCAGGAGGTGATCCTCTGCGGCGGTCCCATCAACTCGCCGCAGCTCCTGATGCTGTCAGGCATCGGCCCCGAGGCCGAACTCCGTCGCCACGGCATCGCAACGCTCCACAACCTTCCCGGCGTCGGCGCCAACCTCCAGGACCATCTCGAGCTCTACTTCCAGGTCGCCTGCCGCGAACCTATCACGCTCTTCTCGGTCACCGATCCCATCTCCAAGGCCCGCATCGGCCTCCAGTGGATCCTCCGCAAGGACGGCCTCGGCGCCACCAACCACTTCGAGAGTTGCGGCTTCATCCGCAGCCGCGCCGGCATCCGCTATCCCGACATCCAGTACCATTTCCTGCCGCTCGCCGTGACCTACGATGGCAAGAGTCTGGCCACCGAGCACGGCTACCAGGCCCATGTCGGCCCGATGCGCTCGAAAAGCCGAGGCTCGGTCACGCTCCGCTCCGCCGACCCCGCCGACAAGCCCGTGATCCGCTACAACTACATGAGCCATCCCGACGACTGGACCGAGATGCGCGCCTGCGTGCGCCTCACCCGCGAAATCTTCGCGCAG
>CAXTVZ010000353.1:0-3393 GCA_964247685.1 uncultured Acetobacteraceae bacterium
GCCAGTGCCCGGCGCAGCCGCCGGAACGACAGCCCGATATCGGCCACCATCGCGTCCCGCGCCGCCTCCGCATCCCGCGCGCGCATCGCCTGCAGGATACGCCGGTGCGGATGCTCGGCGAACTGCTCGAGCTTGGCGTCGCGCGTCATCGCGAAGATCGGGCCGAGGCGGGCCTGCACGCCGTCCACCACGCGCAGCAGGGTCGGCCGCCCGCTCAGCACCAGGATGGCGCGATGGAACAGGGCGTTGGTCTCGAGCGACACCTCGGTGTCGACCTCCCGGTCGGCGGCTTCGAGCTCGTCCTGGATGGCTTCGAGCTCGGCGAGCTGACCGGTCGAGAGACGGCGGGCCGCAACGCCGGCGGCACGCCCTTCGAGATCGGTGCGCAGCTCCTCGAGCTCGTCGAGGTCCTCGCCGCCCAGCATCGGCACCAGCACGGAGTTGCGCTCGTCGAGCCCCAGCGCCTGCTCGGAGACGAGCCGCAGCAGCGCCTCCCGCACCGGGGTGGCGCTCAGGCCGAGCTTGCTCGCGAGGGGTCGGAGAATAAGGCGTTGTCCTGGCTGGAGCTCGCCGTTCTGCAGCGACACGCGGATCGCCTGGTAGGCCCGCTGGCTCAAGCGCTCGGTCGGCTCAGCCACGAGCCCTGCAGTCGCCTCTGAGAAATCCGGCACGAAGACACCTTCCTTTCGGCCTGTTCCGTCCGGCACCACTCTCGCCATGCGTTGTAGCGCGCGGACAGTTCTCCTTCGTTAGCGTATCGAGACACGCAACCACAATCGCCAAACGCGCCTGCGCGTGCGGGAAAACGCGCCGGCGCGTGGAAGAAAAGCCTCAGCGCAGGCCGATCTTTATTATTCGACGCTCTCGAGCGTCATCGCCTGCAGCGAGAGCAGGTCGCGATACGGCCCCTCCTCGCGCTCGAGATGGCTCGGCGGCCCGTCCTGCAGGATGCGGCCGCTCTGCATCACCACGATCCGGTCGAAGTTTCGAAGCGTGGACAGGCGATGGGCGACCGCCACCACGGTGCGGCCGACCATCAGCCGATCGAGCGCTTCCTGCACGTGGTGCTCGCTCTCGCTGTCGAGCGCCGAGGTCGCTTCGTCGAGCAGCAGGATCGGGGCGTTGCGCAGAAAGGCCCGCGCGATCGCGATGCGCTGGCGCTGGCCGCCCGAGAGCTTGACGCCGCGGTCGCCCACCTCGGTCGCGAACCCTTCCGGCATGGCGTCGATGAAGTCGCGGCAGCCGGCGGCGTCGGCGGCGGCGTAGACCTCCTCGTCGGCGGCCTCGGGCTTGCCGTAGCGGATGTTCTCCAGCACCGAGCGGTGGAACAGCGACACGTCCTGCGGCACCACCGAGAGCACGGCGCGGAGCGCCTCCTCGGAGAGCTTCCGGAGGTCGGACCCGTCGATGATGATCTCGCCGCCCTGCACGAAGCGCAGCCGCTGCAGCAAAGCGAGCACGGTGGTCTTGCCCGAACCCGAGCGTCCGACGAGGCCCACGCGCTGGCCGGGCTGGACGTCGAGGTTGAAGCCGTCGAGCACCTTGCCCCCGCCCGGGTAGGCGTAGGTGACGTTGCGGAAGTCGATGGCACCGCGGGCCGGGGCGTTGAAGCCGCCCGCCTCGGGATCGTCGGGCATGTCGTGCGGCAGGAGCAGCGTGCCGAGCGCCTCGGCCAGGCGGGCGACGTGCTGGATGGTCTCGACCAGGGCCACGGCCAGGTCGCGGGTGCCGTGCAGGATGGTGAAGCCGAGGCTCGTGATCATCACGATGTCGCCGGTGGTGACCTGGCGATGGATCCACAGGATCACCGACACGACCAGCAGGCCCGCGGTCAGGGCCGCCGTCAGCACCGCGTGCAGCAGGCGGAGCTTCTCAAGGTAGCGCAGCGACTTCGTGCGCGTCCGCATTTCGGTCTCGAGCCGCTGCGAGAAGCGCCGCCGCTCGCGGCTCCCCGCCCCGAACGCGCGCACCAGCGGCATGTTGTTGATGACGTCGAGCAGCTCGCCATCCACCTGGGCCGCGTCGATCGCGTACTGGTGGTGCAGCACCCGGCCGGCGGCGGCCAGCCGGAACAGCAGCACCGACAGTGCCCCCGAGAGCACCACCAGGCCGAGCGCGATCCACCAGCGGACCCCGGCCATGTAGCCGATCGAGAACACCACCGCGAGCGTGGGCGGCAGCACGTTCCAGGTGAACAGGTTCTCCACCGTGAAGATCGCGTTGGCGGTGGCCGTGATCCGCCCGGCCAGTGTGCCGGGCATGCGATCGGCAAAGTAGGAGGGTGAGTGGCCCGTCAGGTGCCGGAACAGGTCGCGCCTGAGGTCGCCGGTGACCTGCACGAAGGTGCGCGTCGAGATCCAGCCGCCCACCCGCCAAGCGAGGTTGTCGGCTGCGATCAGCGCCAGCAGGATCGCGACCGCGTTCCACACGGCCTGAAGGTGGTGGGTGTGTCCCGTGGCCCGCTGCAGCGCGTTGACCAGCAGCTTGCTGGCGAACGAGGCGCTTACCGAGCACGCGACGCCGACCACGACCGAGAGCAGGATCGAGGCATGCGCCGACTTGTGGCGCCAGACATAGCTGAGCATGAAGCCGATCGGCCGCCCCGCGTAGCGCGTGAGATCGGCCAGCACGGGCTCCTGATCGCGGGCGCCACCTGGCCCCGCAGCCTTCTGGGCCATCCATTCGTCCCTGCTCTGAGCCAGGTTATGCTCGAGCCGCGCGCGGCCACCGACAAGATCAGGCGCCGGAGACGCGCCTGCACTTGGCCGGAAAGACACACCGCCAGTCGCGGACGCGCGATCTTGGCCGGCCGGCGGCATCTTTTGCTGCTGTTCAGTCATTATTCAGCAAATGGCATCGATGTTCCCTCTACGCGTCTTGCCACATAGTGACAACGCGGCCGCCTAAGAAACGCCTCGATCACCCGCTTAACTCTCCATCAGGTTCGGCACGGAGCATCTCCCCTATGCGTATTGCCCAGATCGCCCCCCTTCACGAGGCGGTTCCGCCCAAACTGTATGGTGGAACTGAACGCGTCGTCTCGTTCCTCACCGAAGAGCTGGTGGCGCTTGGACACGAGGTGACCCTGTTCGCCAGCGGCGACAGCGTAACCTCCGCCAAGCTCGACGCCAGCTGGCCCCGAGCGCTGCGCCTCGATCCCGCGATCCGCGACCCGATCGCGCCGCACATGCTGCTGATGGAGCGGGTGCGCCAGCGGATGGGTGATTTCGACGTCCTGCATTTCCACATGGACTACTGGCCGTTCAGCATGTTCAGCCGGGCCGGCAAGCCCTACGTGACCACGCTGCATGGGCGGCTCGACCTGCCGGAGCTTCAGCCGATCTTCAACACGTTCTCGGACGTGCCGGTGGTGTCGATCTCGGACAGCCAGCG
>CAXTVZ010000354.1:0-3383 GCA_964247685.1 uncultured Acetobacteraceae bacterium
CAAGGGACGACTGTCCCTTGGCGGGTCCAGGGCAGAGCCCTGGCCTTCTTCAGCTCGTCGCCGCCGTCCCCTGCAAGGCAGCCAGGATCTTCTTGCCATCCGGCCGCCCCAGCCCCGTGCAAGCATCCCATCCCGGACCCGCGCTGAACCCCACCTCGCTCCCGGTCGGGATGTTGTTCCCCTGCGTGACGTCCACGAAGCCGGACGTGTTCTTGTAGACCGTGGGCAGGAAGAACCCGATTTTCGTTCCCAGCGACTGATTGACCAGCGCGGTCAATCCCGCCCAGAGCGGTGCGACCGCGCTGGTGCCGCCCACCGTCTCGGTCTGTCCGTCCACCACGATCGTGTAGCCGGTCGCAGGCGCCGCATCGCCCGCCACGTCCGGCACGCCACGGCCTGTCGCGGACGACGGCACCACGCCGGTCTGGAACGCGGGCACGGCCGCCAGCGCGGAGAAACCGCCGCCGGTGCCGCTGGTGCCGTCGTTCCACACGACCTCGCTCGTCACCGTGGTGCCCGACGTGTCGAGCTGCGTGCCGCCGCAGCCGATCGCGTACGGGCTGGAGGCCGGGAAATCGACATGTGCGGCCCCATCCGACACGCCATCGGTCGACAGGTTGTCGCCCGAAGCCACGAACACCGACACGCCGAGCGTGCCCGCGTCCTGGATCGCGCTGTTCATGGTGGCCACCGACTGCGACGTCCAGCTCGATTCCGGACCGCCCCAGGAGATCGACATGATCGACGGCTTGTTGGTCGCGTCGTTCGCCGCCTGGCTGATCGCGTCGGCAAAGCCCTGGTCGGTGTTGGGCGCGAAATACACGACGATCTTCGCACCGGGTGCCAGCCCGCCCGCGACCTGGATGTCGAGGGCCACCTCGCCATCCGCGTCACCGCCGGGCGTGTTGGTGCCGCCGTCGACGCCCACCGCGGTGACGCTCGGCGCGGTCAGCCCCATCGCCTTGAACGCCGCGGTGATGTCGCTCTGCTCGTAGCCGCCGCCGAGCTCGATCAGCGCGATCGTCTCGCCGCTGCCGGTCACGCCGGTGGGAAAGTCGTAGAACATGGCGAGCGTGTTCGGAAGATGCGCGGTCTCCGAGCCGCCGCCCGCGGCTGGCGGCTTCTTCTTGTGCCGCTTGTGGTCGAGGATCTGGAACTTGGCACTCGCCACCGGTCGGTCGTCGAGGCCGAGCACGCTCTCCACCGCGGCCGCGATCGCGCGCGGCGCGGTGAGCGCGCCCGTGCGGCCGCGGAACTGCGTGCTGCCGTGCTCGATCTCGTGGAGCTCGGTGCCGAGTGCGCGCTCAAACTGCGAGATCTTGCCCTCGAGCCGGATGAAGCGCCGCGCCGGCACCTCCTCGGCCACCATCAGCCCGTGCCCGGTCGCCCAGGACGCGATCGCGTCGATGTCGCCCCGGTGCACCCGGGTGCGGTGATGGGCGAGACGCGCGCGGCGCTTCTCGTGGTCCGGCTCGCCCTCCAGCAGCCCCGCCTCACCCTTCGGCTTGAGATACACCGACACGCCGATCCGCTTGTTGCCGTCGGCCGGCCCGACACGTTGGGCGCCGTCGGGCAGCGACCGGCGGCTGCCTTCGATCTCGATCAGGTCCGCATCATCATGGGCCATAGGTTCGCTCCGCTCGGCGGCCATCGGTCCGCTCCGTGTTCGTCATGGGTCGTTGGTGGGCCCGCGCCTTGGCACGGCAACGGGTTTTCCCTATGAGAGCCGCGTCTTTGCCCAGAGTCTCCCCCAAGCCGACAGCCCTTCCGCTCGTACGCTTCACATCGAGGTCATGATGCCCGCTTCACGCTCCACCGCCCTCGCAGCAGGCGTCTCGTTGCTGGCGTTTGCCGCCTGGGCTGCCATGGCCGCGCCGCCGCCCGCCTCCGTGCCGGGAGCGGCACCAGGGGCGCCGGCGAGCCCCGATCCCCTGATCGCCTCCGTCAACGGACAACAAATCCATCTGAGCGATGTCAGGACCGCCGCGCAAGGCCTGCCCGACGAGATGCGCAACTACCCGCCGCAGATGCTTTTCCCGATGGTGGTGAACCAGCTGATCGACCAGAAGGCCCTGGTCGACGAGGCCCGCAGCGAAAACATCCAGAGCGACCCGCGCGTCCAGGCGCTGATGAAGCAGGCGGCCGACACCGCGCTGCAGAACGCGCTGCTCTCGAAGGTGGTGGGGCCGCAGATCACCGACGACAAGCTGCATGCCGCCTACACGGCGCAGTATGCGAACAAGACCGGCCAGGAGGAGGTGCACGCGCGCCACATCCTGGTGGCGACGGAGGCGCAGGCCAACGACGTCATCAAGCAGCTCAAGCACGGCGCCGATTTCGCGGCGCTGGCCAAGAAGGTCTCGACCGACAAGGGCACCGCGCAGGCCAATGGCGGCGATCTCGGCTGGTTCAAGAAGGGCGACATGCTGCCGGCCTTTTCGGACGCGGCCTTCAGCATGAAGAAGGGCGAGGTCACCCCCGCCCCGGTGCACACGACCTATGGCTGGCACGTGATCCAGGTGCTCGACACCCGCGTCTCGCCGCCCCCGGCCTTCGATACGGTGAAGGACCAGCTGCGCCAGAGCCTGATCCAGGCCGCGGTGCGCGCCGAGGTCGCCCAGGCGGTGACCAAGGTGAAGGTGGTGCACTACAACCCGGACGGCACGGTGCAGACCCCGGGCCAGGCGATGGGCGGCCGGCCCGTGCCGGGCGGCTCGACGGCACTGCCCGCGCCGGCCGTGGCCGGTCCCGGCACCACCACGCCCGGCACCGGCGGCGAGTGAGGCCTGAGGTGGCGCTGGCCGTCTCCCCGCTGGCGGTCGAGCGCCCCATGCTCGAGCCGCTCGCGGGCGTGGAGCTCGCGGTGGGCCGCGCCGGCATCCGCTACCAGGGCCGCGACGACCTGCTGCTGATGCGTTTTTCTCCACGCACGCGGGTGGCCGGCGTGTTCACCCGCAACAAGTGCCCGGGCGCGCCGATCGACTGGTGCCGCGAGGCGCTCGCCCATGGCCGCGCGCGAGGGCTGGTGGTCAATTCCGGTAATGCCAACGTCTTCACCGGGCGGCATGGTGCGGCGGTCGCGGCAGCCACCGCCCACCAGGCGGCGCAACTGCTCGGGTGCAAGCCGCACGAGGTGTTCCTGGCATCGACCGGCGTGATCGGCGAGCGCCTGCCCGGCGAGCGGATCGAGGCGACCTTGCCCGGCCTCGCCGAGGCGCTCGCCCCCGATTGCTGGAACCAGGCCGCGGCCAGCATCATGACCACCGACACCTTCCCCAAGCGCGCCCGGCGGGCGGCGCTGGTGGGCGGCGTGCCGGTCACGATCCAGGGCATCGCCAAGGGCAGCGGCATGATCGCGCCCGACATGGCGACCATGCTGTGCT
>CAXTVZ010000355.1:0-3367 GCA_964247685.1 uncultured Acetobacteraceae bacterium
GGAACCGGCCACAACGAGGGCTGGACCAGAAAATACCGGGAAGCACGCACGATCGACGGCTCGCATCTCTGGCTGAGGCCAAGGAGTGATGAGTTGCTGACAAGGACTGGAAAACGACTGACCGGCGCCGCCCTCGGCGCAGCAGTCGCCTGCACCACATTCCCGGCTCTGGCCGCGAGCACGACCGTCGCCGGCAACGTGTCCGGCTGGGTGGCCTCCGCGGTGATGACCGGCACCGTCCCCGCATCCCGCACCGTCAACATCGCGGTGCACATGACGCTGCAGAACACCGCCGACCTCGCGACCTTCGTCACCGCGGTCTCGACCCCCGGCAACGCCTCCTACGGCCGATATCTCACGCCCTCCGCCTTCGCCGCGCGCTATGCGCCGGCCCCGGCCGACGTCGCGGCCGTGGCATCCATGCTGAGCCGCGCGGGCATGACCAACGTCACCGTCGGCGCGCACGGCACCTACGTCGCCGCCACCGCGACCATCCGTCAGCTTCGCCAGGCCTTCGCCGTCACCCAGAACATGTATCAGTACGGCAGCAAGACGCTCCGCTCCAACCGCGAAGCGCCGACCGTCCCGGCCGCACTCGCCGGCAAGATCCTGTATATCGAAGGCCTCGACGACACCGACACGCTGCGCCAGCCGCTGCATATCTCGGCGACCCAGGGTCCGATGGTCGCGCCCGCCGCCACGACCGCTGCGGCCGCGAGCGCCGTGACCCCGCCGCCGGTCGCGTCGCAGGATCCGTCGCCCTACTGCTCCACCTATTTCGGCGACAAGAACGCGACGCTCAGCACGGCGCCCGCGCCCTACGCCCAGACGCTGCCCTGGCTGAACTGCGGCTACACGCCCAAGCAGATCCAGGCCGCCTACGGCCTCAACCCGCTCAATGTCGGCCTCGACGGCCGCGGCGTGACGGTCGCGATCGTGGACGCCTACGCCTCGCCCACGCTGAAATCCGACGAGAACACCTACGCCGCCAATCACGGCCTGCCCAAGCTGACGGCTGCGAACTTCACCGAGATCATCCCCGCCGGCATCTATGACGTGCCCGCCGACGAGGTCACCAACGCCCAGGGCTGGTGGACCGAGGAGTCGCTCGACGTCGCCTCCGTGCACGGCTCGGCCCCCGGCGCGAAGATCGTCTATGTCGGTTCCGAATCAAACGACGCGACGCTGACCACGGCGCTCGAGGACACGATCTACGACCATCGCGCCGACATCATCACCAACAGCTACGGCGACAACGGCGAGTCGACCACGGCCGCCGACGTGGCCAGCGAGGACCAGGCCTTCATGGCGGCCGCCGCCGAAGGCATCACCGTGCTGTTCTCCTCCGGCGATGACGGCGATCTGAGCCAGATCAACGGCGTCGCCACCGGCTCCTACGAGGCGACCAGCCCCTACGTCACCGGCGTCGGCGGCACCTCGCTGCTGCTCGCCAACAAGAACGGCAAGAAGACCGAGTTCGGCTGGGGCACCTATCGCGACTACCTCGCCAACGCGGTGGTCAACAGCGCCACCTCGATCACCACCACCGGCCTGACCCAGACCACCGCCTACGGCCTCACCTACAACGACTTCAGCTTCTATTCCGGCAGCGGCGGCGGCATCAGCCTCATCGAGACCCAGCCCGACTATCAGGCCAGCGTGGTCCCGAGCGCACTCGCCACCACGCTGAACGAGGCGAGCGGCGAAGAGGTGACGCTCTCCCCGCACCGCGTGAGCCCCGACATCTCCGCCGATGCCGATCCCTACACCGGCTATCTCTACCCGGAGACCTACACGATCGCCGGCAACTACAGCGACACCGGCTGCACCAAGCTCACCTCCACCACGGAATACTGCGAGATCGCGGAAGGCGGCACCAGCCTCGCTTCCCCGCTCACCGCAGGCATGATGGCGACCGTCGACGAGGTCCGCGGCCTGCTCGGCCGTCCGTTCGTGGGCTTCGCCAATCCATGGCTCTACGGCCTGAAGATCGGCAAGAAGACCAACAGCGCCGCGATCAACGAGGTGCTGCCGCCGACCACGCCCACCGCGGTGCTGCGCGGCTATATCGCAAGCAACACCGAGGTTCGCGTGGTGACGATCAACTCGGTGTCCGAAGTGATCACCGCCGCACCCTTCCCGCTCGAAGTGTGCGGCACGACGATCTGCGAAGGTCTCGACGACGTCTTCAACTACGTCACACCCGGCTACAACGACGTGACCGGTCTTGGCGTGCCTTACGTGCCTCTGCTCGCACTGGCTCAGTAAGGTCCCTGAACGGTGCCGCGGTGAAGACACCGCGGCATCGGTTTTCGGCGTCGCCGACCAGGGCTCTGCCCTGGACCCGCCAAGGACCTTGGCCCTTGGATCCCGCTACGTGGCTGGACCAGGCCGTGTGATCCCGCCCGTTGGACGGGTCGAGGCCGAAGCAGAAGGTCACCATCACCGGCAGCCCACCCGATGGATGCCGCTACCCGCTGCGTCAGATCAACCTGCACCGCACCGGCTGAAGCACGATCAGGGGCCGGCCGTGATGATGAATGTTGCGCGTCGCATGCCGCGCACGCTTCCACAGCGCCCGATGTCGAGTCTGAGAAAACGACTGATCGCGAGGAAGCCTCATCGACGAGATGCAACGAACGAGGCAGCAAGGCTTCGTCCTGCCGTCCGCGACGTTGCGCGCAACGAGGATTGTGACGGCCGCTTGTCGGTGAGCGAGTGGCAACATTCGGGGATCCGCGCCGCGAGCGCGGAGCGGTCAAAGCCCATCACCGCAGGGTGTCGACCCAGCTGCAAGTACAGGCGCGCCACTCTCGCCAGTATCGGCTGAGGACACGTCTAATCTTCCCATCCGCCCGACGCGCCCGACCATCTCGGAGGAGAGCCGCGATGAACAGCGACGACCATGTCGCCGAAGCAGTGTTCCCACCTGGCCATGCGCGGGTGAGCTCGCCGGCGGCTGCCGGTCCGATCCCCGCCTGTCTCAGATCTCCTGCGTCGCCGCCGGAAATCACACCTTCGTCGGCAAGACAAACCCGGCTCGTCGCACTCGCGACGAAAACACGCTCGCCGGCACTCTCGCCAGCAACACGTCCTGGCGTCGGACCCCCAACTTGAATGGTCCAACGAATTTCAAGTTGAGCCTCAGGCGTTGACCGTCCGCTCGCTTGCCCGACATCGGCTCCGACCCGCCGCCGCGAAATCCGGCCTCAGGCTGCCGGCAGGACGCCCCGGTCCCGCCCCTGTATACAAGCAGCACCTTGCGACCCACCCCTGACCTCCACAGCGCGCACGAGCCCCACCCGTGACAACGCCGCTCTTCCCCCTCTTCCTCGACCTCCGCGGCCGCACCGTCCTCCTTCTCGGC
>CAXTVZ010000356.1:0-3334 GCA_964247685.1 uncultured Acetobacteraceae bacterium
AGCAGGTTCTGCACCACGCCAAGCAGCAGAACGCCCGTCAAAGCGCCTGCCATCGTGCCGCTGCCACCGTCCAGCGAGATGCCGCCGATCACCGCGGCAGCGAACACGGTGAAGATCATTCCATTGCCCTGGTTCGCGTTGATGGCTCCGACATAGCCCGTCACAACTAGTCCGCCGATCGAGGCCAGCACGCCCGCGATAACGAAGACGCCCAGCGTGACGCGCTCGACCCGAATGCCGGCCGCGCGCGAAGCCTCGGGATTGCCGCCGATCGCGTAGAGCGCGCGGCCCAAGCGGTGATAGCGGAGCAGGAAGGCACTTAGCGAGAAGGCGAGCCCCGCCGCCCATACCGATAACGGGAGCCCGAGGACTGTGTCGGTCGCGAGCACCAGGAACGCGTCGGGCATGTCGAAGATCGTGCCTCCGCCCGCTGCCCCCACCAGCAGGCCGCGGAGCACGATCAGCATTGCGAGCGTGACGATGAAGGCGTTTAGCCGCAGACGCACCACCAGCACGCCGTTCAGCAGGCCGATCAGGCCCCCAATCAGCGGGATCGCGACGATCCCCACCACGGTTGGAAGCCCGGTGCCGAAACCCGTCGACGCCTTTGGGATGACCAGCATGGCACCAATCGCGGGCGCGATCCCCACGACTGATTCGAGAGATAGGTCGAACTTGCCCACGATAATGATGAGGGACTCGGCCAGCACGACGAAGGCGAGAGCCGCCGAGGACCCAAGAATGCTGACCAGGTTCGCCCGTGTCAGGAAGCTCGGGCTGACCGCGGTGCCGATCGCGAGCAGCAACAGCAGCGCGGGCAGCAGTGCCAAGCCGCGTAAAGTGCCGAGTGCGTCCCGCAGGGTAGGCCCGCGAGCGCGCAGCATCGATTCAGCAATCATCGACGGCCACTCCGTCAGCGGCGGCAATCAAGCGGTGCTCGTCCCAGCCGGCCTCGAACACTGCGGCGACACGTCCGCGATGCAGCACCAGAACCCGGTCGCAGAGCCGGAGGTCCTCGATCTCGCCGCTCGCCATCAGCACCGCGCGCCCGGCATGCTTGAGCCCATCTACGACCGCGAGGAGCTGAGCCTTAGAGCGGACGTCGACACCAGCCGTGGGGTCGATCAGGACCAGCAAGGCGGGATTGTTTGCGAGCGCACGACCGAACACGACCTTCTGCTGGTTGCCGCCTGAGAGCGCCTCCGCCGGCTGTTCCGGGCCGCTTGTCACGATACCCAGCGTCTCAATTGCCTTTAGTGCGGCCGCCCGCCTGCGGCGCGGGACGATGAAACCGAGGGGGCCGAGGCCGATCGTCATGGTGACGTTGTCGGCAATCGACCGGCTGAGCACCAGTCCCTGGCGATGGCGCTCTTGCGGCACGCAGCCGATGCCGGCGTCGAGTGCGGCCGGCACACTGCCCGGCGGCAGAACGCGACCACCGATGCGGATCGCGCCGTCGCGAGGTGCGCTCAGCCCCGCCGCCGCCTCGGCAAGCTCCGTTCGCCCACTCGCCGTCGCCCCTGCCAGCCCCACAATCTCACCGGCGCCGACCTCGAAGCTCACCGCCTCATAGGTGGCGCCCGACACCGCCTCCATCTCGAGTATAGGCTGCCCTTCGCGCCGCGCAGGCGGGCTCGCCGCGATCGCAGGTGCGCCCCCCGCCTCCCCCGTCATGGCTTCGATCAGCTGCACCTTCGGCAGGCCTCCAACCGGCGCCGTGAGGATGTGGCGCGCGTCGCGCAGGACCGTCACATCGTCGCACATCTCATAGACTTCCTGCAGATGGTGCGAAATGAGCAGGAAGGTGATCCCGTTGGACTGTAACTCGCGCATCCGTTCGAACAGTCGCCGTATTTCGGGACCGTCGAGTTGCGCTGTTGGCTCATCAAGAATGACGAAGCGCGCGCCGTAAGAGAGAGCGCGCGCGATCTCGACGAGCTGGCGCGCCTCGACGCTCAGCCTCTCGCAGCTCTGATCCACAGCGACGTCGATCCGCCACCGATCGAGCAGCGCACGCGCCGCGCGCCGCGTCTCGCCCCAGTCAATCTTTCCGCCGCGAAGCTTCTGGCGATTGAGGAAGAGGTTCTCCGCGACCGTGAGGCCCGGGATAACCGTTGCGTGCTGATAGACGCAGGCGACGCGCTCGAGCCAAGCCGCGCGGTCGGGGACGGCAGGTGCGGGCTTGCCGTCAAAGCGGATTTCGCCGGTGTCGGGCGTACGCAGTCCCGTCAGGATACCGACCAGTGTCGACTTGCCCGCACCGTTACGCCCGACCAGTGCGTGCGTCCGGCCCGGCGTCACCCGGAAGCTGGCGTCGTGCAGCGCGACCGTGGCACCGTATCGCTTGGAGACGCCGATGGCCTCGACCACAGGCGCACAAGCCGGCGCCGCCGTCAAAGTTGGTTAGCCCAGAAGCCCTTGTCGTCAACGTTCGACCTGGTGATGAGCGGCGCCGGCAGTTCGTCCTCCAGTATGCCAGGTGTGACCTGCACGATGCGGCTGCCATGATCGGTGGGCCCCACGGCGAAACTCTTCCCGGCAATCGCGGCCTGGACGTAGAAGAGGCCGTATTTCGCGTACAGGTCTGCTGGCTGCGACACCGTCGCGTCGATCTCGCCAGAGCGGATTGCTGCGAGCTCCTGCGGGATGCCGTCGTTGCTGACGATCACGACGTGACCAGGAGTGCCCGCCGCGTGGAGCATCGCGTGCCGCCGCAGCGCCTGCAGGGTGGCCGCAAGATAGACGCCGCCCGCCTGCATGTAGATCGCCCGTATGTCCGGGTTGGCGGTCAGCAGCGTGTCGAGCCCGGCCGCGGCCACGTCGGACTTCCAGCGGGCGGGGATGTCGAGGATCGAGATGGTCGGATGGCCACCCTTCATGCAGGCGTGGAAGGCCTCGGTTCGATCACGACCGTTAATCGAGACTACGTCGCCCATGATCTCAATGACCTTGCCCTGCCCGACATGCGCGCCGATGAAGTTGCAGGCCTTCTCGCCGTAAGCCTTGTTGTCGGCGCGGACCACCATCGCGACCGGACCTCTGTCGGGTGCCACGTCGACGGTCACGACCGGCACGTGCCGGCGCGCTGCGGCGTGCAGTGCAGGCGCGATCCCTGCGCTGTCGATCGGCGAGACGATCAAACCGGCAGCACCCAGGTTGAGCAGGTCGTTAACGTCGGTGATCTGCTTGGCCGTGTCCTGGTCGGAGTTCACCGGCGTCAGGATTGCGACGCCCGTGCTCTTCGCGAAGGACTTGATGTAGCGGTCATAGGCGGTCCAAAACGGCGAGGTCAGAAGCGAGTAGTCGACGCCGACTTTTCCGGGCGCGGCCGACG
>CAXTVZ010000357.1:0-3286 GCA_964247685.1 uncultured Acetobacteraceae bacterium
CCCGCACCACCTCGAACGCCGGCTCGAGCGCCGCGATGAACCGCCCGGCTGCCGCATCACCGGTGTGCGGCGTGTTGGTCTCGCCGGTCCAGTTCGCGACCACGATCACGGCGTCCGGCGCCGCGGCGGCGCGGGCTGCGTGTGCGAGGCGGTCGAGATCGGCTTCGCACAGGAAGTAGAGCAGCTCGGAGAACACGAGGAGGTCGAACATGCCGTTCGGCCAGGCGGCGGGCAGGACGCCGCAGGTGACGCGCACATGCGGCAATGTGGCGCAGCGGGCACTGGCGGCGTCGACGGCGGCGGCGGCGGCGTCGATGCCGATGAGCTCGTCGCAGCGGGGGGCGAGCATGGTGGTGAAGACGCCGATCGAGCAGCCGAGCTCGGCTGCGCGTCGGAAGCGGCGGTCGGGGACGGCGGCGTCGAGCTGGTCGAGCGTGTCGCGGTATTTGGCCCCCTCGTAGGGGGAGGTCGCGAAGCCCCAGGGGTCGGGGTCGCGGGCGTAGAGGCGGTCGAAGACGTCGGGGCCCCAGCTTTCGCCGCTCATGCCGATGCTCCGTCGAGGAAGACCTCGTGGGGGCCGCGGAAGTGGCCGAGCAGGTGCTCGGGCAGGACGAAGCCGTCCGGGTCGTCGGTGATCAGGCCCGCGTGCTGGGAGCGGTGGGCGGCGATGGCGGCGTGCTTGCGGGCGAGGAAGGGGGCGATGGGAAGGCGCCAGCCCGTGGTGGCGCGGTCGGGGAGCGCGGTGTCGGGGGGGAGGGTCCAGCCCCAGACGGGATAGAACAGCAGGCGGGCGGCCAGGCGGACGGCGAGTGCGGTGCCGATGGCGGCGGCGGCCTCGTGGTCGCCATGCGGGTCGTGGCGCCAGGTGGTGAGCACGGTGGTGGCGGTGGGGGCGAATGCCGCGAGCGTGTCGACTGCGCGGGTCAGTCCCGCCCCCGCGCCGGGCAGAGCGGTGTCGGGGGCACGCAGGAAAAAGACGCGGTCGGGGGTGAGGCCGAGGGTGGCGGCGGCCGCGAGGGCCTCGTCTTCGCGGACGGCGCGGAGGCGGGTGGGCGGGAACGCGCGGGAGTTCGGGTGCGAGCCGGCGCCGTCGGTGAGGAAGGCGAGCAGTGGGGCGCGACCGGCCTCGACGCAGGCGGCGATCAGGCCGCCGCAGCCGAGGCTCTCGTCGTCGGGGTGGGGGGCGAGGACCAGGGGGGTGCCGGGGGCGAGGAGGGCGTCGAGCGTGGTCTCGGGAAGGGTTCGGAACCGCGCATGCAGGGTGCCGGCGGTGATCATGCGGGGCGCTCGTCGGGCCATTCTTGCGGAAGGTCGCGGCGGGTGAAGTGGCGGGCACCCTCGGCGAGGGTCTCGTCAGGGGCGGGCTGGCGGAGATAGGTCGCGAGGTCGCGGAAGATGCGCTCGACCGGATTGGCCTGGCGGAAGGCGGCGAGGCCGAGGCCGCGCTGGACCAGGCGGATCACGTCGAGGGCGGCGGATTCGGCGGCGATGCGGGCGAGGTTGACGGTGTTGGCGACGTCGTCGGGCTCGGCGGGGATGGCGCCCTCGGCGAGCAGGGCGGCGCGGCGGGCCCACATCGCGGCGGTCTCGCGGGCGATCAGAGCCTCGCCGATGCGTGCGAGTTGGGCGGGGTTCGCGTCGCGGCCGCGCTCGCTGAGCTGCGCGCGGAGTTCGTCGACCAGGCGGTCGACGCCGCCGAGGGCGACGGCGATGCCGCGCCAGGCGCCGGCGGAGAACTCGGGCTGGCGGAGGTAGTCGCCGGGCTCGCCCACGAACATGGCGACGTCGACGGCGATGCCGGTGAAGTCGCAAGCCCCGGTCTCGGCGCTGCGCATGCCGTGCAGGCCGCCGAGCGTGGGGGTGGTGCTGCGATCGGCGCCGAGCGGGACGATGAGCATGCGCGGGTCGCGGCCAGCCTCGGGCTCGGCGGTGATCAGCGGGCGGGTGACGTGGCAGGCGCCCGAGCAGAACATCTTCTCGCCCGAGAGTTCATGGCCTTCGGCGGTGCGGCGGAGGCGGACCGGGGCGTCCGCTTCGGTGACCCAGATCGCGAACAGGTGGCCGTCGCGGGCGTCGCGCGCCACCGCCTCGCGAAGCGCGGGCGAGCCGTAGCGGAACGCGAGGCGGAGCGCGTTGACGTGGCCCTCGAAGACGCGCCCGACGGAGAGGCTGCCGCGGCCGAGCAGCCGCAGCAGGTGGAGGGTCGCGAGCGCCGCGCGCGGTTCGGTGCCGAGGCCGAGGCCGCCGGCGTCGCGCGGCAGGGGTGCGGCCACGGCACCCTGCGCGCGAAGACTGGCGAAGGCGGCGTCGGGAAAGCCGGGGGTGGCATCGAGGACGGTCGCTTCGGTGTCGAGCGCGGGGACCAGGCTGTCGATGCCGGAGAGGAACGCCGCCGTCGCGGGATCGGCGAGGATGTCGGTGGGGTTCACGCGGGATCGAGCCGGCTGGCACCCTGGAGTTGCGCCTGCAGGTCGCGGATGGTGGTGACGAGCATCGCCATCTCCTGTTCGCGGAGCGCGTCGACCTTCTGGTGCAGCAGCTCGATCTCGAGCTCGGCCCGCACGTTGACGTCGTAATCGTGCCTGGCATCCGCGCGATCGATCGCGGCCTGGCGGTTCTGGCTCATCATGATGAACGGCGCGGAATAGGCGGCCTGGAACGAGAGCACCAGGTTGAGCAGGATGAACGGGTACGGGTCCCAGTGGCGGATATAGGCCGTCACGTTCAGCAGCATCCAGATGATCAGGATGACGGTCTGGATGATGATGAACGACCAGGACCCGACGGCGGCGGCGACCTTGTCGGCGACCCTCTCGCCGGTGGTGTAGTGCGGATCGGCGGCCGGCGGCACCTCGCGCGCCTTGCCGCGGAGGCGGCGCAGGAGAGCCATCTCCCGTTCGTGAAGTTCGTGGCGAACCGTCATGAGGCGGCGTGGTCCCTGCTGGTCACGGCGACAATGCCGTGCTCGGCAGGGTCGCAAGCTCTTCGGTCGCCTGCAAGCAGCGCCCGGAATTCGCGGTCACCTGGATGAAACCGTGCGGCAGATCGGGGTGACGGACATAAGTGATGTCGTTGCCGGCGCGTGCGAGCGTGTGGGCGTAGAGGTGGCCGATATCGCGCAGCACGTCGAAGCTGAGGTCGCCAGCAGCGTCTTTCGGCAATCCGGCGTGGCTCTGCGCGTTTATCGGCGTCACGTAGAGGTGCGTGAAGTCGATATCGGGCGAGCCTGTAACACCCCCGTATTTCGAGCCGACGCGGATGATGACGGGCTTCGCCTCATGTCCAA
>CAXTVZ010000358.1:0-3255 GCA_964247685.1 uncultured Acetobacteraceae bacterium
CGCCCCGTGCTGCGCATGCTGATCACCCAGCCCTTCCTGGTGGCCGACCGCTACAACCAGTTCGACGTCTTCTGCACCGTTGTGGGCGGCGGACTGTCGGGCCAGGCGGGTGCCGTGCGCCACGGCATCAGCCGGGCTCTCACCTACTACGACCCCTCGCTCCGCCCGATCCTGAAGGTGGCGCACTTCCTCACCCGCGACAGCCGCGTGGTCGAGCGCAAGAAGTATGGCCGCGCCAAGGCCCGCCGTTCGTTCCAGTTCTCCAAGCGCTGAACCCAGGGGTCCGTCCCCTGGCCCGCCACGTCTTCATCGACGGCGAGGCCGGCACGACCGGCCTCGGCATCGCCCGGCGGCTCCAGGAACTGCCGATCACGGTGCGCCGGATCGACCCGGCCCTCCGAAAAGACCCCGCCGCCCGGCGCGACGCCATGCGCGGGGTCGACCTCGTCGTGCTCTGCCTGCCCGATGACGCCGCGCGCGAGGCGGTGGAGCTCGTGGCCGGGATCGAACGCGACGAGGGACGCGCGCCGAAAGTGCTCGACGCGAGCACCGCGTTCCGCACCGACCCGGACTGGACCTACGGCTTCCCCGAGCTCGACGCCCGCCAGCCGCATCGCATCGCCGAGGCCAAGCGCGTCAGCAATCCCGGCTGCTACCCGACCGGCGCGATCGCCCTCCTCAGGCCGCTGATCGCCGACGGCATCCTCGCCCCCGACCACCCGGTCGCCATCAACGCGGTGTCCGGCTATTCGGGCGGCGGCCGCGCGATGATCGAGGCGCACGAGCGCGACGGCGGCCCTGCCTTCGAACTCTACGCGCTGGGGCTCTCGCACAAGCACGTCCCCGAAATCGCGGTGCATGCCGGGCTCGACCGACGCCCGATCTTCGTCCCCTCGGTGGCCCATCTTCCGCAGGGCATGGTCGTCTCGATCCCGCTCTTCCTCGACCTCCTCCCGGGACGCCTCACCCCCGCGATGCTACGCGCCTCGCTTGCCCGCTTCTACGCCGGCAGCGACATCGTGCGCGTGCTCGACGACGGCATGGCCAACCTCGACGCGGCCCCGCTCGCGGGCACCGACCTGCTCGAGCTGCGCGTGCATGGATCGGACTCTCATCCGCACGCGGTGCTCACCGCCCGGCTGGACAATCTCGGCAAGGGGGCGTCCGGAGCGGCGGTACAGAACATCCGGCTGATGCTGGCGCTGGGCTGAGGGGTTTCTGTTCTTTCTTGAAAGAAAGAACCAAAGAACTTCTATCTGTTGGAAGGGGAGGTGACAGCAATACCTTGCTCTTGCTTCCTTTTCTCCAACGAAAGAAGGCATCTCCCTTGAAGTCACGGTCGCAACTTCGCTGCCGGCGAGCGCGGGCTTCGGTATGCTCACGGCGGAACGTCCGTAGAACTCGGAGAGGTGTTCGCGAAGCCCGGATATCCTGAATGACGGCCTCGAGAACATCGACCGACCCGCGCGCCACTGCCGGACCGGCCACGCCTTGATTCCGCGGTCCGGAAGAGTGATATCTCGCACCCACGATTATCAACCGATGGAACATCGTGGATGCGACATTCAACGCCGATGCCCATACGACGGCAGGATCTCACGCGCCGCTCGGTGATCACCGCCGCCGCCGCGACGCTCTGCGCCCCCCACCTTGCTCGCGCCGCGACCAACGCGGTGGCACTCGACTACGCCTATTACAGCCCGCTGAGCCTGGTGCTGCGCGACCAGGACCTGCTGGCGCGCCAGCTCGGCGCGTCCGCCAATGTGACCTGGGTGCAGAGCGCCGGCAGCAACAAGGCGCTCGAATATCTTCGCGGCCGCTCGATCGACGTCGGCTCGACCGCGGGCGCCGCCGCTCTCCTCGGCCGCGCCAACGGCGCGCCCGTCAAGATCGTCGCGATCGCGGCCGACGCCGAGTGGACCGCGCTCGTCACGCGCAGCGGCAGCCCCATCCGCGCGGTCGCCGATCTCCGCGGCCGAACAGTGGCCGCCACCCCTGGCACCGACCCCGCGATCTTCCTCGCCCGAGCGCTGGCGACCGCGGGCCTCACGCGCCGCGACATCACCCTGGTGCCGCTGCAGCACGCGGCCGGCCGCGCCGCTCTCGACCGCGGGCAGGTCGATGCGTGGGCCGGGCTCGACCCGTTCATGGCCGAGGCGGAGCTCGCGAGCGGCGACCGACTGTTCTTCCGCGACCCCACGCTCGTCACCCCCTGCACGCTGCTCGCCCGCGACGACGTGGCCGCCTCCCGCCCCGAGATCGTGCGCGCGGTGATCGCGGCCTACGCGGAGGCACGCACTTGGGCACTCGCCCATCCCGACGCGCTCGCGGCGTTGCTCGCCCGCGAGGCCCACCTGCCGCTCGCGGTGGCCCAGCGCCAGCTCGCGCGCACGCGTTTTCCCGTGCCCGCGGTCACGGCGGCCGATCGCGACCGCATCGCCGCCGCCGGCCCGATCCTCGCCGCGAGCGGCAGCCTGTCCGCCGGCGGCGATTCGAAGGCCGCCCTCGCGACCCTGTTCGCCCCGCCCGCCTGAAGCCTGCCGCCTTGGGCCTCATCGCGCCGCTTCTCCTCCTGCTGGCGTGGCAGGCGGAGGCCAGCTTCGGCCTGCTGCCGGTCTCGCTCCTGCCGTCACCGCTGGCGGTGCTCAGCGCGTTGCGCGCGATGTGGGACGAGGGCGCGCTCGCGCGTGACATCGGCGTCACCCTGGCCCGGCTCGCCACCGGCTTCGCCGCGGGCGCCGCCGCCGGCACGATCCTGGGCGCGCTCACCGGCGCGTCACTCCTCGCGCGCCGCCTGCTCGATCCGCTGATCGGTGGCCTGCGCAGCGTGCCCTCGATCGCCTGGGTGCCGCTGTTCATCCTCTGGTTCGGCATCTTCGAGACGTCGAAGGTTCTGCTGATCGCGGTGGGCGTGTTCTTTCCCGTGTATCTGAACCTCACGGCCGCGATCGCCGGCGCCGACGGAAGGCTGCTCGAGGTCGGTCGCGTGTTCGGGCTCGGCCGCGCGCAGCGCCTCCTTCAGGTCAGCCTGCCGGCCAGCCTGCCCGCCTACGTCACCGGGCTGCGTGGCGGCCTGGCGCTGGGCTGGATGTTCGTGGCCGCCGCCGAGCTCATGGGCGCCTCGTCGGGGCTGGGGTTCGAGCTCTCGGACGGCGAGCAGACCGGCCGGCCGGAGCGGGTGATAGTGGCGATCCTGCTGTTCGCGTTGCTTGGGCGTGCGAGCGATGTGCTGCTCGTCTCGTTCTCCCGGCCGTT
>CAXTVZ010000359.1:0-3250 GCA_964247685.1 uncultured Acetobacteraceae bacterium
CGCGTCAGATCGCATCCGGCCCGCGCTCGCCGGTGCGGATGCGCACGACCTCGTCGATCGTGGACACGAAGATCTTGCCGTCGCCGATCCGCCCGGTGCGCGCGGAGGCGACGATCGCCTCGACCGCGCGCTCGGCCACGTCGTCGTCGCAGATCAGCTCGATCTTCACCTTGGGGAGGAAGTCGACCACGTATTCAGCGCCGCGATAGAGCTCGGTGTGGCCCTTCTGGCGACCGAACCCCTTGGCCTCAACCACGGTGATGCCCTGCAGGCCGACCTCGTGCAGCGCCTCCTTCACCTCGTCGAGCTTGAAGGGTTTGATAACGGCTTCGATCTTTTTCATGCAGTGCCGCCGGCAGCAGGCCCGGCGTTCCCTCCCGAGATAGGGCCGCGTCAACGCCGCCGCCGACGCAGGAGTTAGCACGCGCCGTGCCATCAACTTCGCACCTTCACCCCGCCTTGCGAGGCGACATCCGGCGCGGAATCTGGTGCCGAACGCGAGGCAGTTGCCGCGACGCCGCCCGCTGACACCCTGCCGCTTTTCTGGGCAGCGACCTCGCGGTTGCATGCGGGCGGTTGCATGTCGCGGCCGCCGGACCGATTTCCTGGCCGTGCCCACCGCCGGACGACCGCCCCGCCCATGAAGCCCGCCAGCGCGCTCCTCGCCGCCCAGGAGACCACCATCTTCACCGTGATGTCGGCGCTCGCCGCGGCGCACGGGGCGATCAATCTCGGCCAGGGCTTTCCCGACACGGACGGCCCGGCGGAGGTGGTCGATGCCGCTGCCCGCTTCCTTGGCGACGGCCGCAACCAGTACGCGTCGCTCGCCGGCGTGCCGGAGCTGCGGCAAGCGGTCGCCGAGGCCAATCGGCGCTTCCATGGCATCGCGGTGGACGCGGCGACCGAGGTGGTCGTCACCTCGGGCGCCACCGAGGCGCTGTTCGTCTCGCTCGCCGCCGTGCTGAACCCCGGCGACGAGGTCGTGGTGTTCGAGCCGCTCTACGACACCTACGTGCCGGCGATCCGGATGCTGGGCGCCACGCCCCGCATCGTTCGACTGCGGCCGCCCGACTGGTCACTGCCCGAAGGCGAGCTCGAGGCGGCGTTCGGCCCGCGCACCAAGGCCGTGCTGCTCAACACGCCGATGAACCCCACCGGCAAGGTCTTTTCCCGCGCCGAGCTCGAGCGCATCGCCCGCCTGGTGCTCGCGCACGACGCCTACGCCATCTGCGACGAGGTCTACGAGCACCTGGTGTTCGACGGCCTCGAGCACGTGCCGCTGATGACGCTCCCCGGCATGCGCGAGCGCACGATGCGGATCGGCAGCGCGGGCAAAACCTTCTCGCTGACCGGCTGGAAGATCGGCTACGTGACCGCGCCGGCGCCGCTCGCCCTGCTGGCGGCGCGCGCGCACGGAAACGTGGTGTTCGCAAGTGCCCCGAACCTCCAGCGCGCGGTGGCGGTCGGGCTCGGCCTGCCGGACAGCTATTTCGCAGGCCTCGCCACCGGCCTCGCCCGCAAGCGCCGACTGCTGCGAGACGGGCTCGCCTTGCTCGGCCTGCCCGCACTTCCCGTGGGCGGCAGCTACTTCCTCACCGTCGACATTCGAAGCCTCGGCTTCGGCGGCACCGACGTGGAGTTCTGCCGCCACATCACCGAAGAGGCGGGGGTGGCCGCGATCCCGGTCTCGGCCTTCTACGTCGCCGACCCGCCGCACCACCTGGTCCGCTTCGCCTTCTGCAAGCGCGAGGAGGTGCTCACCGAAGCGGTCGAGCGTCTGCGCCGGCATCTCGGCGTGACCGATCATCGCCTCCCGCGTGGGGCTCCCGATTGCGGAACCCCCGATTGACGAAACCTTGGGCTTTCCCTAGTTCGGGGCCGCGTGTGGCGGCCGTAGCTCAGTTGGTAGAGCGCCAGGTTGTGGTCCTGGATGTCGTGGGTTCGAAACCCATCGGTCGCCCCATTTCCCCGTGCGGTCGCCGATGAGCATTCCCGTCCTGGTCCTGGCCGGCGGCGAGGGCCGTCGCATGGGCGGCTGCGACAAGCCGCTGCTCCCGCTCGGCGGCCGCCCGGTGCTCGCCGCCCTGCTCGAGCGGCTGGGCGGCGCACACGGCACGTTCGCGATCAGCGCCAACGGCGATCCCGCACGCTACGCCGCCTTCGGCTGGCCGGTGCTCGCCGATCCGCCGGAGTTCCGCGGCCGCGGCCCGCTGGCCGGCCTCGCCGCCGGGCTCGACTGGGCGGGGTCACTGGGTGCGGCCGCACTCCTGACCGTGCCCGGCGACGCCCCGTTCCTGCCGCCCGACCTGGCCGCGCGCCTCGCTCCCGGCCCCGCACTCGCCGAAAGTGCGGGAAAACGCCACCCGCCCGCCGCCCTCTGGCCCGTCTCCGCGCGCGCCGCCCTCGCGTCCCACCTCGCCGGTCTCGATCCCGCAAGGCGCGGTGCCTGGAGCGTGCTGGCCTTCGCCGAGAGCCTCGGCGCCCGCGTGGTGTCCTTCCCGACGATGCCGTTCGATCCGTTCCTCGACATCGACACGCCCGCCGATCTCGCCCGCGCCGAGACCCTGCTCGGCACTGTCCCATGCTGAGCACCTTCGCCAGCACGCTCGGCTTCGACCTCACCGCGCTGCTGGTGATCATCGACCCGCCCGGCACGGCCGCGATCTTTGCCGCCATGACCGCGCATGACAGCGTGGCCGACCGCCGCAGCCAGGCCGACCGCGCGAGCATCGTGGCGATGGCCGTGCTCCTGATCTTCGGCCTCGGCGGCGCCGGCCTGCTCACGGCGCTGGGCATCACGCTGCCGGCGCTTCGCATCGCGGGCGGCATCCTTCTGTTCCTCACGGCGGCTGACATGGTAACCGGCTCGGGCAACACGCGCGGTGCGAGCGGTCCCGAACGCGAGGAGGCGATCCGCACCGACGAGGACATCGCCGTGTTTCCCCTCGCGATCCCGCTGATCGCGGGCCCGGGTGCGATGACCACCACCGTGCTGCTGCGCTCGGAGGCGGCTGGCGACTGGGTGAAGCTGGGCGCCCTGTTCGCGGCACTCGCGATCGCGATCGGTTCGAACTACGTCGCGCTGCGGCTGTCGCAGGTCGTGTCACGCCTGCTCGGGCGGACGGGAGCCAACGTGGTGGGGCGCGTGCTCGGCGTGCTGATCGCGGCGCTGGCGGCGCAGTTCACGATCGACGGGATCCACGATGCGTTCGCGCCGATGCTGCACGGGATGTAGAAGAAGGCCAGGGGC
>CAXTVZ010000360.1:0-3240 GCA_964247685.1 uncultured Acetobacteraceae bacterium
CCCTCGGCCACCGCCAGCCAGGTCGCGTCCGACAGCGCCTTGCGCGACGGGAAATCCGCCGGATCGATCGGCTCGTGCAGCAGCACCGTCGCGCGCATGCCGCGGCACTGGGCGAGTTTCCAGGCGTGCCGCGCCAGGTCCATGTCGCCGAACCATGCGAACACCGGCCGCGCGTGGCGCCCGACGGGCATGCCGCCCAGGCGGTCGTAGACCACCGAGATCGGCTGGATCAGCGGGATGCGGTCGAGCGGCACCGGCGGCGCGTCCGAGCGGGCCATCGGCTTGGCCAGCACGAAGAACGACGAGTGGAACGGCAGCACGCGCGAGCCGTCCGAGCTCGTGCCCTCGGGGAACAGGATCAGGTTGTCGCCGGCGGCGAGCCTGCCCTCCATGTCGCGCCCCTCTCGAGCGGTGGCGGCACGGTCGCGACTGACGAAGACCGAGCGGCCGAGGCGGGCGATCGTGCCGATCACCGGCCAGCGCGCCACCTCGCCTTTCGACACGAAGCAAGCTTCGAGCCGGCCGCCGAGCACCAGGACGTCGGCGTAGGAGGAGTGGTTCGAGACGTAGATCACGGGCCGTCGCCCGGCACGCCCGGTGGTCGCGGCCGTGCGCCCGAGCACGCGGACGCGCAGGCCGAGGATGCCGCACATGGCCGCCCAGTAGATCCGCGCGAACACGATCTTGCCGCGGCCAGGCAGCCGGATCATCACGGACTGGATCGCGATCGACAGCAGCGACCAGGCGAACAGCAGCGTCAGTCGACCGGCCGCCCGGCTCTTGCGCAGCGCCTGACGGGGCACGGACATGGCCGCGCGCGTGAGCGCCACGGCCGGTGCGGGGATATGAAACATCCGTTCGCTGGGACGACGCCCCAGCCGCCGAGGTTTGGCCTGCATGGCTTCCATTACCGCGCAACGCGTGTTGCCACAATCATGCCGTAATCCGGCGGCGTCACAATGCTACCCAGAGCCCGCGGTTCCCTTCGGGCCGCGCGCGGGGCATGCGACGCGCCATTCGACGTTACAATGTGGCCGCAGGCGTGAAAAACCCGTTTGATCACCGCGCCCGCCCAAGGCGCATCGGAACCTGGGCACATCGGAGCCTGATGCGCCGCCGGAGATCATTGCTGGTCGCGTCCGCCCTGGCCGCGGCGCCTACCGTTTCTGCGCCGCTCCGTTCCGCCATGGCGGCCGACCCCCAGCCCTACACGGTCAAGCTGGCCAAGACCGGCGACGGCGCGATCGACGCCGCGCTCGCCGCGAGCGCCAGCCTCGTCAGCTTGCGCAAGAGCGCCCCGGCCGGCCCGTTCGCCCTGGTAGGGCGCGCCCGCAACGACACCGCGACGCTGGAGACGGTGCTCGGCGGGTTCGGCTATTACGCAGCACGTGTGTCGGTGACGATCGACGGCACGTCGATCAGCGACCCGGCCTTGCCCGACCGCATCGCCGACCTGCCAAAGACGCAGACCGCCAGCGTTGACGTCGCCGTCACGCGCGGTCCGCTGTTCCACCTGCGCCGCGTCACAATTCAGGGCGAGCTCGATCCCGCCGCCCGCGCGGCGTTCGACCTCCATCCCGGCGACCCGGCGGTCGCGAGCAAGGTGCTGTCGGCGGGCGCCGCCATGCAGGGCAGCCTGCAGGAGCACGGCTACGCCTTCGCCGTGGTCAACCCGCCCGTCGCCTACGAAGATCCGGGCGCGCACGCGATCGACGTCGTCTACGCCGTGAACGAGGGCCCCCGCGTCGATCTCGGCCCGATCACGCTCGCAGGACTGCGCTCGGTGCATGCGAGCTACATCGCGCGCCGCCTGCAGGTCCATCAGGGGGAACTCTATCAGGGCAGCAAGATCGAGGCGGCGCGGCAGGACCTGGCGTCCACCGGCGTGTTCACCACCGTGCAGGCGACCACCGCGAAGAAGCCGAACGCCGCGAGCGAGGTGCCCGTCACCTTCTCCTTTGTCGAGGCGCCGCCACGCACGGTCGCCTTCACCGCGTCCTACTCGACCGATCTCGGAGGTGCCGCCGGCGTCACCTGGACCCACCACAACTTCTTCGGCAACGCCGAGCAGCTCGAGCTCGCGGCGCTCGCCACCGGTCTCGGCGGCACCGCAACTCAGGGGCTCGGCTACGACGTCTACGCCCAGCTGACCAAGCCCGACCTGTGGGCGCTCAATCAGACCGGTCACATTCGCGTCGAGGCGCTGAAGCAGAACCTCGATACCTATGACGAGACCGCCGAGCTGGTGGACGCGGGCCTCACCCGCAAGCTGGGCCGAAGCTGGACGCTCGGTGGCGACATCCGCGGCGAGGAGGAGCAGGTGCTGCAGGAGGGCGTGACCCGCGATTACACGCTGGTGCAGCTGCCGCTCACCGCCAATTTCGACAGCACCGACCTCCCCAACCCGCTCAACGACCCGACCCATGGCGTGCGGATCGGCCTCGCGGTGACCCCGTCCGAAAGCCTCGGCAGCGGCGGCGGGGCTGCGGCGGACGGCACGGTCGCCGGCGACAGCTTCTTCACGATCCTGCAGGCGAGCGCGTCCACCTATTTCGACTTCCACCATCTGGGCCTGGCCAGGCCGGGCCGCTCGGTGCTCGCGGTGCGCGGGATCGTCGCCAGCGTTCAGGGTGCGTCGGTGTTCGCCCTGCCGCCTGACCAGCGGCTCTACGCGGGCGGCTCGAACACGATCCGCGGCTACAAATACGAGCAGGTCGCCCCCCTTTTCCCCGACCACAACCCGATCGGCGGCACCGCACTCGACGCGGTCCAGGTCGAGTTCCGCCAGCGCATCGTGGGCAATATCGGCGCGGCCCTGTTCGCCGATGCGGGCCAGGTGAGCACGGCGAGCGGGCCGTTCGACGGGCCGCTCCGCGTCGGCGTCGGCGTGGGTCTGCGCTACTACACCTCGATCGGCCCGATCCGGCTCGATGTCGGGCTGCCGGTGGACAAGATCCCCGGCGACGACAGTTTCGAGCTGTATATCGGCCTCGGGGAAGCGTTCTGATGAAGCCGATCCTTGGCGGGCTGATGCGCCGGATTCTTCGCTGGGGCGGATACGTGATCGGCGGCGTTCTGGCCCTCGTGGTCGTGCTCGTCGCCGCGGTGCTGGTGCTCGCCAACATCTCGCCCGGACGGCGCCTGATCGAGACCGAGGTCGCGTCGCTCACGGGCGGCACCGTGCGGATCACGGGCCTGGCCGGCCGTTTTCCCGACGCGCTCCGCATCGGCTCGATCACG
>CAXTVZ010000361.1:0-3234 GCA_964247685.1 uncultured Acetobacteraceae bacterium
GGTTCCAAGGGACGACTGTCCCTTGGCGGGTCCAGGGCAGAGCCCTGGCCTTCTCTCAGCCAACAAACCCCGCCAGAGCCGCGGGCAACGCCGCGACCGCCGCCTGCACCGCAAACCCCAGCGCGAACGCCTCGACGTAATCATAGGCGCGCGCGCCAAACACCGCGTCGCGGGCATGATAGCGCCAGAAGTACATGACCGACGCGATCGCGAGTGCCAACCCGAAGCGAAGGTTGAGGAACTCCGCCGCCAGCGCCTGCGCGCCCGTGACGGGCGAGCGCTGCACCACGATGTCGGCGCTCCCCAACCCCACGACCAGGTTCGTCGCTCCCGCGTCCGCGTCCGTCTCGGTCGCCCGTATCGCGACATGCGCCGATAGGGCGCGGCCATATCTGTGCAGAATCGGATCGTGCCGGCGCAGCGTCTCGCCATCCTCCGACAGCGCCTCCGTTCCGTCACCGAAATCGACGCGGACGACCGTGGCGTGTCCCCAGGCGGGATCGTCGCCGCTCAGCTGGAAGCTCAGGTCGCGATTGGCGACCCGATCGCCCGGTGGCGTCGTGACCAGCACTGTCAGGTGGCGCGGCCCGTCCTCGGCCGCGATGCCGCTCACGGCGATGTTGGGGATGCTCGCGAGCAGCCGCAGGCGCGTGGCGCTGGGCAGGGTCGAGTTTCTCACACCGGAGGCGAGGATCTCGTTCTCCAGGTTGATCACGCGCCCGTCGACGCGGATCAGCGGCGTGAGGCAGTCATGGCCGATCGCCACGGGATCGGAGCGGACCTGCTGCAGGTCGTAGCGGAGGCGATCGCGGCGAAGATCCCAGGCGGCGACCTGCGGCGTCGCGGCGGCCGTGCGCAAGGTCCATTCGATCTCGCTGAGGCGCAGATCGAGATCGTCGCCGTATTCGACGCATCGCGGATGATTGCGCCGGTCCACCGCCGCGTTGACGAGCCTGGCGAACTCCTTCGGAGAATCCTCGAAGAAGCCCGCCATCGCGCGGCCGAGCTCGGCCATCCGCCCCTGGTCCACGAGCTTCTGCATGGCGTCGAGCGTCCGCCCCATGGCGGCCGTGGCCGCGGGATCCGGCAGCCTCGCCAGATGCGCCCGCCAGAGCGCGATCACCTGGCCGATCCCCGCTTGCTTCATCGCCAGCGTGTGCGGGAGCGGCTCCGCGTTCAGCCGGTCGAGCAGCGCCTGGATGTCGCCGATATCCGTGTCCTGATCGATCGTGCGGGTGTCGCCCGCGATCCTGGCGCGGATCGCGTCGCCCACCGCACGCAGCCGCGCCACGGCGGCCTGGTTGATCAGGTGGTCGGCGTCCTGCATGTCCCCGTCGGTCGGGTGGTTGGCGAGCCTCGCTTCCGCGGCGTCGAGCTCGGCCGCGATCTCGACCCGGCTGCCGGGATCGATGTCGTCCGCGGGCAGGCGATCGCGCAGGCTGCGGTCGTTCGCCAGCATGATCATCGCGTTCCGCGTGACCTGCTCCTGCAGGGCCGCACCTTGCTCGAGCGCGGCGGCCGAGCGCTCGAGCCAGCTGCGCGTGTTCAGCGCGAGGCCGCGCGCCGCCTCGCCATGTCCTGCCGCGACCGCCAGCTTCATGCGCGCGAGCTGCCCCGCGACTTCGGCCGCGAGCAGCATCGCCGGCCCGCGCACGAGCAGCTCGCGCCTGGCCGCGATGAACGTCTGCACCTGGCCCGCAAACGTGCCGGTCGGCGCCGGCGCGGCAGGTGCCGCCATCTGCTGCACCACCGGCTGCAGATACTGCCAGCTCTTCTCCAGGTCCTCGACTTCGGCTGCCCCCGCGCGCCGGTCGTCGACCACGGCGCGCAACCGCGCCGCGATCCGGCCGGCCTCGTCGAGCAGCGCGCCGGCATCCGCCTGCGGGCGACCGGTCAGCGTCGCCGGCCAGCCCTGCCTCAGCCGCGCGATCGCACGCGCGAAATCGTCGTTCATCGTAGCGACGTCGCCGGCGAGGCTCGCGGGCGGCGGCGTCCGCTCGAGCGTGGCCGCGATGTCCTGCCTTGCGGCCAGCGCGCGGCCGAGCGTGCTCTCGCGGTCGCTCGTGCCCGCCAGGAGATTGAGGAGGCCGATCGCGAGCAGCCCGAGCAGCATGGCGGCGATCCCCCAGGCCGCGTGCGCCGAGATCTCGATGGCGACCGGGCAGGCGAGCGCGCTCCCCTCCGCGCCGATGATGCGAGCGGTGGTCGCGTATCGGCCCGGCCGTCCCGGGACCTCGCCCGCCAGCACGAACCCGGCCGCTTCCGCCGGTGACAGGGAGGTGGCGCCGGTCGAGACCGCGAGCGCGCCTGCTGCCGCAAGGCCGGTCGAGGCGTCGCGAACGGGATCGACCGAGGAACGTTCGAGCACGAGCGCCGCCTCGCCTGCGTTGACGACCGAGAAACGCTCGCCGGCGATGGTCAGCCGCCGGTCCGTGGCGCCGAACGGGCCGCCTGACGCGCTGCACCGGATCGTGATCGTGTCGGGGCCGACGAGGGCGTCTGGCGTTTGCGTCACATCCATCCTGCATTCCCACGGGTGGAACAGGCAGGCGCATCACCCATAACGCAGCCGTGTCGCTTGTCCAGTTCGTTTCCTCGCGGGAACGCTTTCTTCTGCCGCGACATCCGTGCTTCTGTCGGGATCTCCACGGACGAGCAAGGTGGGGTGTCAGGACGCTTGCCGAACAGATCGCCGACGCGGCGCAATCGGTCGTCGATACGCTCACCCACACCCGCTACGAATACGCCTACAGCATGAACGCGGAGACCGGCGTCTACGATTGCGACTGCAACGGCTTCGTCTTCTACGTGCTGTCGCTCGTGGCACCCGATCTGCTGACGCCGATCGCGGGCGACACGGCCACGCCGCCGCTCGCGCACGAGTATTTCGAGTTCTTCGCATCGCTCACCCCTGCCTCGCCCGGCGCGTGGCAGCGGGTCGACAAGCTCACGGATCTCGCCCGCGGCGACATCCTGGCCTGGCGCGCGCCGACGATCGAGACCGGCCAGGACACCGGGCATGTCGTGATCATCGCCGAGCCGGCCTCGCTCGACGCGTCGGGCGCGTTCTACGTCGTCCGCGTCTACGATGCCGCGGTGACGGCGCATTTCGCCGACACGCGCGCGCCGTCCGGGCAGCCTTCCCCAAAGGGTTCGACCGGCGTCGGTTCCGGTTTCATCAACGTCCGGATCGACGGCGAGGGCCGGCCGCTCGCCTATCTCTTCGCCCCGCCG
>CAXTVZ010000362.1:0-3228 GCA_964247685.1 uncultured Acetobacteraceae bacterium
CGATCCTCAGGTTGCAGCGTCTCAGCGTCTCAGCGTCTCAGCGTCTCAGCGTCTCGGGACACTGACACCTGAGCGCGTCATCAGCTGGAGCCTGGCATGTCTAGCTTGGTGGTATCCGGCGTTCCTGATGTAAATTTCGCATTCGTTTGGTGAGAAGGCGTCGAGGACGCGTCCGATGCTTTCCACGCGAGCCGACGGCCGAACGACACGGGAATTCGGCAGCGGCTGCGTGCGTTGGCGGATCAGCGGCGGTTCGGCTATCGGCGGCTGCATATTCTGCTGGCGCGACGGAATCGCGTTGAGTCACGAGCGGCTGTTCCAGCTCTACCGCCAGGACAAGCTAGGCGTTCGCAAGCGGGGCGGCCGGAAGCGGGCGCTGGGCACGCGATCGCCGATGGGCCTGCCGGAGGCGCCGAACCAGCGCTGCTCGCTCGACTTCGTGTTGGACGTCCTCAACAATGGGCGCCGGTTTCGGGTGCTGGGGGTCGTCGATGACTTCACCCGCGAGTGCGTTGCCTTGGTGATGGACACGTCCTTCTCGGTCTTCCGGATCAGGCGCGAGCTCGACCGGATCGCCGGATCCGGCGGCCGACCGGCGATGATCGTCAGCGACAACGGCACCGAGCTGACGTCACACGCGATCCTGCGCTGGCAGGAGGAGCGCGGCGTGCTGTGGCACTACATCGCGCCCGGTAAGCCGCAGCAGAACGGCTTCGTGGAAAGCTTCAACGGCCGGTTTCGTGACGAGTGCCTGTTCAGAAGCCTGACCTCAGCACACCGGATCATTGAGGTATGGAGGATCGACTACAATCACACCCGTCCGCACACGAGCCTGGACGGGCTCACCCCAGCAGCCTTTGTAACCCGCCGCGAGCAGCGGCATACGGAGGCAGGATTCCGGTTGTGAACGAGGGCACGTTGGAGGCAGACTCAAATAATATCCCAAACGGAAGGATAGCGAGGAGGCTGCGCCACTTGACGAACCTGGAGGCAAAGCCCGTTGCTGTCTCGCAAAACTCGGGCCGCGCGGCCATCGCCAGGATCGTTACGCGGTTTTGCGCATCCAGATATGGCCCCACATCATCGCTGCAGCCGCGACCAACAGCGCGTGATGACCGGTGGCCGGCGCGAACGACGCGACCAGCAGGGATGCGAATACGATCGAGAAACCTCATAGGCTCATTCCTCGCTGCCCGATCCGCGGGAGGAGGGCAGGCCCGGTCCAACCCGCACCGATCGAGAGGAACGAAATCCGATCAGCATCAGCTCGGTCCGGATCCCTGTGCGAGATCGGTGAGAAATGCTGCCGGCCTTGGCTTTACGACCGCTGCAGCAGCGACGGTTATGTCGGCGGCGCGCTTGCCCAGGCGGTGACCGCCATGGTGGTGACGCATACCGGATCGTTCCAGGCCGCACTGCTGGTCTGCGCGGCGATCGCGGCCGTGGCGTCGATACTCCGCCTCGTTCTGCTGCGCCGGCCAATGACCGTGGAGCGGCCAGGTCGCTGAAGGGTCGTTGCCGTTTTCAGTTCATCAGGTTCCGCCTCGTCTCGGCGTTCTGCCTCGTTTTCTGCCTCGCAAACGTCAGTCGAGCGGCCGTGTCGAGCCGCGGATGATCAGCGTGGCCGCGTGCGACACGGTGCAACCGGGGCCGCACGCTGATTCCGCCAGGCGCTGCAGCAGAAGCGTCACGGCGACCTCTCCCATCATCTGCACGGGCTGCGCCGCGACGGTCAGGCGCGGCGAAAACACGGAAGCGGAGGGCAGGTCGTCGATCCCGACGATGGACACGTCCTCCGGGCAGCGCAGGCCGCGATGCGCGACCGCGCGGAGAACACCTGTCGTGGTGTGATTGCTGGTGGAGACGAGCGCGGTCGGCGGATCGGCGAGGTCGAGCAGGCCGAGCGTCGCGGCGAAAGCCGGCTCCGCCTGGAAGCCCCCGTCCGCCACCAGGTCGGCGGCCCATGGCAAGTCGGAAGCCGCGAAGGCGGCACGGAAGCCGGCGAGGCGCTCGCGGGCGAGCTCGATGGAGGGCGGCCCGGAGATGATGCCAATGCGGCGGTGGCCGAGCGACAGGAGATGGGCTGTCAGGTCGCGGGCGGCCGCGTGGTTGTCAAGCAGCACGGCGTCCGCGTCGAGGCCCGGAAGGCGGCGGTCGACCAGGACGGTGGCCGGCGGGATCACGCCCCGCAGCTCGGCCGCTGCCTCACCCGAGCGCGCGCCAGGGATCAGGATGAGCCCGTCGGCGCGCTGCTGGCGCAGCAGGCGGACCTGCCGGTTTTCGCGCTCGACGTCGTCCGAGGTAATCGAGAGCGTCAGCAGGAGCCCGGCGGCGTCGCATGCGCCTTCGATCGCATGTGCGAGCCCGGCGAAATGGGGATTGGTGATGTCGGGCAGGACCAGGCCGATGAGACCGGATCGCCCGAGGCGCAGGCTCCGCGCACCCGCGTGCGGAACATAGCCGAGCTCGGCCACCGCTTCCGCGACGCGCGCGCGGGCGCGCTCGCTCACCGGCGCGGACCGGTTGATCGCGGCCGAGGCGAGCCCGATCGAAACGCCGGCGCGCGAAGCCACATCACGAAGAGTTGCCATCGAACCCCTTCTTGCGCGAAGGCGAGCATGGAAGCTAGCGTGCTTGAAACGTTTCAGCCGTCAGGCCTGGAACGACAAGGCTCCGATCCGCCGCGATTGCCGGCAGGTCCTCGGGAAGAGCCGGAGGGAGGACGGGATGGACGTGAGCGGCAGGCGCGAACGGTGCGACCAGGCCATACGACGCCGCAGTTTTGTCGCGGGGTCGGCGGCGGCTGCGGCAGTGTTCGGCGCGGGAGCGCGGCCCGCCGAGGCGGCAGCGCCGCTTGAATTCTGGCAATTCTACGCGCCCGGCGGCCCGGTGCGCGCGCAGGCCGACTGGTTCCAGAACCTGGTCCGCGACTGGAACGCCGGACACGATCCGAAGCTGACGCTCGCCTACGTGCCCGACGACCAGTACATGAACGGCTCCAAGCTGCAGACCTCCTTCGCCTCGGGGGAGGGCCCGGACATCTTCCTGATCAGCCCGGGCGACTTTCTCCGCTACTGCAACGCGGACGTGCTGCTGGACCTCACGCCCTTCATCGACCCGACGGTTCGCCGCGACTTTCCCGCGAGCGTCCTCGCCCCGCGCGTGGTGAACAACAAGATCCTGGCGATCCCGATGGAGGTCGAGCCGCTCGCCATCTACTACAGCCTG
>CAXTVZ010000363.1:0-3221 GCA_964247685.1 uncultured Acetobacteraceae bacterium
CCCAACGATGAGTCTGCCACCGCTCAAGCCTCCTCGCGCCCCGGGCTGGCTCGCCGATTTTCAGAGCTTCATCATGCGCGGCAACGTCGTCGACCTGGCCGTCGGCATCATCATCGGCGCCGCGTTCACCACGATCGTGCAGAGCCTGGTGAAGGACATCTTCAACCCCCTGCTCGGCCTGGCGATTGGCGGGATCGACTTCTCGAACCTGTTCATCAGGCTCAAGGGCGCGCACGCGACGACGCTGGCCGATGCGCAGAAGGCCGGCGAGGTCACGATCAACTACGGCATCTTCCTCAACGCCGTGATCCAGTTCGTGATCGTGAGCTTCGCCGTGTTCTGGCTCGTGCGCACCCTGAACCGGCTCTACCGGAAGCAGGCGGCCGAGCCGTCGGTGGCGCCCACGCCGACCGAGCTGCTGCTCACCGAGATCCGCGACCTGCTGCGAGCGGGGCCGGCAGCCGAAACGCCGGTCGCACCCGCGCCGCTTCCCTGATCAGACGCTGATCACGATCTTCCCGAAATGCCCGGCGGCCTCCATGTGGCGGTAGGCGGCCGGCGCTTCCGCGAAGGGAAACACCCGGTCGATCACCGGGCGGATCGCGTGCAGCGTGATCGCCCGGTTCATCGCTTCGAACATCTCGGTCGATCCCACCAGGATCCCGCCCACCGTCAGCCGGCGTCTCAGGATGGTGAGCGGATCGATGCGCTCGCCCACGCCTGACAACAGCCCGATCACCGCGATGCGGCCGCCCGAGCAGGTCGCCTCCATAGAGCGCGCGAAGGTGCTGGGGCCGCCCACCTCGACGGTGAGGTCGACCCCGGCCTTGCCGGTCAGCCGCTTGGCCTCGTCCTGCCATTCCGGCACGTCGCGGTAGTTGATCGTCTCGGCCGCACCGAGCTCGCGGACGCGGGCGAGCTTCGCCTCCGTCGACGAGGTCGCGATCACGCGCAGGCCGAGGATCCGCGCGAACTGGATCGCGAAGATCGACACCCCACCGGTACCTTGGGTCAGCACCGTCTCGCCGGGCTCGGCGCGTCCGAACGTCACCAGCGCGTTCCAGGCGGTCAGCGCCGCGCAGGGGAGCGTCGCCGCCTCCTCGTACGAGAGGTGCGGCGGCACCAGCACGGCCCCCTCCTGCGAGAGCACCACGTATTCGGCGAGCATGCCGTGCGCGGCGCCTCCGCGGGCGGTGCCCTCCATCGGGCGGGTCAGCGTGCCGCCCGCCCACTTGTCGAAGAAGCAGCCGGCGACCCGGTCGCCCACGCGGAAACGCGTGACGCCGTCGCCCACCGCGACCACGTCGCCCGCGCCGTCCGAGAGCGGCACCAGGTGGTCGGGCTTGGGTCCGGCATACTGGCCGCGGACGACCATGAGGTCGCGGTAGTTCAGCGAGCAGGCCCTGACGCGCACCAGGATCTGTCCGTGCGCCGGGCTCGGTTCGGCCTCGTCGCGGAGGGCGAGCCCGTCAATGGAACCGTAAGCTGCGATACGATAGAGTTTCATGGCGGCTCCGCGTGGTGGGCGTGAACGGTGATGGAAAGGGACGTAAGCTTTGCGGTTCAGGCAGGTTCTCGCGATCACGTCGCTGTTGCTCGCCTCCGCCTGTGCCACGGGGCCGATGGCGGGACCGCCCGAGCCGGTCACCAGCCGCTCGCTCGCCGACGACTACATCCTGGTGCACGGCATGGCGGCGGGCGCGCTGACCTCCGACGGCGTGAGCGAGGACAGCTACAGCGTTATGGTGAAGCTCGACCACGACGCGCTGCTCGCGGTTGGTTCGAGCGTCACCAACCCGAAATCGTCGGGCGCGAAGCAGGCGGCCCGGGAGGCGATCACGCGGTTGGCCGACTATGCCGAGGCGGTGGGGTCGGGCGCGCCGCACCCGGCCCCTGGGCCGGGCAAGCAGGAGGGGCAGTGATCGTCATGCGGAGCGCGCCTTGATACGCGCCGACTACATCGTCCCGGGCCTGCGGGTCCGCGACCACGTCCTGCCCGTGCCGCTCGATTGGTCCGAGCCGGCGGGCGCCACGATCGAGCTCTTCGCCCGCGAGGTGGTGGACGCGGCCCGCGACCGCGAGACGCTGCCGCTGCTGCTGTTCCTGCAGGGCGGCCCCGGCGGCAAGTCGCCCCGGCTCGCGGATGGCGGCCCGACCTGGCTGCGCGAGGCGATCCGCACCCATCGGGTGATCCTGCTCGACCAGCGCGGCACCGGCCGCTCGAGCCCGATCGAGGGTCGCCATGTCGAGCATCTCGCGCCGGACGCCGCTGCCGCGCATCTCGCGCGGTTCCGCGCCGACAGCATCGTGCGCGATGCCGAGCATCTGCGCCGCGCGGTTTACGATGGCGTCCGGTGGGAAACGCTCGGTCAGAGCTACGGCGGCTTCATCACGCTCACCTACCTGTCGCTCGCACCGGAAGGCCTGGCCGCGTGCTACGTGACCGGCGGTCTTGCGGGTCTCGAGGCCGACGCGGACGAGGTCTACCGCCGCACCTTCCCGCGGGCGGCGGCCAAGACGCAGCGTTTCTACGCGCGCTACCCGCATGCGGCCGAGCGGATCGTCCGTGTCGCCGATGCCGCCGCCTCGCACGACATCCGATTCGCCGACGGCGATCGTCTCACCACCCGGCGCCTGCAGATGCTGGGGATGGATTTCGGCATGTCGCCGGGTTTCGAGAACGTCCATTTCCTGTTCGACGAGGCGTTCGCCGACGCCGGCGAGCAGCATCTGTCGACGAGCTTCCTGGCCTCGGTGGCAAGCCTCACCTCGTTCGACCACAACCCGCTCTACGCGGTGCTGCAGGAATGCATCTACGGGCAGGGCGAGAGCGCCACGGGGTGGGCCGCCGAACGCGTGCGCGCCTCGCACCCGGAGTTCGGACCCGACCGACGGCCATTGCTGTTCCCGGGCGAGATGATCTTCCCGTGGATGTTCAGCGAGATCCGCGCCCTGCGTCCGTTCCAGGCCGCCGCCGAGGCGCTCGCCGCCCGGACGCACTGGACGCCGCTCTACGATGCGCGCGTACTCGCGAGCAACGAGGTCCCGCTCGCCGCCACGATCTATTTCGACGATCTGTATGTCGACGCCGATCTGTCGCTCGCCACGAGCCGCCGCGTGGGCAACGCGGAAGCCTGGGTCACGAACGAATACGAGCATGACGGATTGCGGGCGTCGGCCGGTGTGTTTGCGCGACTGCGTGACAACGTTCGCGCGCGTGG
>CAXTVZ010000364.1:0-3203 GCA_964247685.1 uncultured Acetobacteraceae bacterium
TGCGCGTCCTCGCTGGGAACGAGATGGCGTGCCGCCCCGACCAGCCGGTCGAGTGCATCCCAGCCCCGCCCGCTCGGGCCCGCGACGATCGCCGGATCGAACGCCTCGGCGCCAAGCGCGGGCAGGACCTCCCACGCACCGCGCAGCCATGGCGCGGCCGCGATCCGCTGCAGGCAAGCCGCGGCGGCGACGATCGGCGGGGCGGGACCGTCGAACAGCACGCCGTTGGCGAGAAACAGGATGGGTCCCTCGTCGGGACCGAGCGCGTCTGTCCCGAAATGCAGCAGGCCTGCGCCGGGGGCTGGTCGCGCCCGCAGGTGCAGGCCGCCAGGTGCCACGCCCTCGAAGCGCTCCGGGATGTCGTCCATCTCGGCCACGACCCGGCCGGGAAAGCCTCCGGACATGCCGAGCGAGGCGAGGCCCAGCTCGATCTCCGCGTCCGCCTCCGCGCTGCCGTCGTGGCGGAACACCAGCACCGGCCTGACGCGCTGCAGGATCCCGAGGCGGCCCTCCGCGCACAGCGCCATGCGGTCGGGCGCGCCGGCGTCGAGAAGATCCGCATCCCGAAGCGAGGTCGTCCGACCGCCGATCAGCAGCTCGAAACCGGGCAGGATCCGGTTGGCAGAGGCGCGATGGAGCCGGCGCTCGTGCAGTGCCACCCAGTCATGGGCGGTGAGATCGCGCAGGCGGCCGAGTGCGGCCGGCGAGATGGGGAGGAACTCCTCCCAGCGATGCGGCGCGCCCACGCGGACGACCGCGCCCCCGGTGTCGCCCGCCGACAGGAAGGCGCCGTCCATCGACAGATTGACGGTGGCTGCATGACCGCTCGCCGACGCATCGAGGCCCGGGGGCCGGCCGGCCATCGCGGCGCGTTCGAGCTCCACCAGCGCGGGCTGACCGAGGGCGCGCAGCATCGCAGGAGGGGCGGAGGCGACGACGAGGTCGGTCGCGTCGGAGACCGCGGTGACCGGGATGTGGGTGAACCCTGCTCCGGCGAAGCAGAGCACGCTCGCATGCACGGTCAGGAAGCAGCTGCCCTCCGAACGGAGGGCGTGGTCAGGCGCGATCGTCATATCCGCGCGGATGCGCCTCGCGCCAGGCGACGGCGGTGCGCACGGTCTCGTCGAGCTCGCGGAAGCGCGGCGCCCAGCCGGTGCGCGCGCGGATCGCATCCGACGAGGCGACCAGCACCGCCGGATCGCCCGGACGGCGCGGCCCGATCGTGATGGGCACGGTGCGTCCGGTCACGCGCTCGACGCTGCGAATGACCTCCAGCACGGAATGGCCGGTGCCGCTGCCGAGATTGAAGGTGACGCTTTCCGCCTCGAGGCAGTCGAGCGCGGCGAGATGGGCGGCGGCGAGGTCGGAGACGTGCACGTAGTCGCGGATGCAGGTGCCGTCCGGCGTCGGGTAGTCCTCGCCGAACACGGTGAGCGGCGGCCGGCGGCCGAAGGCGGCATCGATCACCAGCGGGATCAGATGCGTCTCGGGGTCGTGGTCCTCGCCGGCGCGGCCCTGCGGATCGGCGCCCGCCGCGTTGAAGTAGCGCAGGCAGGCGCTGCGCAGGGCGTGGATCCGGTCGGCCCAGGCGAGCGCCTGCTCGATCATCCGCTTGCTCTCGCCGTAGGGATTGCCGGGCGCGATCGCGGTCGCCTCGGTGATCGGGATCTCGCCCGCCTGGCCGAACAGGGCGGCGGTCGACGACAGGATGAAGCGGCTGACCCCGTGGCGGACGCACGCCTCGATCAGCGCGAAGCCGAGTGCTGCGTTCTGGGCGAAGTAGAGGAACGGCAGCCGCATGCTCTCGCCCACCAGGCTCAGGGCGGCGAAGTGGAACACCGCGTCGAACCTTCCGTCGGCGAGGATGCGGTCGAGCAGGGTCGCGTCGGCGAGATCGCCCACCACGAGTTTCACGCCCGCGGGCACGGCGGCGCGATGGCCCTGGCGGAGATTGTCGAACACCACGACCTCGTCGCCGCGATCGGCGAGGGCCAGCACGGTGTGGCTGCCCACGAAGCCGGCGCCGCCGGTGACAAGAACCCGCATCGTTTCTCCCGTGGCCGGCCCGGTTCGTCAGGCCGTAGAGGAAACGAAGTTCTGCGCGCTGACAAGCGATTGGTTGATGACCTGGTGCATGTCCAAGTATTGATAGATTCCGCAGCGTCCGATGAAGGTGAGGTTGCCCTCGTTCTCGGCGAGCTCCCTGTATTGTCGGTAGATCGCGTCGTAGCGCCCGTCCGAGGTCTTCACCGGGTAGTAGCGTTCAAGATCGTTGTCGCGGTAGCCGCAGGGTTCCTCACGCGTCACCGTCTTGCGCGCGATCTCATGCGCGCGGTGATGGGGCAGGCGTTCCCAATCGGTCTCGCGCGTGATCGACCCGGTGTCGTGAAGTTGATCGTGGGGGCGACGTGGCGGTCGTCGCCGCGCGCGCGGTCGTCATGGTGGAAGCGGGTCGACCGGCAGGGAAGGGGACCGGAGGCGACGTCGAAATACTCGCCGTCGGCATGCTGTTGAAGCAATGCGCGTGTTGCGCGAGCGTCGACCTGTCAAACCCGGTCTCGAGCGTGACGGTGATCGCCGGATGGTCGAGGATCGCCTCGAACACGCGCGTGTAGCCGTCGCGCGGCCTGATCTGGAACTTGTCGGTCGGGAAATAGCGATCCTCGTCCTCCATCCGGACGGGCACGCGCTGCATGATCGCGGCTGACATATCCTCGAGGTTTAGGTTCCACATCTTTCTGGCATACGCCCGGACGAACAGATCGGTGAGCGTGCGGCCGATCTGCGAGCGCAGGTGCTCGCCAGCATTCGCGGGCGTTCAATCGGTTCGGCCTGGGTGCGCAGGAACGCGGCGACGGCGTTGCTGTCGGCGAGCTCGACATCGAACACCGCCTCGATCGTGCGTCGGTTGACCGGCAGCGGCCCGAAACTCCGCCCGCAGTCAGCGCCTGCACCTTGTGCCCGCAGGGCACGAACGTTCCGAACCGGGCGAGCCATTCGACGACGCGCGCATTCTTGGTGCGGAACAGGTGCGGGCCCTAGCGATGGACGCGCAATCCGTTCGCATCCACCTTGTCCTGCGCGTTGCCCACAACAGGCGGGCGCCGGTCGATCACCTGGACCTGATGGCCAGCCTCTGCCAGCACCCGCGCGTGGACCGCACCGGCAAATCCGGCACCGACCACCAGGATCGGGCCCTTCAT
>CAXTVZ010000365.1:0-3197 GCA_964247685.1 uncultured Acetobacteraceae bacterium
TCTGCCCCTGGACCCCGTTAAGGGCGAGCCCTTAAAACCCCATACTTACCGAACCTCCCAACAATCAGGGTTCCAAGGGACGACTGTCCCTTGGCGGGTCCAGGGCAGAGCCCTGGCCTTTCCCCTGCCGAAGCAGCGCGCAGGCTGCGCTCACTTGCCAGGTCGGCTAGTAGCCGAACTGCGCGGCCAGCCCGTTCGCGTCGGGAAAATATGCTGCCAGATTATGATAGCTCGTCTGGAGCTCGTTCTCCGTCGCGTCGAGTGCGTTGTACTCGTCCGGCGTCATATCCAGCGTGCCGTCGACCCACTGCACCAACGTGTGTCCGGCAATCCCGGCGGCGAAGAACTGCATCTCGGTGCCGCTCGTCCCGAGCGGGATGATGGTGCCGTAATGGTCCATGTGTGCGCTCGCGTCGACGGCGCTCGCCCGCTCGTACGAGTCGGTCCCGTATTGCCCGATCGGGTCGCCCGCTTCCAGGAACGAGAGGAAATTCCCCGCCGGCTGCCCACCGGCCGAGTAGCCGGGCATGCCGCTCGATCCGAAGCTCACGCCGGGAAGCCCCGACCGCATGCCCACAAAGGAGGCGAGCATCCCGCCCTCCGAAAAGCCGGTCACGTAGACCTGGCTCGCCGAACGTCCCTGCGACACGGTCAGGCTCACGACCTGTCGGGCGAAAGCGAGCGACTCCGCGTAGGCCGGCTGGTCGTCCGGGTACTCGCCGGCCAGCGTGTTCAAGGAGACGGTCTCTTGCGAGTCGTGCATCGACCATTCGTAGTCGATGATGGTGTTGCCGGCGGCATCGGTGAACGCCTCCGCCCAGGCGCCGTCGTTGGACTGGAGCGTCAGGAGATCGCCGCTGTTGTCGCGGAGCGGCGTGAGGCCGGCGCCCGGGCTGCCGGCGGCGGGAACCGTCACGTTCGTGGCCGTCTCGATTTCCGCGAGCGACGGCGCATCGGCGGGGATGGACAGGTTGAAGCCGGGCGGAAAGGCTGCCATGGCCGGGCGGCAGCACGCGGCCAGGGTCAGGGCGCCGAGCAACACACGAGCCGTTCTCATTCGATACGCCTCGGCAAGGACGTCTCAAATTAGATGAGCCGGCGTGAAATACCAGCGCGATATGTCATTGGCGGCATATTTGCCAAATTTTCGACGGCTTGTTGCAACTTGGCAACGCCGTGGCCGGGCTTGTCCGCCGCCGCTACTCCCGATACGATGCCACGAAGCTGACGAGCCGCTCCATCGCCACCCGCATACGGTCGGGGCTCTGTGCGTGGCAGAGCCGGATCATCCGCTCGGCCCCGCCGCCGAACGCCGTGCCGGGGGCCAGGCCCACCCGGGCTTCGGCCACTGCGCGTTTGCAGAACCGCATCACGTCGGTCACGCCGTCGATGGCGAACATGATGTAGAACGCGCCGTCGCTCGGCACGGTGCGCGCGCGCGGCATGGCACCCAGCGCATCGAGCGCGATCCGGCGCCCGACGCTGCAGCGCTCGACGAAGGAGCGCACGAAATCCTCGCCGTGATCGAGTGCGGCCGCGGCGCCCATCTGCAGGAAGCCGGGCGTGCCCGACACGTTGAACTGGATCAGTTTCTCGAACGCGAACGTGTCGGTCTCCGGGAACACCACCCAGCCCATTCGCCAGCCGGTCATCGCCCAGGATTTCGAGAACGTGTTGATCGAGTACACACGGTCGTCCGGTGTCGCAATCGACAGGATCGAGGGTGCGACCGGTCGATCATAGACCAGGCGGTGGTAGACCTCGTCGGCCATGATCGCGATGCCGCGGCTGCGCGCGAACACCAGCAGGCGTTCGATCTCGTCGCGTTCCAGCATGAAGCCGGTCGGATTGCCGGGGGACGCGTAGTAGATCAGCCGCGTGCGGTCCGTGCAGGCGGCGAACACCTCGTCGAGGTCGAGGTGCCAGCCATCGGCGCGCGGCTGCAAGGCGACTTCGGTGACGGCGGCGCCGCAGATCGTCATCGCCCGCAGCGCGTTGGGCCAGGAGGGCGTAACCGCCACCGCGTGGTCGCCAGGCGACAGCAGGCCCTGGCAGGTGAGCATTACCGCGCTCATCCCCGAGGCGGTGACCGCGAGGCGGCTGTCCGGGATCGGGACGCCGTAGGTCCGTTCGAGGTAGCGGCGCAGTGCCTGGCGGAGCGGTGGGATGCCGCGATTGGGCGTGTAGAAGGTGTGGCCGGCGCGCAGTGCGTCCATGGCTGCGGCCGAGATGAAGCCGGGGGTGGGGAGGTCGCTTTCGCCGGCCCAGAGCCCGATCACGTCGGGATCGCCCTGGCCGAGCCTCCAGACTTCCACGATGGGGCTGTCGGCAAGGTCGGCGATCATCTGGCGCATGGGGCCTAGTCGCACCGGGGGCGTCGCGAGACAAGGGGATCTGCCCCTCACCCTTGAGGAACCTGCCTGAAGTAAGGGGTCTGGGGCCAAGGTCCCAGCGGGGTCCAGGGGCAGAGCCCCTGGCCTTCTTACCCGCACAAGCCACGCTCAGCCCCTAGCGATTAACGGTGTCGCAGATCGTCCACGCGCGTCGCCTTCGACCACGCGCACCCCCGGCAGCACGCGGCCGGCACGCCGTTCGCGAGCAGCGCGCGGCTGATCACGCCCGTGCCGGCGGCTCGATCACCGCCTCATCGGGTGCGCGCCGGATGTGGCGCGCCACGCGCGGGCACAGTGCCGGAAAGGACGGGACGACCGAGCCCATCTGCAGCGGGTTCTTCGCCCAGCGCGTCAGGAACAGCGCGGCGTTGACGACATCCGAGCCAGGATCGGAGGATTGTTCGAGCAGACGTTCGCTCATCGACCACCGCTCCATGCGACCCGGGAAAGATCAGTTCAAATGCCGGCAGAGCGCGTTCGTGAGCTCCGAGGTGCTGGCATGGCCGCCGAGATCGCGGGTGCGGATCTTCTGCACCTGGATCACGGCGTCAATCGCGCCGCGCAGGCGCTCGGCAAGCTCGGTGCGTCCGACATGGTCGAGCATCAGGCCCGCCGCCAGCAGCAGTGCCAGCGGGTTGGCGATGCCCTTGCCGGCGATGTCGGGCGCCGAGCCGTGCACCGCCTCGAAGATCGCGGCCCCCGCGCCGATATTGGCGCCCGGCGCCATGCCGAGGCCGCCCACCAGGCCCGCGATCAGGTCCGACAGGATGTCGCCGAACAGGTTGGTGGTGACGATCACGTCGT
>CAXTVZ010000366.1:0-3193 GCA_964247685.1 uncultured Acetobacteraceae bacterium
TTTAAGGGCTCGCCCTTAACGGGGTCCAGGGGCAGAGCCCCTGGCCTTCTTCTCCCGATCAGATCTTGCGCGAGGACTGTCCGGTGAGCGTCGGATCCGTCACCGTCTCGCCCGGGACCTGCGTCACCTCGACCTCTTCCTTGCGGACGGTGTCGTGGATGGTCTCGGTCCGGTCGGCGGCCTGCTTGCGGAGGCTGACCTCCTCGACCACGCGCGCGGTCTTGCCCACCACCGCCTGCTCGGTCGTCTCGGTCATCTCGATGACCTTGTCGTTGTCGGCGAACGCGGTCGCATCCGCCGTGCGTCCGTCGGCCACGGGACGGCGATCGACGACGACGCGCTCGTCATGCAGGCTGACCTGCTCCTCGACCGGCGTCTCCACGACGTAGCGGCGGATCCGCGTGCTGCCCCGGTTCACCATGCGCTTGCCGACGACCAGGCTCTCCTCGGAGAGCTGCATCGTGTCACCGACCGGCGCGGTGGCCGCCATGCCGGTCGTCGTCGTCATCCCCGTCGTCGCCGCCATGCCGGTCGGCGCCGCCAAGCCGGTCATGCCCGTCGTTCCGGTCATGCCCGTCATCGACGACGACCCGGTCTCGTTGAACTCGATCGGATGATGCGCCTCGAGCATCGCCGCCACCCGCTCGAAATCCTCGTACGGGATCCCGTGAACCGTCACCACGGTGCCGCCGCGCGACATGCTCTCGGTGTAGGTGGTGGAGTCGGCATGCGTGTCGGTGCCGAACAGGCTGCTCAGGAAGCCGCCCGGCTTCTTCACGGGCTCGGCGGTCGTCTCGCCCAGATACGATCCGGATTCGGTGTGCCGCTCGATCGCGCTGGACGGGACATGGGCCTGGAGCAGGTCCTGCACGGCGAGCTCGGCATGGGCCGGCGTGTCGTAGACGGCGACGATCGTCTGTTCGGCGGAGTGCAACGGAGCTGACATTCTGGTGTCTTTCTGTGGATTTGCGGAACATCGTCTCGGCCTGTCCCGCTTTGGCCTGCAGGTTCGGGCCCTAGTCCGGCGCGGAGCGGTTCACGTCGACCACCTGCTCGCGCAACGGCACCGTCTCCCGATGCATGTCCGTCACCTGCACGCGACGGACCCTGACCTCTTCCTTGAGAACGAGGCGGCGTTCGACGACGAGAACCTCCTCGACGACCGACAGCACGGTCACGTCGCCCTCCTGCCGGACGGGCGGAACGGCGTCGACGATGCGGTCGATCGCCACGCGCTCGATCTCGACCCGCTCGTGAACGAGCGGCACTTCGATCGCCTCGTCGCGCACACGGGTTCGGGTGGACACGCGCACCGTGTCACCCGCGACCCGCACCACGTTCACCACCGCCTCCTCGGCATGGAGAACGAGGGTCTCGGACACCTCGGCGGTTTCGGGAAACTCCACGATCGGGGTGGGCACGACGCTCAACGGCCGGCCAGCCGCACGGACGTCCGGGTGCCGGGCATGCCGATCGGCGCAGAGTTCAATCGCGATAACTTCAACAATGCGGGACCTTGAACGATTGACGATGGCGGGGTCGGGCGATCCCTGTCGTCGCTGCCGTAGCAGCTACGAACACACCACAATCGTGCGCCCCCACGGGTCCCGGTGTAACAAGCGGTTTCGCAAACCATCCATGCGTCCGCGCATTGGAACCGGATGCTCGACTGGGATGACCTGAGATTCTTTCTGGCCATCGCGCGCGGCGGCAGCCTGTCCGCCGCGGCCAAGCAGCTGCATGTGACGCAGTCCACCGTCGGGCGGCGCTTGGCGGCGATGCAGGACAATCTGGGCGTCCGCCTGCTTCGCCGCACCGAGGACGGCTTCGCGCTGACGCCGGCGGGCGAGGCGATCCGCGACCGGGTGGAGCGAATGGAGGAGGAGGCGCTGTCGGTCGAGCGCCTGGTGTGCGGCCACGACGAGCGTCTGGGCGGCGTCGTGCGCATCACCAGCTCGCAGCTGGTTGCGACCACCCTGCTGGCACCCGCGCTGGCCAGCCTGCATGCGACGGCGCCGGCGATCCTGGTCGAGGCGCTCCCGCTCCTGTCGGGCGAGCCGGTGGCGGCGCACGAGGCCGATATCGGCGTGCAGCTGCGGCGGTGCACGAGCCCGGACGTGCTGATCCGCAGCCTCGGCATGGTCGCCTTCGACCTGTATGCATCGGCCGACTACATCGAGCGGCGCGGCCTGCCCGTGCCGGAGAATTTCTATGCCGGCCATCAGCTGCTCACGTTGCTCGACGACCGGGAGACCTCGATGCAGGCCGCCTGGCTCGCGCAGAACGTCCGCCGCGGCGATGTGGTGCTGCGCGCGGACAGCTACGAGACGCTGCACTCGGCGGCGGTGGCCGGTGGCGGGCTCGCGGTGCTGCCGCGGTTCCGCGCCGATCCCACCCAGCCGCTCCGGCGGATCCCGACGGCGACCCCCGTGCCGTCGGCGGATATCTGGCTCAGCGTGCATCGCGAGAACCGCGAGGTCGCGCGGATCCGGATGGTGATCGACCATGTCGCCGAAGCGGTCCGAAGCCGGTCGGCGATCCTCGATCCGCCCGATCGCACGGCCCGGGCCGCAGCTGATCGCGAGGCCCCGCCGCGTCTTCTCTCCCGGATGTGATCCCGGCGGACCGCTACCCAGGAGCCGAAACGCATGCCGGACGACCTGCCGATCCTGCCGACGCATATCAGGGAGACGGTCGAGGCCATCGCCCGCCTCCACGAGGATCATCGCCTCGAGGCGTCCGGCGTCCAGCGCCTGGTGGAGCGGCTCACCGCGTCGATCGGCCGGCCGCGCTTCATCGCGGCGCTCAGTGTCGTCGTGGTGGCGTGGATCTGCGGCAACGTGGTTGCAGGCCCGGTGGGCATCGCGCCCTGGGATCCGCCGCCCTTCAACTGGCTCCAGGGCGCCACGGGGCTGATGGCGCTCTACGTCACCGTGCTGATCCTGACCACGCAGCGCCGGGACGACCTTCTCGCAGGCTACCGCGAGCAGCTGACCCTCGAGCTCGCGATCCTGGGCGAGCAGAAATCCGCCAAGATCATCGCGCTCCTCGAGGAGATGCGCCGGGACAACCCCAACCTTCGGAACCGCTACGATCCGGAGGCGGCCGCGATGTCGGTCGCGTCCGATCCGAACGCGGTGCTGGAGGCGATCAAGGAGAGCGCCGCGATCTCCGAGGACCAGGGCACCGCCCC
>CAXTVZ010000367.1:0-3178 GCA_964247685.1 uncultured Acetobacteraceae bacterium
CAGGGTTCCAAGGGACGACCGTCCCTTGGCGGGTCCAGGGCAGAGCCCTGGCCTTACTTCAACGCCGCCCTCGCCTGCGCCGCATCAAGCGCGATCTGCGCCTTCAACGCATCCAACCCATCAAACCGCCGCTCGTCGCGCAGGAATGCGTGCAGCGAGACCGCGATCTCCTGCCCGTAGAGATCGCCCTCGAAGTCGAAGATGTGCACCTCGAGCCGGCTGAGCGGTCCCGAGTTCACCGTCGGCCGGCGCCCGACATTCGCGACCGCATTATGGACCGTTCCATCCGCCAGGCGCGCACGCGCGGCATACACGCCGCGCGCGGGCTCGAGGTGGCGATCGAGCGCCACGTTGGCGGTACGAAACCCGATCGTGCGGCCGCGGGCATCGCCGTGCATGACCACCCCGCGCACCGACCACACGCGTCCGAGCTCGCGCGCCGCGCGGTCGGGATAGCCGTCGAGCAGCAGGCGACGGATGCGGGTGGACGAGAGCGGCCCCGCCGCATCCGCGAAGGGCGGAACGATGGTCAGCCCGATCCCGAGCGCCTCGGCGCGAAGACTGAGGAAATCCACATCCCCCGCCTTGCGATGACCGAAGGCGAAATCGGGACCGCAGGCGAGATGCCGCGCGCCAAGCGAGACGTGCAGCACGTCGTGCATGAATTGCTCCGGCGAGAGATCGGCGAACGCACGGTCGAACGTGATCTGGTGGATGCGCCGCACGCCGAGCGCCTCGAGAGCGGCCGCGCGTTCGGCGGGCATCGTCAGGCGGAACGGCGCGTCGTCGGGCCGAAAAAACTCGCGCGGATGCGGCTCGAAGGTGACCACGCCGAGCGGCAGGTCGGGACGGGCCGCGTGGGCGGCGTGAACGAGATGAGCGTGGCCGAGATGGACGCCGTCGAAATTGCCGAGCGCCAGCGTGCCGCCGCGGAGTTCGGATGGTACGTCGCGCCAGTCATGGATGATCGTGACGCTCATGCGAGGCCGAAATCGTGCGAGACCGCGTCGAAATCCGCGGTCTGGGCATGACCAGGCGCCGGTGTCGCATCGTCGCCCGCGCGCAGGAGCTGGCAGGTGACCCACCCCGCGTCGCGCGCCGCATCGAGCTCGGCACCGACATCCGACAGAAACAGCACGGTCTCGGGTGCGAGCTCGAGTGCGAGCGCGATCCGCCGGTAGCTCTCGGCCTCCCGCTTGGGACCTGTCGTGGTGTCGAAGAACGCGTCGAACACGGAAAGCAGGTCGCCGGATGGCGTGTGCCCGAACAGCAGCCTCTGCGCCTCGACCGAGCCCGAGGAATAGACCGCGAGCTGAAGGCCTCTCTCGCGCCAGCGACGCAATGCCGGCGCCACGTCAGGATAGATGTCGCTTTGCACTGCGCCGGACAGGTAGCCGTCGCGCCAGGCGATGCCCTGCAGGGTCTTCAGCGGCTCTACCTTGCGGTCCTCGTCCTGCCAGAGGGTCAGCGCGTCGAGCGGTGCGAGCTCAGGGGCCAGCGCCCGGACACGCGCGAGCGCCGCCGCGACGTCCGCCTCCCCGCCGCGCTCGGCGATGAGTGCGGACAGGCGCTGCCTTGCATAGGGAAACAGGATCTCGTGGACGAAGCGGATGGGAGTGGTGGTGCCCTCGATATCGGTCACCACCGCCCTGATCGCGCCTCGCTCCCGCTTCTCAGGCAACCGGGAAACGCTCGCTGATCGCGTCGCCCGTGTAGTGCGGCACCCAGCCGGAGGTGTCGGTGAACACCCGCAGCGCCGTGAAATTCGGCTCGGTGCCCGCATCGAACCAGTGCCGGATGTTGGCCGGCACCGCGATCAGGTCGCCCGCGGTGCAATGCGCGTCATAGACGCGGCCGTCGACATGCATAACGAACGAGCCGCCGCCATGAACGAAGAACCGGATCTCGTCCTCGGTGTGGGTGTGCTCGGACAGAAACTTCGCCCGCAGCGGCCCGTAATTCTCCGCCCCGGGACGCAGCCGCAGCACATCGGCCGAGCCCGCGCCGTTGGCGCCCATCAACCGGTCGAGATAGGGACGGTACGCGTCCAGGATCGTGTCGGCGGGCGCCGAGTCGTCGATGGCGACCGGGCTCTCCCAGCGCTCGAACGTCACGCCGATCGGCGCGAGCGCGTCCGCGATCGCGGACGCATCCTCGGTCCGCAGGATCAGGGTGTCCGGGTTGGCGTCCTCGTAGACGGTCAGCCTGCTCATCGTGCGAACCTCCTCTCTTCCAGCGCGCAGGCCAGCAGGAACTCGGTGGCTTCCAGCCGGCTGAGCGCGTCATCCATGTCCGTGCCCCACGCATAAAGACCGTGGCCGCGCAGCGCGTAGCCCATGCGGCACGACCCGAGACGCGGGGCGATCGCGGCGGCCAGGCGCAGCATGTCCTGATCGTTCGCGAACACCGGCAGCACGAGGGTGGCCTCATGCGTGTCGGTGCCGAACGCCTTCAGGACCTCGTAGCCGGTGAGCTCGATATCGCCCGGCAACACGCGTGTGAGCACGGTCAGAGCCACCGAATGGCCGTGCACCACCGCGTTGGCGCCCCGAAAGGCCGTGTAGATCTGGCAATGCAGCAGCGTTTCCGCGGAAGGCCGATCACCCGGATTTAACGGGCGCGCCCTCGTGTCGACCTCGATCACGGCCTCCGGGCCGATCAAGCCCTTGCGTCCGCCACTCCGGGTGATCGCGATCCGCTCCGCGTCCAGCCGTTCGCTGATGTTGCCCGCCGTGCTCGGCACGAGACCGAGCCGATCAAGCCGCCGCCCCGCCTCGACGATGCGAGCGGCGGCCGCGTGCGGGGTCGCCATCACACCGTCAGGAGCTGTGGGGAACGCCCTCGCGCACGGCTTCCGTCTTCTGCTGCGTGACGGTCGGCGGCGCGATGGAGCCGGCCGGCGCGCGCGTCTCGTGCGCCTCCATCGACTCGTCGTCGGCCATGTTCTTCTTGAACGACTTGATGCCGCGCGCGACGTCGCCCATCACGCCGGAAATCTTGTTGCTGCCACCGAACAGCAGCAGCACAACTGCGAGCACGACGAGCCAGTGCCAGATGCTCAAGCCACCCATGCGAACCTCCCTTCCCCGCGCGTCCCCGGTCCGGCGCGTGCGCGGGGACCTTCACTCAGTGCGTTCAAGCGCGCAAGGCAGGACGTGCCGGACGGGAGATGGCCCGC
>CAXTVZ010000368.1:0-3169 GCA_964247685.1 uncultured Acetobacteraceae bacterium
TCGTAGGTCACGCGATTGATGCCGCGCACCTCGTTCACGATCCTGCCCGCCACGCGCGAGAGGAACCCCATGTCGAACGGATACACATCCGCCGTCATGCCGTCCGTGCTGGTCACCGCGCGCAGCGCGCACGCGAAATCGTAGGAGCGCCCGTCCCCCATCACGCCCACGGTGCGCACCGGCAGCAGCACCACGAAGGCCTGCCAGATGGCGTCGTAGAGCCCGTTCATGCGGATCTCCTCGAGGAAGATGCGGTCCGCGCGCTGCAGGATTTCCACTCGTTCGCGCGTGACCTCGCCGGGGATGCGGATCGCGAGACCCGGTCCCGGAAACGGATGCCGCCCGACGATCGCCTCCGGGATGTCGAGCTCGCGGCCCAGCGCGCGCACCTCGTCCTTGAACAGCTCGCGGAGCGGCTCGACCAGCTGCATCCGCATCCGCGCCGGCAAGCCGCCCACGTTGTGGTGCGACTTGATCGTGACACTCGGGCCACCCGTGAACGACACGCTCTCGATCACGTCCGGATAGAGCGTGCCCTGGGCGAGGAAGTCCGCACCGCCCAGCCGCGAGGCCTCCTCGTCGAACACGTCGATGAACAGGCGGCCGATCGTGCGGCGCTTCTCTTCCGGATCCGTGACGCCGGCGAGCTCGCCGAGGAACAGCGCCGACGCATCGCGATGCACCAGGTGGATGTTGAACCGGTCGCGGAACGTACGGATCACCTCCTCGGCCTCGCCCGCGCGCAGCAGCCCGTGATCGACGAAGATGCAGGTCAGCTGGTCGCCGATCGCCTCGTGGATCAGCACGGCGGCGACCGAGCTGTCGACGCCGCCCGACAGCCCGCAGATCACCCGCCCCTGCCCCACCTGCGCCCGGATCTTGGCCAACGCCTCCTCGCGGAACCCGGCCATCGTCCAGGCCCCGGCGCAGCCGGCCACATGGTGGGTGAAGTTGCGCAGGAGTGCCGCCCCGTGCGGCGTGTGCACCACCTCCGGGTGGAACTGCACGCCGTAGAGGCGGCGGCCCTCGTCGGCGATCACCGCGAACGGCGCGCCCTCGGACGTCGCCACCGCATGGAACCCGGGCGGCAGCCGCACCACGCGATCGCCATGCGACATCCACACCTGCTCGCGCGCACCGCGTGCCCAGGCGCCGCGGAACAGCGCGCAATCCTCCACGATGTCGACATGGGCGCGGCCGAACTCGCGCACGTCGCCGGGCGCCACCTCGCCGCCGAGCTGCGCGCACATCACCTGCTGGCCGTAGCAGATCCCGAGCACCGGCACGCCGAGCCCGAACACCGCGTCCGCGGCGCGGGGCGAGCCCTCCTCGGCGACCGAGGCCGGTCCGCCCGACAGGATCACCGCGCGCGGCTTGAACGCGCGGATGCGCTCGGCATCGGCGGTGAACGGCCAGATCTCGCAGTAGACGCCCTGCTCGCGGACGCGGCGAGCGATCAGCTGGGTGACCTGGCTGCCGAAATCGAGCACCAGGATGCGGTCGTCATGCAGGTGGAGATGGGCGAGAGTGGCGGCGTCTGACATCCCGCAGGCAATAGTCCAGCCTTGCGCCGCGCGCACGCATGTTCTCCCATCCCGGCCATGCGCCCCTCCCGCCCCCTTCAAGCCGCGACGCTGCTTCTCACCCTGGCCGGCTGCGGCGGCGGGGAGGCCGGCCCGACCGACCCCGCCGGCACCTGGATCGGCCGGCTGCAGACGGTCGCCGGACGCTGCCCCGACGCGGGCGATTCCGACCTCGTGGTCTCGGCGCGCCACGTGACCTTCGTGCCGGCCGATGGCGTGCTGTCGCTCAAGGGCCTGCGCGACCCCGCCCACCCCGCGGCGCTGCACGCGCAGTTCCTCGGCCGCGACATGAACCACAAGCTCCTGCCGATGGTGTTCGACGCGACGGCGGCCGATGGTGCGGTCACGGGCACGTACGGCACGCCCACCTGCCGGGCCACGATCACGCTGCACCGGCCGACCCACACCGCGGTGCAGCGTCTGCTGGGCGACTGAACCGCCGCCCTCCGCCCGGCTCCCCGGGGGTTGCGAGACCCCGGCGGCTGGGTTACATGCGGCGCCCGGCGGGCACCCGTAGCTCAATTGGATAGAGCACCAGACTACGAATCTGGGGGTTGGAAGTTCGAGTCTTTCCGGGTGCGCCAGCCGGTCGCCCCCTTCGTCATCATTCCCGCGCGCGTGGTTTCCCGGCTAGGATCGCGCATCGTTCCGCCATGGGGAGTGACCCGCGATGCCGCTGCTCAACTTCGCCTGCTCGCTCGAATCGTTCCGCATCAGCCATGCCGGCCACGGCACCTACGGCGACGAGCTCCGGTTCGAGGGCTGGCTGGTGGCCCATCCCGTGCCCGCGCGGCTCGATCTCGTGTTCGGCGGCGACCACCCCGTCGCCTACGAGATCCACAGCCGCGACCGCGAGAGCAACGGCGTGCACGACCATTTCGGCGGCACCTTCGGCGAGGCGGCCCGCAGCTGCCGCTTCCTGCTGGTCGAGAAGCTGCCGCCCACCCTGCCGGACTGGAACCGTGCCGCCCTGCGCATCACCGGCGACGACGGCACCGTGGTCGAGGTGAAGCTCGACCCGCCGGAGAACCTCGAGCTGCTCGCCCAGGGCGGCCAGGCCGAGAGCGACCTCGTGATGCGGTTCGAAAGCTGCGGCGACAACTGCGAGTTCGGCCTGCTCCAGCGCAAGATCGGCGTCGAGCGCATGGCGCTGTTGCGCTACGCGGGCGTGGCCGACGTCTTCGCGCTGGCCGACGCGATCGAGAACCGCTTCGAGGGTTTCGCGGAAGGCGAGGCACTGCACATCCACACCTTCGGCGCCGAGTGGATGGCCGCCGCGCCCGCCCAGCGCATGAACTTCCACACCGGCCGCATCATCGCCGACATCTCCGAGGAGCGGATCCGCACCGAGGAACGGCGCAAGCTGCAGTTCCTGGCCCAGAAGTTCGTCGACGACATCGAGGATGGGGTAAAGATCTTCGTCTACCGGACGCTGCGCGACGGCCGCGGCGGCCCGGACGGGATGAAGGGGATGGACCGGCTCTACGACGCCATGCGCGCGATCGGACCCGCGCGCCTGCTCTGGGTGAACGAGGCCGACGACGCCCATCCGCCGGGCACCGTCGCCCGGGTCCGCGCCGGTCTCT
>CAXTVZ010000369.1:0-3147 GCA_964247685.1 uncultured Acetobacteraceae bacterium
AGGTTGCCGAGCTGATAGGTGAGGCCGGGGAAGGTCGCGCGGATTTCGGCTGGCGAGAGCTCATTCAGATAGGCCGGCACCATGCCCCAGGCGCCCTGCACCATGAACTGCATGAGCGTGGCGCCGATCGCGATGTGCAGCGGCGTGGTGGAAAAGGCGAACAAAGGCAGCATCGGCAGCGCGAGGATCGCCGCGATCGCGATCGCTCGCCGCCGTCCGATCCGTTGCGACAGGGTTGCGAAGAACAGGCCGCCCGCGATCGCGCCGAGATTGTAGAGCACCACGATCGTGGTGACGGTCGCGTGCGGGAAGTGGAGCTGCCTGGCGAGGAACAGCTTCGGATACAGGTCCTGCGAGCCGTGGCTGAAGAAGTTGAAGCCCGCCATCAGCACGATCGCGAAGGCCGCGAGCTTGGCGTGCCGGCGCAGCACGGAGAAGAAGGGCGCGGCGCCGGTGGCCCGGCCGCCGTCATGGCGGGCGAGCCATTCCGGGCTCTCGGGCACGAAGCGCCAGATGAACGGGATCAGCAGCGCCGGCAGCACGCCGACCGCGAACATGCCGCGCCAGCCGATCGCGGGCTCGAGCAGGAAGACCAGCGAGGCGAGGAGGTAGCCGGAGGGATAGCCGGTCTGGAGAACGCCGGAAACGAAGCCGCGCCAGCGGGGCGGGATCGATTCCATGGTCAGCGCCGCGCCCACGCCCCACTCGCCGCCGAGTGCGACGCCGAACAGGGCGCGCAGCAGGAGGAAGACCGTGAGCGAGGGGGCGGCCGCCGAGGCGAGCTCGACCAGCGAGTAGAAGCCGATCGCCGCCATCAGGACCGGCTTGCGGCCGTAGCGGTCGGCGGCGCGACCGAAGATGAAGGCGCCGACCGGGCGGAAGGCGAGCGTGAGGAAGAAGGCGGCGGCGGTGGCGGCGACGGTGGCGTGGAAGCTTTTCGCCACGTCGTCGACCACGAAGGCCACGATGAAGTAGTCGAACGCGTCGAGCGTCCAGCCGCCGTAGCAGGCGAGAACCGTCGCGGTGGCGCGCTTCTGCGTGTCGCCGATGGGTGCGACCGTCATCTCTGTTCCCCCGCCCGGTTTTGGACTTGTGTGCACCGGGGGCGGCGATGCCGCAATGTGGGCGGCGCAGGCATCGCCGCGAGGCAGGAGAAACCGGATGGGCATGCTGATCGATGGCGTGTGGCACAACGAGCGGACCTTCCCCACCGGACGGGACGGTGCGTTCGAGCGGGCCGAGACGCGGTTCCGGGACTGGATCACGGCGGATGGCTCGACGCGGTTCGCGCCGGACGCCGGACGCTACCATCTGACCGTGTCGCTCGCCTGCCCATGGGCGCATCGCACGCTGATCGTGCGCAAGCTGAAGGGGCTGGAGGAGGCGATCACGGTCTCGGTCGTGAACCCGCATATGGCGGAGGATGGCTGGACGTTCCTGCCCGACCGGGGCGTGGTCCCGGACCCCGAAGGGGCGCGGTTCCTGCGCGAGATCTACCTGCGCGCCGACCCGCACTGCTCGGGGCGGGTGACCGTGCCGGTGCTGTGGGACCGGGTGCACCGGACGATCGTGTCGAACGAGAGCTCGGACATCATCCGGATGCTGAACCGCGCCTTTCCCGGGGGCCCGGAGCTCGAGCCGGCGGAGTGGCAGAGCGAGATCGACGCGTTGAACGAGCGCGTCTACGGCGCGGTGAACAACGGCGTGTATCGCGCGGGCTTCGCGGCCTCGCAGGCGGCGTACGAGGCGGCCTACCACGCGCTGTTCGCGGCGCTGGACGCACTCGAGGAGCGGCTGGCCGACGGGCGGGCCTTCCTGCTGGGTGCTGCACCCACGCTCGCCGACATCCGGCTCTGGACCACGCTGGTCCGCTTCGATGCGGTCTATCACGGGCACTTCAAGTGCAACCGGCAGCGACTGGTCGAGTATCGGCACCTCTGGGCCTACACGCGGCGGATGTTCGGGCACGAGGGCATCGGCGAGACCGTCGATCTCGACCATATCAAGCGCCATTACTACGGCAGCCACGTGCACCTGAACCCGAGCGGCATCGTGCCGGTGGGGCCGGATCTCGATTTCACACCACCTGCATGAGCGGGGGCTGGGTCACTCATGCGCTGGCCGCTTCACTCACGGTGGAGGTCGTGGCCGCGCCGCCGCCGGCCTCCCCGGAGATCGAGGCCGCGGTGGAGCGCATCTGGGCGGAGGCACGGGCGGCGCGGCCGGCCCTGTTCGACGGGCGGGTGTTCTCGGCGCGGGAGGTGGCCGCCGAGCGGATCAGCGGCTTCTGGACCGACTACCGGCGCGCCTTCGCGCAGATGCGGGAGCCGTGGCTGTTCGCGACGCTCGGCATCCGTGCGCTCGCGGTGAACGGGGTTGTGGAAGGGCCGGACGGGATCGTGTTCGGCAGGCGGGATGCGGGAGCGGTCTACCAGCCGGGGCTGTGGCAGTGCCCGCCCGCGGGCAGCGTCGAAGCCCGCGCGGGCGACGACACGGTCGACCTCCGGGTCCAGCTCCTGGCCGAGCTGGAAGAGGAGCTCGGGATGCCGGCGGACGCGGTCGGGGGCTTCCGGCCGCTCGCGGCGGTGGAGCACCCGGGCAGCCACGTCATCGATGTCGGGATCGCTCTCGCGACCGGTTGGGACCAGCGGCGCATCACCGCGGCGCACCGGGCGACCGGCAACGCGGAATACGAGCGCCTGGCGTTCGTGCCGCGGCCCCGCCTCGCCGCCCAGCTCGAGGCGTGGGGCGATGGCGTTGTGCCGCCGGCTCGGGTGTTCGTCGCCGCCCTGCAGGGTGGTGGCTGACGGAGGCACGATGCCATCCAAATTGTGCGACGCACAATTTAGCTTGCAATTGGCTTTGATCGGTCGCACCTTCCTGATTGTGCCCTGCACCATTTCGAGGGAGCGGCGATCATGTTCTTCCACGCCAGTCTTGTAGCCACCAGAGAGACGATGCCGGAGGGCGCGCCGGGTCAGGTGGCGACGATACGCACCCTGTTCCGCGAACTGCGAGAGTTGCTGCGCGCGCGGCGTGCTGCTTCCGTTCTCTGCGAGGATGAGGGTTCCAAGAGCGCTGACGGCCTGGCTGCGCGCTGCGCCTGATCCTCGGGCGGAGCTCGCGAGTGGCGGGAGCGGTCTGTGG
>CAXTVZ010000370.1:0-3146 GCA_964247685.1 uncultured Acetobacteraceae bacterium
GTCGTCGGGAAAGTCGAGAGCTGCCTCCTGCCACGCCAAGGTCTCGAGCAGTTGGATCGCCCAATCCTCATAGATACGACTGAGCGCGCCTTCCGATTGCCCAATCGCCTGCTGCCTCTGTGCCTCGGTTTCCGCTTCCACAAGGTCGGCAAGGCCCTCCGCTTCGAGCAGATCCATCCGTCCGTTCAGGAAGGCGCGCCGCGAAAACTCCCCCGCCTCGGCCGGTCGCCCTCCGAGCTCGCGAAGCCGCCGATCCACCGCGGCGATGATCGCAAGACCGCCATGGACGTGCAGTTCTGCCAGGTTCTCTGCCGTGAAGCTGCCGGGACCGGGAAACCATAGGACAAGTGCCCGGTCGAGCAGCGTGCGATCTGCGTCACGCAGCGGCCGCAATGTCGCCCGACGAGGTTCCGGGAGGCCGCCTGCGATCGCCGTCAGGATTGCCGCGGTCTCTGGTCCGCTGATCCTCAGCACGGCAATTCCCGCGCGTCCGAGGCCTGAAGCCAACGCATAGATCGTGTCGTGGCAAGGCATGAGTCTGATGTCGCGCCATTCTCGACGGTGTTCTTCTGAATCACGGTGTCCTGTCCGCTCCAGCCAGGACGCGCCGGTGTTGCCGTCTTCCAGGGTCGGTCCTGATGACCTAATTCTGCACCCCTGAGCCAATTAGCCGAGCGGCTTGTGAGCGCGGTCGAGCAGGCGGGCGATCAGCCCCTTCGGCCTCGGTGGCCCTTTGGCGGTGCGCACGGTGTCAGCTGCTGCGCGTGCAGCGTCCCGCGCCTTCTTGCTGAGCCAGGCCTCGAGCGTCATTCCTGCCTCCGTGGCCCGCCGCGCTTCATAGGCCAGTTTGCCACGGCTCATGGCGGCGCGCGACGCGACCGGCGCGAGAGCATCCGACGGCTTGCGCTCAGATCTGCGGAACAAAGACAATCTCCTTCGAGCAGCCATGTCCAGGGAGCGGCCCACATGCCGGGTGAGGGATTTGAACCCCCGACCTTCGGTTTACAAAACCGCTGCACTACCGCTGTGCTAACCCGGCGTCGTGATGGAACGTACCATGCGGGACGAACCTGCATCCAGCTCTAGTAGAAGCAACGAAATCCAACCACGCGCAAGCGGCCGTGTCAGCGATGACTACGCGAAAGCAATCGAGCCGATCGCGATGAAATGCAGAATTAGCAGCACGGAGACGGTGAAAGCCACGAGCACCGTCGTGATGATCAGCGGCTTCATCGATCCCGTCCCTGTCGGCCTACGACACTCGCCGGCCCAGGTCGAACAAGCGAAAGCGCCGACGAATTGGTCGGAGCGAGAGGATTCGAACCTCCGGCCCCTGCGTCCCGAACACAGTGCTCTACCAGGCTGAGCTACGCTCCGACCGAGGGCGGGCCTATAGCGGGCCTGCCGGTCGGAGGCAAGCGGGCGGGCTCACAGCCGCGCCGGATCGCTCGCGGCACACGTTGCCGGCCGGTGTTCCTCAAGCCGCGCCAGGGCGGCCGCGACATCGGGCAAAAGTTCGAACAAAGCGAGCGCGTCGGCAGCCGCAAATCCCTGAGCCACCGTCGCTTCAAGAGCCGCGACGAGCGGCTGCGCCCAGCCGCCGATATCGACGATCAGGATGGGTTTGTCGTGCAGGCCGAGTTGCCGCCAGGTGATGATCTCGATGGTCTCGTCGAGCGTGCCGAAGCCGCCCGGCATCGTGACGAAAGCGTCCGCGCGCGCGAACATCAGCTGCTTGCGACTGTGCATGCTGTCGGTCACGGTCAGGTCCGTCACGCGCGCATGAGCCACCTCGCGCGCGCTGAGGAAGTCCGGAATGATCCCGGCAACGTCCCCGCCCGCATCGAGCACGGCATCAGCGAGCCGCCCCATCAGCCCGACCCGGCCGCCGCCGTAGATCAGGCCGAGATGCCGCGCGGCGAGACCCTGCCCGAGTGCGATGATCGCGTCGTCGTACAGCGCGGACGCGCCGAAGCGAGCGCCGCAGAAGACGGCCACCCATTGTCTCGCCTCGCCAGATAAGCTGCTGTCCGACATCGCGTCCGTGTTCTTTCTCGCGTCTCAAGTGCCGTGGCACGACCTGCTTGTCATGCGGTTTCTCGAGGGTCTGCGCGATCGAGCGAGACGACCAGGACAAGAGCGGCAAGGCTCGCGGCGGCGGCCATCAGAAACACCATCGCGTAGCCCGCATGTTCAGCGATGGCGCCGCCGATCGGGCCGGACGCACCGAGCGCCAGGTCGGCGAACAGGGAGTAGGCGCCCAGGGCCGCGCCCCGGTTGGCGGCGTCCACCCGCTGGACAGCCACCACGCCCAGCGCCGGAAAGACGAGTGCGAAACCGGCACCGGTGAGGGCTGCGCCCCCTAAGACCTGGAGCGGGCGCGTGGCCGTGCCGATCAGAACCAGACCGGCCGCCTCGACGGCGAAGCAGATCCGACTGATCCGCAGCCCGCCCGCCGTCCCGATCCGGCGCGCGAAGACGAGGCGGCACAGGATGAAGCTCCCGCCAAAGACGGTCAGCATCAGCGCGGGATTGCTCCAGCCGCGATGTGCGTAGAACAGCGCAACAAAGGACACGATCACCCCGAAGCCCAACGATCCGAGGCTGAGCGCCATGCCGAGCGGTGTCACCCGCCAGAACACGGCGGCGAAGCGGAGTCGCCGCCCGGGCCGCCCCGGGCGGGATGGCTTCGGCAGGGCGCCCAGCAAGGCGCAGCCGCCCAGGACGGCGATCGACAGTCCGATCGCCGCCAGACCACTTCGACCCGCGATGACCACGCCGAGCGGCGCGCCGATCGCGAGCCCGCCATAGCTGGTGATGCCGTTCCAGGAGATGATCTGCGCCGTACGCGAAGGTCCCAGCCGCGCGATCGTCCACATGATCGCGCCCGTGCTGACCCAGCTCTCCGCAAAGCCGGCCAGCATCCGGCTGAGGCCGATGATGGCAAGGGCAATCACCGGCACGCGAACCAGCCATGCCGCCAGAAGCAACAGGATCCCGGCGGCGGACGCGGCCGCCAATCCCCAGACCACCGCGTGTTTCGGTCCGCGGCCGTCGACGAGCCGTCCGGCCGAGGGCCGGCTCACGAGCGTGCCGACATACTGGAGCGACACGGCCAGACCCGCGAGCACCGGCCCGTAGCCGAG
>CAXTVZ010000371.1:0-3132 GCA_964247685.1 uncultured Acetobacteraceae bacterium
GGGGGTCTGGGGTCAAGACCCCAGCGGGTCCAGGGCAGAGCCCTGGCCTTCCTTCCTCGGCGGCTCCCCGGACGAGCGCAGATCAGCCACGCTCTGCAGCAGGTCGAACCAGAACGGCGCCCCCATCGAGGTCGCGACCACGGTGAGGCACCAGCCCGGCACCGTTCCCAGCGACACGCCGTGCCCCCAACCGAACGGCAGCGGCGCGCCCCAGATCTCGCGCGCGAGATGCAGGCTGTCGATGTCGAAGCCCAGCGTGAGGAGTGCTGCGATCGCGAGCAGCGCGCGCTGGACGCTGCATTTGTAGATGGCGCTCGCCTCCCGCATCGCGTCCTCGTACCAGGCGGCGACGCCGGCCCGGAACGCCGGGAGCGTGTCGGCGCCGGCGGCGAGCGACGCGAGGGCCGCGCCCGCCCGGCCGGGCACGCCGGCTGCGAGCGCGCGCGCCTCTTCGAGCGTCGCGGGAAGCCGGCCTTCGCCGAGCGCCAGCAGGATCGCGGTCGCGAACGCCCGGCTCGGGACATAGGCGGGAGGCGTGCCGAGCGGCCCCCGCACCAGCGGGTCGCGCCGGACGCGTGCCACGAACGGGGCGAGGCCCGGGTCCGCGACCCGCATCTCGGGTCCGGCACCGCGGGTGAAATGTGCCCTGAACCAGCCGGCGGGGCCGCCCCAGGTGAAGCGGGGAGCGGCGCCCAGCAGCACGTCGGTGGCAGCCCGCAGGTAGGTCGCGCGCCAGCTGAACAGGCCCGAGATCGTCTCGAGCAAGCCGCTGCCGATCAGTGCGAGGAGGAAGAAGACGAAGGCGAGGCCCGCCACCACGGCGGCGACCTTGTCGAGCGGCATGCGTTCTGCTCCTGATCGAAGCCTGTGATCGATGCCTGCACCATAAGGCCGGTGGCAGCACCCGCGCGCCGCGCATCGAAGGATCTCCCTCTTGGCCCGCTACGACCTCATCGTCCGCAACGGAACGCTCGTGCTGCCCTGGGGGGAGGTGCGGGCCGATCTCGGGCTCGCGGGAGGGCGCATCGCCGCGATCGGCCTCGGCGCGGCGGACGAGGCCGGCAAGGTGCTCGATGCCACGGGCCTGCACGTGCTGCCGGGGATCATCGATCCGCACGTGCATTTCCGCGACAGCGGGCAGGGTGCGGTCGATGCGTCGGGCGAGACGATGGAGACCGGCACACGCGGGGCCGTGCTCGGCGGCGTGACCACGATCTTCGACATGCCGAACACGACGCCCTCGCTGGTGGATGCGGCGGCGCTCGCGGTCAAGCAGGCGCATGCCGAGCGGGTCGCCTGGTGCGATGTCGGGCTCTATGTGGGGGCCACCAAGGGCAACATCGCGGCGCTGGCCTCGCTCGAGCGCGGGCGCGGCGTGTGCGCGATCAAGGTGTTCGCGGGGAGCTCCACCGGCGATCTCCTGGTCGAGGACGACGAGAGCATCGGGGCCGTGCTCGCGTCGGGTTCGCGCCGGGTCGCGTTCCACAGCGAGGACGAGGCGAGGCTGCAGGCGCGCAAGCCGGCGAGCACGGGCGGTCCCTATATCGAGCATATGCGCTGGCGCGACGCCGAATGCGCGTTTCTCGGCACGCGGCGGATCGTGGCGCTGGCGGAACGCGAGAACCGGCCGGTTCATATCCTTCATGTCTCCACCGAGGAGGAACTCGAATGGCTTGATGCGCATCGACGTGCGTCCACGGTCGAGCTGCTGGTCAATCATCTGAGCCAGGCGGCCCCCGAAGCGTATGAGCGGCTCGGCGCCTACGCGGTGATGAACCCGCCGATCCGCGAGCGCCGGCACGTCGACGCAGCCTGGCGCGCCGTGCGGGACGGACGCGTCGACACGATCGGTTCGGACCACGCGCCGCATCCGCGCGCCGCCAAGGAGCGCCCGTGGCCGCAGACTGCCGCCGGGCTCACGGGGGTGCAGACGCTGCTTCCGGTGATGCTCGACCACGTGGCAGCGGGGCGGCTGACGATCGGGCGGCTGGCGGATCTGATGTCGGCGGGGCCCGCGCGCGTCTATGGCGTGCAGGGCAAGGGCCGCATCGCGCGCGGCTATGATGGCGATCTGACGCTGGTCGATCTCCGGGCCGAACGGCGGATCGAGGCGTCGTGGCTCGCGAGCCCCTGCGGCTGGTCGCCGTTCGAAGGCATGCGGGTCACCGGCTGGCCGGTCGCCACGATCGTGCGCGGGACGATCGTGATGTACCACGACACGGTGCTGGGCGCGCCCACGGGAAAGCTCGCGCATTTCGCGTGAAGACCAGGTTCTGATGAAGATCGGGACCTTCAACATCAACAACGTCAATCGACGCCTGCCCAACCTGCTCGCCTGGCTCGAACGATCACGACCCGACATCGTGGCCTTGCAGGAGTTGAAGGCGGAGACGAGATCGTTTCCGGCGGCGGTGCTCGAAGCGGCGGGTTACGGCGCCGCGTGGGAGGGCGAGGCGCGCTGGAACGGCGTCGCCATCCTCGCCCGCGGGTCGGTGCCCGAGGTGACCCGGCGACGCCTGCCGGGCGATCCTGCGGACGGTCAGGCGCGCTACATCGAGGCCGCCGTACGCGGCATCATCGTGGCCTCGATCTACCTGCCGAACGGCAATCCGCGTCCCGGTCCGAAGTGGGATTACAAGCTCGCCTGGTTCGCGCGCCTGCTGGCCCATGCGCAAGCGCTGCGCATGGCGGATGTGCCGGTGGCACTTTGCGGGGACTACAACGTCGTGCCGACGGAGAACGATATGTATCGTTCGAAATCCTGGTCCGACAACGCGCTGGTGCAGCCGGAGAGCCGCGCCTTGTTTCGTAAACTGCTCGAACAGGGCTGGACCGATGCGCTTCGGGCACTCCATCCCGCGGGACCGCTGTGGACGTTCTGGGATTACAAGCGCCAGGCCTGGGAACGCGATGCGGGACTGCGGCTGGACCACATCCTGCTCACCCCCGACCTGGCGCGGCGCCTGACGGTCGGGGGCGTGGATCGCGACACCCGCGCCCGCGAGGAGGCGAGCGACCATGCGCCCGCCTGGGTCACGCTCGGTCCGGACACGAACCGTACGCGACGCCGGGGAGCGCTTCGCTAGGCCCGCCTCGAAGCGGCCTGCGAGCGTTGCGTCGGCAGGCGGTCCG
>CAXTVZ010000372.1:0-3130 GCA_964247685.1 uncultured Acetobacteraceae bacterium
ACCCCTGAGATCGACGCCTTCATCGCAGTCCAGATCACCTCCGGCCGCTTCAACAATGCCAGCGAGGTCGTACGCGCCGCACTCCGGCTGCTCGAGCAGCACGAGCACGAGCGCGCGGCCACGGCCACCGTCCGGATCGCGAAAGGCCCCCGTGTTGCGGGCTGACCGGTCACGTCGCGAACCTCGCCTCCGCCTGCGGAGGCGCTAGGACTTGCAGATCGTCGCTATTGGCGCCTCAGCCGGCGGGATCGAAGCGTTCCAGCAGTTCTTCGAGCGTCTGCCCGCCGACACGGGCATGGGGTTCGTCGTGGTCCTGCATCTCTCGGCCGGCCGCAAGAGCCTGCTGCCCGAGATCATCGACCGCTGGACCGCCATGCCGGTGCGCGACGCGGTGGACGACGAGCCGGTCGAAAGCGACCGGGTCTATGTCATCCCGGCGGGCCATATCGCGACCCTGCAGCAGGGGCGCCTGCGCCTGCGCCAGGTGGCCGCCGAGGGGCCGCGCGAGACCAACACGATCGACCAGTTCTTCGACAGCCTGGCCACCGATCTCGGCGCGGATGCCGTCGGCATCGTGCTGTCGGGCACCGGGCATGACGGCGCACTCGGCCTCAAGGCGATCAAGGCCCATGGCGGCCTCACCCTGGCGCAGGGCACCGACGGCACGGCGCCGCAGCACAGCGGCATGCCGAACAGCGCGATCGCGACCGGCGCCGTGGACCTGATCGCGCCGGTCCAGGACATGCCGGACCTGGTGATCGCCGCCCGGAAAGGTCCCGATCTCGCGTCCGCGAGTGCGGCCGACATCGACCCCGCCCGCCTGCGGATCTGCGAGATCCTGCAATCCAGGCTCGGCCATGATTTCAGCCAGTACAAGGACAAGACCTTCCTCCGCCGCGTGGGACGCCGCATGCAGGTGCTCGGCCTGGCCACGCTGCCCGACTACGTGGCGCGGCTGGACCAGGCCAATGACGAGGCCGTGCTGCTGTTCCGCGACCTGCTCATCGGTGTCACCCGGTTCTTCCGCGACGAGGCGGCGTTCGACGCGATCAAGACCGTCGTGCTGCCCCGATTGTTCGAGGGCAAGACCGCGAACGACACGGTCCGCGCCTGGGTGGTCGGCTGCGCCACCGGCGAGGAGGCGTATTCGCTGGCGATCCTGTTTCGCGAGTATCTGGACGATCTGCGCATCGTTCCCCGTGTGCAGATCTTCGCGACCGACATCGACGAGCCCGCGATCGCCACCGCGCGCGCCGGCCGCTATCCCGCGACCCTGCTCGAGGGCCTGTCGGCCGCCCGGCGCGACCGGTTCTTCCAGCGAAACGAGAACAGCTATCTCGTTTCCAAGGAGATCCGCGACCTCTGCACCTTCTCGGCCCACAGTCTGGTGCGCGACCCGCCCTTCTCGCGGATGGACCTGGTCTCCTGCCGCAACCTGCTGATCTACATGGACGCCGACCTGCAGGCGACCGTGATCCCGGCCTTCCACTACTCGCTGGCGCCGGGCGGCTGCCTGCTGCTCGGCAGTTCCGAGACCGTGACGCGGCACGAGGATCTGTTCGCGCCGCTGGACAAGGAACATCGCATCTTCGGGCGCCGCGACGGTCCGAGTCCGCCGCTCAAGGTGTCGCCCCGCTCCGCTCGCGTCAGGCCGCCGGGCGCCGGATCCACCGCCGCGTCGAGCGAGGACAGCGAGCGCTCCGACAGCCGCACCGACTGGCCGCGCGCGCTCGCGATCGCCGCGCGCCACGTGCTCGAACGCTTCGCCTCGCCCTACGTGGTGGTCACCGAGGACGGCGACATGGTGCACTATTCCAGCCATGTGGGCGGCGTGCTGCAGCCGGCCCTCGGGCCGCCGAGCCGCAGCGTGTTCGATCTGGTGCGTCAGCGCGGCCTGCGCCGCAGCGCCCGCGTGGCGCTGCGCACCGCTGCCGAGAGCGGGCGTGCGGTCCAGATCACGGCGCCTCCCGATGGCGACGGCGCGGCCGCGGTGACGGTGGTGGTCGAGCCGTTGCCGGGCTACGAGCCCGACCGGCCGTTCCTGATCGTGTTCAAGGAAACCGGCGCCGCCCGTGGCGAGCCGGTGGACGCGAGCGAGCCGTCCTCCTCGCACAGCGTCGTGGCCGAACTGGAGCGCGAGAACCGCGACCTGCGCGAGCAGCTCCAGTCGCTGGGCGAGGAGCACGAGACCGCGCTCGAGGAACTGCGCTCGTCGAACGAGGAGCTCCATTCCGTCAACGAGGAGCTGCAGTCCAGCAACGAGGAGCTCGAGACCTCGAAGGAGGAGATCCAGTCCGTCAACGAGGAGCTGCAGACTGTGAACGCGCAGCTCTCCAACAAGGTCGACGAGCTGGACCGGGCGAACGCCGACCTGCGCAACCTGTTCGAGAGCACCCGCGTTGCGACGCTGTTCCTTGACCGGCACATGGTCATCCGAGCCTACACGCCGGAGATCTGCACCATCTACAACCTGATCCCGACCGATCGCGGGCGGCCCGTCACCGACATCGTTCATCGGCTCGCCTACGACGATCTCTGCGACGACGTGCGCGAGGTCATGCGAACGCTGCAGCCGCTGGAGCGGCGCGTGTCGCGACGGGACGGGCAAACCCACTATCTCCTGCGCATCCTGCCGTATCGCGCACCCGACAGCACGGTCGACGGTTCGCTCGTGACCTTCGTCGACGTGACCCGGATCGTGCAGGCCGAAGAGCACCAGCGCCTGCTGGTCGACGAGCTGAACCACCGCGTCAAGAACATGCTGACGGTGGTGATCTCGCTCGCCAGTCAGACGATGCGCGGCGCGCCCAGCCTCGACCAGTTCTCCGCCACCTTTCTTGGCCGGCTGCGCGCGCTGACGGGGGCCTACACGCTGCTCACGCGCGAGAACTGGTCGAGCGTCCTGCTACGCGAGATCGTCGAGGAGGAGTTGCGGCCCTACATGGCGGCGGACCGGCGGAACATCCGGATCCAGGGTCCGGACGTGCCGCTCGAGTCGCGGTCGGCGCTGGCGATCGGTCTCGCGATCCATGAGCTCGCGACCAACGCGGTCAAATACGGCGCGCTGTCACGGCCGGAAGGCGACGTCGCGGTCACCTGGCAGCTGGAAGGTGGGCAGCTGGAAGGTGGG
>CAXTVZ010000373.1:0-3103 GCA_964247685.1 uncultured Acetobacteraceae bacterium
GGGTTCTAAGGGCTCGCCCTTAGCGGGTCCAGGGCAGAGCCCTGGCCTTCTTCTTTGCTCCTGTTTGAGACACGCAAGCGAGCCCATTCCTCGGTAGCTTCCCCCCATGCAATGGCGTCCCCACCTCAAGCGGCTCGGATCGGCCGCGTTGTCCGTCGTGCTGCCCGCGCACTGCCCCGGCTGCGACGCGCAGGTGCCGATGCCCGACGCGCTCTGCGCCGCGTGCTTCGCGCGCGCCCGTTTCGTGCTCGATCCGTGCTGCGAGCGCTGTGCGTCGCCGTTCGCACATGAGCAGCCCGACCCGTCGCGGCTGTGCGCCTTCTGCGAGAGCGAGCCGCCGCTCTGGGACACGGCGCGCGCGGCGTTCGTCTACGACGCGTTCTCCCGCCGGCTCATCCTGCCGCTGAAATACGCCGACCGGACGGAGAACGCCCGCGTGCTCGGCCTGCACATGGCGCGCGCGGGTGCCGGATTGCTGGCCGAAACCGACGCGCTGGTGCCGGTGCCGCTGCACCGCTCGCGCCTGTTCGCGCGCCGCTACAACCAGGCGGCGCTGCTGGCGCGCGCCGTGCGGCGGGCGGCCGGGGCGCAGGCGCCGCCGCTGCTGGTCGATGCGCTGCTGCGGCTGCGGGCGACCAAGAAGCTGGCGCACCAGAACGCCAGCCGGCGGCGCGCGGAGCTCGAGGGCGCGATCGGCGTGCGCCATCCGGCCGCGGTGCGGGGCAAGCGGGTGGTGCTGGTCGACGACGTGCTGACCACCGGCTCGACCGCGCGGGCCTGCGCGCTCGCGCTGCGCGAGGCGGGGGCCGTCTCGATCGGCCTGCTCGTGGCGGCCCGAACCGAGGCGCCGAGCCAAAGGCACGAGCCGCTGCGCGGTCCGGACTTGCCAACGGGCACGGAAGATCAGACCTAGGAGGGGAACCGAGGACACCCGGACCCCAGACATGCCCACTGTCGAGATCTACACCCAGCCCGGCTGCCCCTACTGCACACGCGCGCTCAACCTGCTCGGTGCGAAGGGCGTGGAGTTCCGCGAGATCGACGCGCCGCACGGAACCACCGCACGGATTGAGGCCGCGAGCCGCGCCGGCGGCCGGACCACCGTGCCGCAGATCTTCATCGCGGGCCGGCATATCGGCGGCTGCGACGACATGGTGGCGCTCGACCGGCGCGGCGAGCTCGACAAGCTGCTGGCGGGATGATCCGCTACAACCTCCGCTGCGATGGCGGCCACGAGTTCGAGGCCTGGTTCCGATCTTCCGCCGATTACGAGCGCCAGGAGCAGATCGGGCTGGTCGAGTGCGTGACCTGCGGCTCGCGTGCGGTGGCGCGCGGGCTGATGGCGCCGGCGCTGGTGGGGAGTGCGCGCGCAGCGCCGAGCGGTGACGCGGCGGCCGCGACGCCTGTGCCGGCGGCCGCGGCGTCCCGCGCGGTCGCGGGGGCCGCGATGCCCGCCTCGGTGCGGGCGCTGCTCTCGCGCATGCGCTCCGAGATCGAGCGGCATTGCGAGGATGTCGGACGCGAGTTCGCCGACGAGGCGCTGCGGATGCATCGCGGCGAGGTGGAGACGCGCGGCATCTACGGCGAGGCCACGGAGCAGGAGCGCGAGGCGCTCGCCGACGAGGGTGTGGAGATCGCCCGCATCCCCTGGCTGCCGCGAAGCGAGAGCTGAGGCGCGGTGTCGAGACGCTGGCTCCCGCTACTGGTGCTTCTGCTGGCGCCGCTGCGGCAGGCGGCCGCCCAGGACATCGCCCGCCACGCGCAGCCCTGGGGGTTGTGGCTGACCCAGACCCGCGACGGCGTGATCGAGGTCTATCGCTGCGGGCCGCCCGGCGAGCTCTGCGCGCGTGTCGCGGGCATGGAATACGCGGACGCCATGCCGACCGACATCTGGCACCGGCCGAAATGCGAGCTCGGGCTGATGACGTATATGCAGCCGCAGGATGACGGGACGTGGTCGGGGCGGATCCTCGACCCGGATGCGGGCAAGACATATGCGGCGAATGTCTGGATGACGCCGGCGGGCGAGTTCAAGCTGCACGGGTATATCGGGCTGCCGATCTTCGGCGAGACGCAGACCTGGACGCGGTTCCATGGAAAACTGGGGCCGGCGTGCCACCTGGCGGCGTCGCAGGCCAGGTAGAATGGGGCTCTGCCCCAAACCCCGCCAGGATCAGCGATCCTGGACCTGCATGACTTGACTATGGCGGGCCCGGGGGCGCTTGCCCCCATTCCTTTCTTCTCTCCTCGGCGCTAGAGCACGCCCGATGACCCGCATCGTCATGAAATTCGGCGGCACCTCGGTGGCCGACCTGGACCGCATCCGCAACGTGGCCGCGCGCGTGGCCGCCGCCGTCGCGCGCGGGGATCAGGTGGCCGTGGTCGTCTCCGCCATGTCGGGGGTCACCAACCAGCTGGTCGCCTGGTGCCAGCAACTCGCACCGCTGCACGACGCGCGCGAGTACGACTCGGTGGTCGCGACCGGCGAGCAGGTGACGGCCGGCCTGCTGGCGATCGCCCTGCAGGAGCGCGGCCTCGACGCCCGCTCCTGGCTCGGCTGGCAGGTGCCGGTGTTCACCGACGACGCGCATGGCCGCGCGCGGATCGAGCGGATCGAGGCGGCTCCCATCGTCGAGGCGATGGCGGCCGGTCAGGTCGCGGTGCTCGCAGGCTTCCAGGGTGTCGCCCCGGACGGCCGCGTCACCACGCTCGGCCGCGGCGGGTCGGACACGTCGGCGGTGGCGCTCGCAGCGGCGGTCCGTGCGGACCTTTGCGACATCTACACCGACGTCGATGGCGTCTATACCACCGACCCGCGTATCGTTCCCCGCGCGCGCCGCCTCGACAAGATCGCCTACGAGGAAATGCTCGAGCTCGCCTCGGTGGGTGCCAAGGTGCTGCAGACCCGCTCGGTCGAGCTGGCGATGAAGGAGCGGGTGCGGGTGCGGGTGCTGTCGAGCTTCGCGGAAGGCACCGAAGGCCCGGGAACGCTGGTGGTGGACGAGGACGAGATCGTGGAAAAAGAGATCGTGGCGGGCATCGCCTATTCGCGTGACGAGGCGAAGATCACCGTCCGCCGCGTGCCCGACCGGCCGGGCATCGC
>CAXTVZ010000374.1:0-3086 GCA_964247685.1 uncultured Acetobacteraceae bacterium
CCGTGCCGCGAACGCAGCCGGTGAAACACCTCCCGATCCGCCGACATGCCCGCCGCGTCTTCCGCGAGCGGCGTCGTCCACGCCACCACCGCTTCCCGGCACTTGTTGCGGTCCAGCATCAGCGTGTTGGGATCGACGAAGCCTCCGAACCGCTCTCGGAACAACCCCCGGTCGGGACCGACCGACTCCCACTCGTCCACTGCCAGCAGCCGCCCCGTCCGGTGGTGCACGAACCACCGCAGGCTCCAGGCATAGTCGCCTCCCGCGATCGCGCGCGACATCGTCGCGAGATGGTCCGCCCGCCAGGTGTTGTCGTCGTCGAGATAGGCCACGCGATCGGCATTCGCGAGATGCGTCAGCACCACGCGCATCGCCCCGCCATCTCCCGCCCAGCACAGCCCGCCATGGCCCACGTTGGTCGAGTAGCCGGGGTAGAACACCTGCACCGCGACGTTCCCGGGGATGTCGTCGCAGGCGCGCTCGACCATATCGATGTCGAGAGGCGCGTCGGAGGCGCGGTCAACGCCCACCAGCACGTGCACGCGGCCGCCGAAATCCTGCGCGAACACCGAGCGCAGCGTGGCGCCCAGCGACGGCCGCAGCACGCTCGGGATCACCACGGCCGCGTCGCAGGGGTCCTGCAGCACGAAGCCCGGCCGGTGATAGGTCGCAACGAAGCCGTACACGATGGTTTCGCTCCAAGGATACCACCGATGCAACGCGATCGCGGTCGCCGAGACAAGCGTCCCGTCCCGCCCGCAGGGATTGCGCGAACGGCCATTTCGGTCGTTCATGCACCGGAACAGATCGCAGAGGCACGAGGATGCCAGCGGGAGCTGCCCTCCCGCCGCCACCGGCGGTGAGCAGTGCGTTGCCGGCGGGCGAGGTCGCACCACCGATCGCGACATCGGTCGGCGCGGACGCGATCAACGACCCGCGCGACGTGTTCGTGATTCAAGCCCTGCTCGACCAGCGCCTGCCGAAACCCCACGCGCCGATCGAGGCGACCGGCGTGATCGATCCGGGAACGATCCTGGCGATCGAGGCCTACCAGGCGGTGGTGATGCACCTGCAGCCGCCCACCGGGCGCGTCGAGCCGGGGAGTGCGACCTATCTCTCGCTCGCAGCCTCGGAATCGACCGGCGGCGTCACCATCACCTCGCATTTCGGCCATGTCGGCATCGTGCCGCCTGAGATCCTGAACGCGGCGGTGCTGTCGCGCCAGCACTGGCGCGTGCCGGCCTCGGTCAGCCTCGCGCAATGGGCGGTCGAGAGCGCCTGGGGGGCCGCCATGCCGCCCGGCAGCAACAATCCGTTCGGCATCAAGGCGCTTGCCGGCCAGGACGGCGTCGACAGCGGAACGACGGAGTTCGTGGCAGGGCAGCCGGTCACCATGCGCGCGCGCTTCCGCCGCTTCCCCTCGCTCGACGACGCCTTCGACGTGCACGGCAAGCTGCTGGGCACCGGCACGCCCTACATCCCGGCGATGCAGCTCGTGGCCGACCCGGAAGCCTTCGCCAACGCGCTCACCGGCGTCTACGCGACCGACCCGAAATACGGCTACACCCTCACCTGGGTGATGGACCATTACGGCTTCAGGAAATTCGACCAGTGAGGAACGTCATGCGATCGTGCGCACTCGTCCCGTGTCTCGTGCTCGCCGGCATGCTCGCGGGCGGCCCTGCGCGCGCGCAGGATCCGTCAGCGGACGACATCATCAAGTCGCTCACGCCCGGCAGCGGCGCGTCGACCACGCGCGGCATCCGCGTGGTCCAGCCCGCCGCCGAGGCGCCGGCCACGCCCGGCCATCCGTCGCACCACCACCCGCGCGCCGCCGGGCCGGCCACCACCGCCGCGACCGAGGCGCCATCGGTCAACCTCACGGTGGATTTCGAGACGAACTCGGCCGTGCTCACCCCGGACGCCGTGCACACGCTCGACCATCTCGGCGAAGCGCTCTCGAGCACGCAGCTCGCGACCGATCGTTTCCGCATCGAGGGGCACACCGACACGGTCGGAAGTGCGGACGCGAACAAGGCACTCTCGGAGCGCCGTGCCGCGGCCGTGGTCGACTACCTCGTGCACTACCACCACGTCGATCGCGCCCGCCTGACGCCGGTCGGCATGGGCGAGGCCGGGCTCCTGGTCCCGACCGGCGCCGGGGTCGCCGAGCCGCGCAACCGGCGGGTGGAAGTGATCAACCTCGGATAGAGCGGGATGCGCCCGCCGCACCGGGGCGACGACGCACCCACCGTCATCATCCGGCGCAGGCCCCGCCGGCGAGGTCGTGCCGGCATCGCGGCTGCGGCCGGCATCGTGCTGCTGGCGGCATTCGCGGCGTTTGCAATGCTGCATCCGTTCCGCACGGCACCCGCCGAGCGCCTCGCGGACGAGGCCGCGATCACGGCCGACCAGCCCACGTCGCTCACCGTGTTCCGCCTGGCCGCCCGCCCCGCGGTAGTGGTGCTCGATTTCCCGACGCTCGCCGAGCAGGGCGAGATGCTCGACCGGGTGGCAGCGCTCGTGGAGAAGCGCGGCCTCCCGCACGACCGCGTGCTGGGCGACGCCGCGCTGGACGCCGCCATCCGCGCCGACGGCGACACGCCGGACACCTGGTACGACGGCCACGACTACCGCGCCGCCGACATCGCGCGCTTCTTCCGCCTCGCCGACGCGCAAGGCCTGGCACTCGGTCCCGAGGAGGAGCGCCTGCGCCGCCTGTCCGCCGCCTGGCAGCGCGAGGCGGCGGGCTTCGGCGCCGTGATCACGATCCCCGCGGTGGACCCCGCGCACGGGATCGACGTCGCGGTCCGGCGCGTGATCCTGCACCACGAGATCTCGCACGGGTTCTACTTCACGGATGCGCGTTACGCGTCGGCGGTCGCGCTGGTGTGGCGGGACGTCATGACGGCGGAGGAACGTCGCGCTTGGTCGGACTATCTCGCGCGCCAGGAATATGACCCAGGCCTCGACGACCTGATGGCAAACGAGATGCAGGCCTATCTCGAATACACGCCGGCCGGCCCGTTCTTCGATCCGGCGCAGACGGGGATCGCGCCCGAGCGGATCGAGGTGATCCGTGACGC
>CAXTVZ010000375.1:0-3077 GCA_964247685.1 uncultured Acetobacteraceae bacterium
GCGCGCGCCCGGCCGCGGCCCTGCGCCCGCGGCCCGTGGCGCGTTCGTGGCAGCGCTCGAGGGCGAGCTGCTCGACGAGTTCCAGCTCTACGGGGAGATCGAGGCCCGCTCACTCGCCGCGGTTCGGGCGGCGCTTGGAACGCCGGCGTGACGAAGGCCAGGGCTCTGCCCAGGACCCGCTAAGGGCGCGCCCTTAGAACCCGGTTGTTGGATCGGGACGCCGATGCCCGCGACGCGCCAAAGTCGAGGGGATCCAAGGGGCCAGCCCCTTGGCGGGTCCAGGGCAGAGCCCTGGCCTTCCTACGTCCCAGTATCACCCAAGCGACATCGCCTCGCCGAACGGCCGCAGCACCAGCGTGACCGCATCATCGCCGGAGATCTCCGCACGCGTCTCGCCATCCTCGCGCCAGACTCGGAGGTCGACCCGTCGGTCGCCCAGATGAAAGCCCTCGAGCCTGACATCGGGCAGCCATTCCGGCAGGACAGGGTCGAGATCCAGCTGCCGCTTCTCCGGCTCGACATGCGCACCGAGCAGCGATCGCAGCAGGAAGAATACCGTGCCCGAGGCCCAGGCCTGCGGCACGCTGGCGCCGAGATACTGCACCGGGAACGGCGTGTCCGCGCGGCCAATGCCGGCGAACACCTCCGGCAGCCGGTCGTGCAGGAAACGGCCGGCCGCATCGATCATCCCCTTGGCGATCCGTGCCGCCTCCGCATGGAACCCGTACTGCTTGAGGCCGAGCGCGATCAGCCCGTTGTCGTGCGGCCAGATCGCGCCGAGCTGGTAGTCGTGCGGGTTATAGGCCGGATGGTCGGCCGACAGCGTGCGCACGCCCCAGCCGCTCCACATGTCGGGCGCCATCAGCCGGTCGGCCACACGCTGCGCGCGCTCGGGCGGCACGATGCCGGACCAGAGCAGATGTCCCGGGTTCGACGCGATCGTCATGACCGGACGCTTCGCGCCATCGAGGCAGAGTGCGTAGAAGCCGAGCGCCTCGTTCCAGAACACCGCGTTGAAGCGCTCGTGGAGCGTGCGCGCCTTGGCGCGGAGGCGCTCGGCGTCGGCGGGGCGGCCGAGTGCTGCGTAGATCGCCGCCATGCGTCTCCAGGCGTCGTAGACGTAGCCTTGCAACTCGCAGAGCGCCTTGGGTGCTGCGACATCGTGGCCCTGCTCGTCGAGGATGCCGTTGCCGCTGTCTTTCCAGCCCTGGTTTTCGGCGCCGTTCGGTGCCAGCCGCCGGTATTCCTGGAACCCGTCGCCGTCGAGATCGCCATGCTCGTCGATCCAGCGCAGGCAGCGTTCGGCGGTCGCGAGATGTGTGTCGATCAGCGCGCGGTCGCCGGTGAAGCGCCAGGCCTGGTGCAGCAGGATGAGGTAGAGCGGCGTCGCATCCGCGGTCCCGTAATACGGCCGGTACGGCACCAGCCCGAGCACGGCCAGCTCGCCGCGGCGGAGCTCGTGCGGGATCTTGCCGGGCTGCATGTCGCGCGTGTCGTCGAACCCGTCCGCCTGGTAGCGCGCCAGCACGTCGAGCGCGCCGCGGGCGAAGTCGGGATAGACCGCCACCGTCTGCAGCGCGGTGATCAGGCTGTCGCGTCCGAACAGGGCGGCGAACCAGGGGATGCCGGCGGCCGGCACGAAGGCGTGCAGGTCGGTCCCCTCGATGGGCAGGCGGAGTGCCGCCAGGTCCTCGACCGACTGCGCGTAGAGCTGTGCCAGCGGCGTGTAGGACGTGCGCAGCCGCATCGCCTGCGCGGACCAGGCGGCGCAGGCGCGCTCCTGTTCGGAACCGTGCCGTGCCGCGAACGACGCGCGCGAGGGCTCGAGCAGCCGTTCGCCGTCGATCACGGCATAGAGGAGCTCGCTCTGCCACGCGCCCTGGCTCTCCAGCTCGACCGTGTAGAGGAGCGAGCCGTCGCGCAGCGTCGGCACCGGCGCCGACGCGGCCGGACCGATCGAGACGCCGCGCCGGAAGCCCGTGTTCGTGCGCACGGTCTCGAGCGTGCCCGCCTCCGGCCGCCAGTGCGTCGCGGTGTCGCCGCGCGAGACGATCCGATGCGATTTCACGTCGAAGATGTCGGCGAAGTCGCAACGGACGCGGATGGTGAGCGCGAGCCGGACACGCGTCGCGCCATGGTTGCGAATGGCGAGCGTCTCGCGCAGGCCGCCCGCGTCGAGCATGCGCGACACGGTGAGGCTCACCGTGCGCTCCGGGATCTCGCCGTGATCGGTCGGCAGCGCGGGATTGACCATCACGATCTGCAGCGCGAAGTGCGCGGTCGCGGCGGAGTTCAGCAGCGTCCAGGGCCGATCGTCGACGCGGACCTCCCACTCGCTGATCAGGCGGGTGTCGCGATAGAACAACCCGCGCTCGCTCGGCTGGCGGATCGCGCCGTCGGTCTCCGTGATGAGGACGCATTCGCCGACATTGATCGCGAGCTGCGCGGGTCCGACGCCGATTTCATAGGCCATGCGAGAGACTCCGTCGCGAGGCCCGATCGCCTCGTGCTCGGACGGCTGAACGGCGGTGCGGGCGGTGGAGTTTGGTCGGTCCCTGGCGGGCGGTCAGCTGCCCGAGATGTAGCTGGTCAGGGTCTCGACCTCGAGCGCGCGCTCGACCAGCTGGTCCTTGACCACGTCGCCGATGCTGAGGACGCCGGTTACCCGCCCCTCCTCGATCACCGGAAGGTAACGCACCCGATGATTGGTCATCTTCTCCATGGCCTCGTCGACGGAAGCGGACGGCGCGATGTCGCATTCGCGGACCCGCATCGCGGCCTTCGCCGGAAGGGCCCGCACGCCATCCGGATTGAGTGCGAGCGCGCGAACGATCCCGCGCTCCGACAACACGCCGAGGAGCTCCGGGCCATCCATCACGAGCACGGCGCCGATGTTGTTGCCGTGGAGGATGCCCACGACCTGCCCGATCGGCATGTCGGGCGGGACGGAGATCAGCCTGCTGTCTTTTCTCGCCAGGATTCGCTGGATGGTCATGGCCACCTCCCGATCCGCGATCCTCTCACGGCGGCCGGGGAGCGACAAGCAAGGCGGTCCGGGATCCTCGACTTGTGTTGTG
>CAXTVZ010000376.1:0-3053 GCA_964247685.1 uncultured Acetobacteraceae bacterium
CACGGCATCGGACATGTGGTCGCTTCGCTTCCCGGGCCGGGTGAACCTAAGCGCTGAGAGGCGTCAAGGGCCGAGCCAAACAATCAGGGTTCCAAGGGACGACCGTCCCTTGGCGGGTCCAGGGCAGAGCCCTGGCCTTCCTCCCGGCCAAGATGCGCCCAGAGCGCCGGCGCGGTGAAATCGTCGATCACGGCGTCCGCGCCCGCAAGGGTCAGCGCGTCCGCGTCGAGCCCGGTGCGCAGTCCGAACGTAAAGATCCCGGCCGCCCGCGCCGAGGCGATCCCCGCCCGCGAATCCTCGAACGCGACCGCCCGCGCGGCGCGCCCGCCCAGCAGGCGGAGCCCGGTCTCGTAGGGCAGCGGATGCGGCTTGCCGTGCGCGAGTTCGTCGGCGACCACCAGCGTCCGGAACCGCCCGCCGATCCCCGCCCCCGCGAGCATCAGCTCGGCGTTGGCGCGCGGCGCGTTGGTCACCACCGCCAGGCCCACGCCGTGGCCGTCGGCCCAGTCGAGCAGCGCCACCGTGCCGGGCGCCGGCTCGAGCGTGGTCGCGCTCGCCCGGAACAGCGTCTCCTTGCGGCCTGCCATCTCGCGGTGGCGGCTGACCGGCAGGTCGGGGAAGAAATCGCGCATGATCGCGTCGTTCGCGCGGCCCATGACGCGCGTCTTGTAATCGTCGAAGGTCAGCGACAGGCCGTGCTCGGCGAGCACCGTCTGGAATGCCAGGTGATGGAGGTGGTCGGCGACCACGAGCGTGCCGTCGAGGTCGAACAGCAGTGAGAGATCCGACGGCATGGCGTCCTGTTCCTGTGGCAGCACCCGAACCTACGACGTCGCGACACCGTCCCAAAATCGGCCGCCGCATCCGGGCGCGGCCGCCGCTATGTTCGCGCCATGCAACATGTGCGGCATGCCCTGGGGGCGCTGCTCGAACGCGAGCGGGAGCGCCTCGTGCTGTTCCTGCCCGTCGCCATGGGCAGCGGCGTGCTCTGCTATCACGGCCTCACACGTGAGCCGCCGCTCGTGCCCTTCGCGGTGGCCGCCTTCGTGCTGGCGGCGATCGGCCTGCTGGTGGTCCGACGCCACGTGGCGGTGCGCGCCGCCTGTCTCGGCGCCTGCGCGATCGCGGCCGGGATCGTGTCGGCCGGCCTCGAGACCGGGCGCGCGCCGCCGCTCGCCGCCCTTCCGCACAAGGCCACGATCGTGACCGGCGTGGTCGGTGCCGTCGACCGGCTGCCCGAAGGCGGGGCGCGGGTGACGCTGCTCCACCCCTCGCTCGACGGTGGCCCGCCGCTCGCGCGCCATCTCCGCATCCGCCTGCGCGACGACGACGACGCGGCGAGCGCTCCGGACGGCACGACCCTGCAGATCCGCGCATTGCTGCGTCCGCCCGCGCCGCCCGCCTATCCCGGCGCCGCTGACCACGAGCGCGACGCGTTCTTCTCCGGGCTCGCGGGCTCCGGCTGGGCGCTGGGCGACGCCACGATCGTCGCCGCCGGTGCGAGGCCCGGCTGGGCCACCTGGTGGCGAGGCGTTCGTGACCGGGCCGGCGACCGCTTCATGCAGGGCCTGCCCGGGAGTGCGGGCACCATCGCGGCCACCCTGATGGTCGGCATCTCGAGCGGCATCCTGCCTGCCGACCGTGCCGCCTTCGTGGGCTCGGGGCTCGCGCATCTGCTGGCGGTCGCAGGCCTGCATGTCGGCATCGTCATGGGGTTCACCATGGCGATCGTGCGCATCGGCATCGCGCTGGTCCCGGCCCTCGCGCTGCGCCTGCCCGGGCGCGAGCTCGCGGCGGTGGCCGCACTCGCGGCGGGCGGCATTTACATGATGCTGACCGGCGCGCACCTGCCGATCATCCGCTCGTTCTGCATGGCCGCCCTCGCGACGCTCGCGATCGCTACGGGCCGGCGCGTGGTTTCCATGCGCGGGTTGGCCCTGGCAGGGCTGGTGATCCTGGTGCTCTGGCCCTCCGAGATCATCGGCGTCAGCTTCCAGATGAGCTTCTCCGCCGTCGCCTGCCTGATCGCCGGCTACGAGGTCCTGCGACCCGTGTTCGCGCATCTCGCCAATGGCGGCCACGGACGTCGCTTCCTGCTGCACCTGCTGGGGCTGGCCACCACCAGCGCGATCGCGGGCCTGGCGTCGGCACCCTTTGCCGCCTACGCGTTCGGCCAGGTGCAGAGCTGGTTCGTGCTCGCCAACATGGCGGCGGTTCCGCTCACCGCGATCTGGGTCATGCCCTGGGGGATCGCGGCGCTCCTGCTGATGCCGTTCGGCCTTGAGGGGCCGGCGCTGGTGCCGATGGGCTGGGGGCTGGACGCGATCATCTGGATCGGCCGGACGGTGACCGCACTTCCGGCCGCGACCTTCGCGGTGCCGCCGATGCCGTCGGCCGGGATCCTGCTGCTGAGCACCGGCATCGCCCTGCTCTGCCTGCTGCGCACGCGGCTGCGCCTCCTTGGCGCGCCGCTGATCGCGGCCGGCCTCGCCACCCCGCTGCTGGCAGCCTCGCCCGACCTGGTCGTATCGGACGACGCCCGCCTGATCGCCTACCCGCAAGGCGGCGACCTGATGGTCGAGCGGAAGAGCGGCGCCTCCAAATTCACGATCGAGGCCGACCAGGTCCTCTGGGCGATCCGCCGCGACCCCGTGAAACTCTCCGACGGCACCTGCACCGGCAGCGCCTGCCTGATCACCAATCCCCGCGGCTCGATCCTGCTCGCGCGCACCGAAGGCGACGCGCTCGACTGCACCGGCGCGCGGGTGATCGTGGCCAACTTCCCGCTGCGTGACGTCTGCCCGGGCGTCCCGCGGATCGATCGGTTCACGGTGTGGCGGGACGGCGCGGCTTCGGTGCGGCTGGCGAGCGACCGCGTGGTGATCGAGACCGACCGGTCGTGGCGCGGGGCGCGGCCGTGGGTGCCGCCGCCGCCGGTGCCTCGGGGGAGGGCCAGGTCCAAGCTTCCGGTGGCGGCGAGCGAGTAAGGCCAGGGGCGCTGCCCCTGGACCCCGCTGGGGTCTTAACCCCAGACCCCTTTACATTAGGCAGGT
>CAXTVZ010000377.1:0-3023 GCA_964247685.1 uncultured Acetobacteraceae bacterium
GGCAAGGCGAGCTTCGACGAGGAAGCGATCCTCGAGAACATCCGCGCCTTCGTGGACGCGATCCAGAAGGCCAAGCCCACGGGTGCCAAAGGGACCTACCTGAAGCGCATCTCGCTGAGCTCGACGATGGGTCCCGGCGTGCCGGTGGACGTGGCTTCGCTCGCCGCCTGAGGCGACAAGAATTCGCCGTTCCTCTTCGGAGAGCGGCGCGCAGGGGTGCCTTCGGGTGCCCCGACCTGTCCGAGACCGCACGCAGAAACCGATCCTCCCGGGTCGGCGGCTTTAATCGGGGGCCTGCCCCTGGCGCGCGGGAGACGGGGTCGAAGCCCTGGTGGTTTCGTCTTCCGGACAGGCGGACGCGGCTCGCATGTGCGGGCCGCTGATCGGGGAACCGGCCGGGCGCTGCTTGCTCCCGGCCTGATGAGGAGACGGGATTTGGACCGTACGGAGAAGCGCGAGTTCGTCTCGATGCTCGCCGCCGTCTTCGCCGAGACGTCCATGGTGGTCGTGACCCGCAATGACGGGATGACGGTCGCTCAGGTGACGGATCTGCGACGTCGGATGCGAGAAGCGGGTGCGAACTACAAGGTCGCGAAGAACCGTCTGGCCGATCTGGCTCTGGATGGGACCCGGTTCGACGGCATCGCGTCATTGCTGAAGGGACCGACCGCGCTCGCGTGGGCGGTCGACCCGGTGGCAGTGGCGAAAACGACCGTCGAGTTCGCCAAGACCAACGACAAGCTCGTCATCCTCGGCGGTGCCCTCGGAACCCAGACGCTGAATGCGGACGGGATCCGGGCGCTCGCCGAGCTGCCGTCGCTCGACGTGCTGCGTGCGCAGCTGCTGGGGCTCATCGCCGCCCCGGCGACCCGCATCGCAACCATCGTCAGTGCGCCGGGTGCGGGCCTCGCGAGGGTCTTCGGTGCCTATTCCAGGAAGGACGAGGCCGAGGCGGAGGCTGCCTGAGGGCAGTGCGCGTCAATTTTACCGCATGAACGTGCAACCCGCTTGCAACACACGCAGCAGGGCTTAGATAGGGAAGTTCAGAATGGCTGATTTGTCGAAGATCGTCGACGAGCTGTCGACCCTCACCGTCCTCGAGGCGGCGGAGCTGACGAAGCTCCTCGAGGAGAAATGGGGCGTGTCGGCCGCGGCGCCGGCAGCGGCTGCGGCGCCTGCGGCGGCCGTGGCGGCGGCGCCCGTGGAGGAGCAGACCGAGTTCACGGTCATCCTCGCCAAGGCTGGTGACAAGAAGATCAACGTCATCAAGGAAATCCGCACGATCACGGGTCTCGGGCTAAAGGAAGCCAAGGACCTGGTCGAGGGCGCGCCCAAGACCGTCAAGGAAGGCGTGAACAAGGACGAGGCCGCGAAGCTGAAGAAGATGCTCGAGGACCAGGGTGCGGCCGTCGAGGTGAAGTGATGCGGTCGATCGCAGTCATGCCTCCGGGCGTGCGCGCGATCGGTTGAGAACGGAGGGGCGGGAATCGCGGAAGCGGTTCCCGCCCATCCGCCGTTTGAGTGGGGCGGCCAGGTTCTGGCGGCCGGATATCGGGTTCGGGGGCAGCGATGAACGCAGTGTCGAGATCTTTCACGGGCCGCAAGCGGATCCGCAAGAGCTTCGGGCGGATCGCGGAAGTGGCGCCCATGCCGAACCTGATCGACGTCCAGCGCGCCTCCTATGAGGCGTTCCTGCAGATGCATGTGGCGCCCGACAGCCGCACGCAGACGGGCCTGCAGGAGGTCTTCCGCGGCGTGTTCCCGATCAATGATTTCGCCGGTCGCGGCCGTCTGGAGTTCGTGCATTACGAGCTCGAGGAGCCGAAATACGACGTCGAGGAATGCATCTCGCGGGGCATGACCTATGCCGCGCCGCTGAAGGTGATCCTCCGCCTGATCGTGTGGGATGTCGACGAGGACACCGGGTCGCGGTCGATCCGCGACATCAAGGAGCAGCCTGTCTACATGGGCGACATGCCGCTCATGACGGATAACGGCACGTTCATCATCAACGGCACCGAGCGCGTCATCGTCAGCCAGATGCACCGCTCGCCGGGCGTGTTCTTCGACCACGACAAGGGCAAGACGCACTCCTCGGGCAAATTCCTGTTCGCGGCGCGCGTGATCCCGTATCGCGGGTCGTGGCTCGATTTCGAGTTCGACAGCAAGGATCTCGTCTACGTCCGGATCGACCGCAAGCGGAAGCTGCCGGTCACCACGCTGCTCTACGCGCTCGAGAGCGAGCGGTCCGAGCGCGCGCGCGCGCAGAAGATCGCCGAGGGTGGCGATGTCGATGCGGTGGACATCCGCGGCATGGACAATGAGGACATGCTCAACTTCTTCTATCGTCAGGTGGTGTTCACCCGCACGGCGAAGGGCTGGGCGCGTCCGTTCGATCCCGAGGCGTTCCGCGGCATGAAGCTGCTGGAGCCGCTGGTCGATGCCGAGAGCGGCGAGATCGTGGCCGAGGCGGACGCCAAGCTGACCGCGCGCGCGACGCGGAAGATTGCCGAAAAGACCAAGGAAGTGCTCGTCGGGCGCGCCGACGTGCTCGGGCGTTTCATGGCGATCGACATCGTCAATGAGACCACCGGCGAGATCTATGCCGAAGCCGGCGAAGAGATCACCGAGGCCCGGCTCGCGGCACTCGAGGAGATCGGGATTACGGCGCTGCCGACGCTGGCGGTGGACCAGCAGAACGGGCCGTGGATCCGCAACACGCTGGCGGTCGACAAGAACACGTCGCGCGACGACGCTCTGATCGACATCTACCGCGTGATGCGTCCGGGCGAGCCGCCGACGCCGGACACGGCGGAAGCGTTGTTCCGCGGGCTGTTCTTCGATCCGGACCGCTACGATCTGTCCGCGGTCGGCCGCGTGAAGATGAACATGCGCCTGGGCCTGAATGCCGAGGACACGGTCCGCGTGCTCCGCAAGGAGGACATCCTGCGCACGGTGAAGGTGCTGTGCGACCTGAAGGACGGCCGCGGCACGATCGACGACATCGACAATCTCGGCAACCG
>CAXTVZ010000378.1:0-2994 GCA_964247685.1 uncultured Acetobacteraceae bacterium
CCAGACCAGGTCGGAACAGCATTCGGTCAAGTCTTCGGCTTTTCTTAGCGCTTGGCCTAGCTGGTCGCTGAGCGCTGTCGCGTGCGCGTCCCTCTCGCGGCGCTCTGTGACGAGGCGTCGAGCGAGGATTACCAGGAGCGACGTGTGGCCGGCGATGCAGGCCAAAACGAAGTCACACAACGGCGCATGATGCCGTCCTACACTTTCCGCAATGCAGGAGATCAGGCCCGCCACCAGGAAGGCAAACTGGCCACCGATCAGCACGAGACGATCATACGTGCGGCACTGCATGGCCCCAAACCTCTGGCATGGATCAGAATAGGTTGAGATGTATGGACCTTTCCTTAATGGCAGAGGCAGGGCTACGAGTTGATGTGCGCGCTGATGAGTCCTGGTTCGCTCCGGGGTCCGGGCCGAGGCTCAGGATGACCAAGCCACTGGGTTTCAGAAGCGTGGTCAGCTTGGAGAACGCCCGAGAGCGATCGGTAGGCGGCACGTGCCGACATACGCCAGAGAGGAGGAGGAGGTCGAAGCTAGGCCGCTCCTGGCCGCAACCTCAAGGAACGGAAGCGAACCGTCGACCAAACGGACGCCTAAGTCACCATGGAGTTGCTCGCCGGTCGCGCACACGGCGGCCGAGGGCTCGAGTGCGACCGCCCCCAAGCCACGGCAACGAGCCACGCGGCGTCGCACCCGGTCCCTGCTCCAACGTCAGATGCTAGGGCGCCGGGCGGCGGAAGGAGATCGGCGGTCCACCCGTTGAGATCGTTTGAACCGACATCCTCGTGACGCACGAACAGATCCGCTGCGTGCTGCTGATATCAGGAGACGGAGCCGCGGCCAGACACAGGCGGGAGCGTAGCGCGGCTGGTGGTGGGATGGCAGGGGCAGCCGTTAGACGACCTACTCACCCGCGGTCTTCCTCGCTTAGTAGCCTCGCGACGGGCCCGGCACGATGAGGCGCTCTCAGCTTTCGAGCAGGCGACGTTTGGCAATGCCCGCGACAAAACGGCTTGCTCTGTTCATGATCCTTGAAGCCGCGCTCTATATCATATTCGCCCTTTGACGCCCCGGTGATCCTGTTCAAGACGGTTGGTCAGGTAGGCACTGGTCAGGTGCCGAACGGTGTTGCTCAGCACGCTTCGGATCGCTCGTGCAGGAGCCATAGCGCTCCGTCGTCATCCGGTCCGGGGCGAGACCCCGTGGTTGCCCACCCGCCCTGTCCATAGTGCGACCGGTCGCGACGACTGAAACCAGGCCCGTGTCGTGGCACTGCTCCGGCGGCTCGACAGGGTCGTCCGGACGCCGGAGCCGCCCGTCATAGGCGCAGCGACATCTGTTCCGGCGACGTCACACCGTGGCCGCGCCGGGACCGCTCCTCGCGCGCGGTGAACAGCATGTCCTGGTTCTGCCCCCACTGTCCGCTGAGCACCTGTTCGAGCTGGGCGTCGTCCAGCTCCTTCCACCGGCGGCCGCGCAGTGCGCCGTGCGGAACCCGGACCAGCAAAGCCGGCTGTTCCGACCAGGCCAGCAGCTGTGCGACGGTTGCTTCCGCCAGCATGTCGCGCAGGTGGCGCGCGGTCACGTAGGCATCCGGCCCCGCGCGGTGCGCCGGCAGTCCGGTGTCGCGATCGAGACCGGCCGGCCGACGCCAGTAGCGAAGGCCCTGGTTGGAATGCGTGGGCGCCTCCGGCCAGAGCCGCAGGGCACATTTGTAGGTGCAGATCCAGCGTGCGCCTCCGGTCAGTCGCGACAGGCACCAGCGCTTCTCGAACGCCGCGCGGTGAGCCGCCAGCGCCAGCACGCCCTCGCTTCGCAGAATTCCGGGTGCGAGGTCGTCCCATCGCGGCGCGGCAGCCACGTCTTCGTCGACGATGTGGTGCACGGCGGACGTAGCGGGCGAGATGGGCCATCCCGGATTGACCAGAAGCGAGCCCGGCGCGCCATCCAGGGCCCAGGTGGCACCTTCGGGCGTGAGATCCTGCCAGCCCACCTCCACCACGCCCCCATTGACGAAGCTGTCGCCTGTGGTTTCCAGGTCGATGACGCGCAGGCGCCTGGCGGACGTTCCGGGCTGGTCGTGCATCTGCTGTATATGGGCGGCGCAGCCCTCGTGACAGCGGGCGCAGCTATCCGCAACGGCGGCAGGAAGATGGGGTAAAGGCCCGAGCGTCGCCGGATGTCGCGTCGCCGGTCGAACCGGCGTGACCACGTCCGCCCCACCGCGATCGGACGTCTAGCGCGGGGCAACGGACGATCCGTCTCCCGGGCCGCACCTCAAGCCAGTTCGATTGTCGGCGAGGAGCCCGCGGAGTGGAGCGTCATCTGGTCCAGTCAGGTCTCGACCCGGTCGGCTCCACACGCAAGGAAATACGATGGAGATCCGCCTTGTAGCACTTGTCTTTGCCTGCCCGCGACGCCTCTCCTGGCGCCAGGGCTGACAAATCCGACGTCGGCACCCACGCCCAAGCGACACCCACTCGGAAGCTCGATCTCGATCGTGTCATGAGTGCACGACGACGCACTTGCGGTCGATACGTTCGGTGTAATCGTCGCCGTGACGAGCTGCGGCGTGGCCGCCACAACGGCTCTACTGAAGTGTCGATGCCAAGAGAAAACGAGTTGGCGTTGACGTCTACTGCCTCGCCATTGCCACGGCTGATGCACCTGGCGTGACCGAAGCGCCGCTTCTGTCGCCTCGTAGCCGCTGATGAAGGGGCGTTCCTGGAAGACCAGAGTCGAGTTGTTGAGCACCACGGAACTGGCCAGCGTCAAGAGCGGGATGAGCCTCTGCACCCTAACGCAATGGCGATCAGCTTTCGGGGAAGCCCCCACCAGCTGGTCCTACGATTCCCGAGATACGAAGAGCGCCGATTTGGCCGTGCAACTCGATCGCCTCGATTGCCGCCCCGTGCGTTATCAGACCGCCCTCGATGACGACCTCGCGGGCCGATCCACCCGGCTTCACGCTAAGGGCGACCGCAGCGAGGCTAG
>CAXTVZ010000379.1:0-2987 GCA_964247685.1 uncultured Acetobacteraceae bacterium
GTGCACGGGCCGCTCGCGCAGGGGATTTTTCTCACCCGCCTCGGCCTCTACCAGCGGGTCCGCCGCCTGGCGGCCACCGACCCGGGCGCGATCGAGGCGGCGAACCGACTTGCGCAGCCCGAGCGGATGGGCCTCCTCTTTAAGGCCATGGCGATCACTCCCCCCGGCCTGCCCGTGCCCCCCGGCTTCGAGCTTCCCTCGTGATGGCCGAGAAACTCGCGAGCCCGACAGTCGCGGCGGCGCATGGCTTCTTCACCCGCCGCGGCGGCGTCTCGGAGGGTCCGTACGCCTCGCTCAACTGCTCGCTCTCCTCGGCCGATGATCCCGCCCGGGTCGCGACCAACCGCGCGCGCGTGGCCGAGGCGCTCGACGCACCGCCGGAGGCGCTGCTCGGGCTGACCCAGGTCCACAGCGCGACGGTGGTCACCGTGACCGCACCCTGGGCGGCGGGGCAGGGGGCGCGCGCCGACGCGATGGTGACGCGCGTGCCCGGCCTGGTGCTCGGCGTGATCACCGCCGATTGCGCGGCCGTGCTGTTCCACGATGCGGCGGCCGGCGTGGTGGGTGCGGCGCATGCGGGCTGGCGCGGGGCGGCCGCCGGCGTGATGGAGGCGACCATCGCTGCCATGGAAGCACTCGGCGCGGAGGCGGGGCGGATCCACGCGGCGGTCGGCCCCTGCATCGCGCGCGGCTCCTACGAGGTGGGCGACGACATGCGCGACGCCGTGCTCGAGGCAGACCCCGGCGCGGCCCCGATGTTCCATCCCGGCGCACGTGCCGGCCACCACCAGTTCGACCTCGCCGGCTTCTGCCTGCACCGCTTGCGGCGGGCCGGTGTCGCCGACGCGTCCTCGCTCGGCCTCGACACCTGCGGCGATGCCGACCGCTTCTTCAGCCATCGCCGCCGGACGCTCGCCGGCGGCGGTCCCATCGGCCACCAGATCTCGGCGATCCGTCTCTGATGCGACTTTGTCTGTCTCTCGCGCTTCCCCTGCTGCTCGCGGCCTGCGGCGACCTTCCGATGCCGTTCAAGTACAACCCGGGTGCGACCGCACTCCGTCTCGCGGCTCCGCCGCCGACGCGGCTCGCGGTGCCGACGCCGGGACGCGCCATGCTCGCCGATGACGGGGCGATCCGGTTCGCGACCGACCTCGCCGCAGCGCTCGATGACCAGGCCGTGCCGGCCGAGGCCATCCGGCCCGTGCGCGGCGACTGGCAGCTGCAGACCACGGCGACGCTCACCGGGGTCGACGTCGTGCCGCATTTCACCGTGCTCACGCCCACGGGCGCGGTGCGGGGCAGCGTGGACGGGAAGCCGGTCTCGGCCGCCGCCTGGGCCAACGCGGATGCCGCCACGCTGAAGGCCGAGGCGGACGCCGCCGGCCCCGACATCGCCGACCTGCTGACCGGCATCCGCGCCGCCGAGCGCGAGGCCGACCCGCACAGCCTGATGCACCGCCCTGCCAAGGTGTTCTTCGCCGGCGTGACGGGCGCCCCGGGCGACGGCAACGACGCGCTCGCCGACGCCATGCGGCGCGAGCTGCCGATGCACGGCGACATCGAGGTCGATGACGCGAAGAGCGCCGACTACACGCTCGCCGCCCACGTGGTGCTGTCCGAGCCGAAGAACGGGCAGCAGGAGGTGGAGCTCGACTGGCGCGTGACCGATCCGGCCGGCCACGAGGCGGGCAAGGTGAGCCAGCTGAACGCGGTGGCGTCTGGAACGCTCAACGGGCGGTGGGGGGAGGTGGCGCTGGCCGCGGCGAGCGAGGCGGCGGGCGGTGTGCATGAGGTGATCGACCGGCATTCCGGGCGGCTGGACAAGCCCATTCCGCCGCCGGCGCATCCGCAGAGTTAAGATTGGGGCTCTGCCCCAAACCCCGCCAGGAGCTTGCCCCTGGACCCTTAAAAATTGGAGGTCCAGGACCCCCGGGTCCTGGCGGGGATTGGGGCAGAGCCCCAACCTTCACATCCCTGTCGCATTGCAGCACTTCCACACGGTTGCTACGAAGCGCGCGGCGCCGCCACTGGAGACCGCACCCGTGAAGATCGTCGCCTGCAACAGCAACAGGCCGCTCGCGGAAGCCGTGGCGGCCTGCCTCAACCTGCCGCTGTGCCGCGCCTCCGTCCGCCGCTTCGCCGACATGGAGATCTTCGTCGAGATCCACGAGAACGTCCGCGGCGAGGACGTTTTCGTCGTGCAGTCCACCTGCTACCCGGCCAACGACAACCTGATGGAGCTGCTGATCATGCTGGACGCGCTCCGGCGCGGCTCGGCACGACGCATCACCGCGGTCGTCCCCTATTTCGGCTACGCCCGCCAGGACCGGAAATCGGGACCCCGCACGCCGATCTCGGCCAAGCTGGTGGCCAACCTCATCACCGAGGCCGGGGCCAACCGCGTGCTGACGATGGATCTGCACGCCGGCCAGATCCAGGGCTTCTTCGACATCCCCGTCGACAACCTGTTCGCCGCCCCGCTGTTCGCCCGCGACATCAAGGCCCGCTACGAGGGGCGCTCGCTGATGGTGGTCTCGCCCGACGTGGGCGGCGTGGTGCGCGCGCGCCAGCTCGCCAAACGCCTGACGTCGGACCTCGCGATCATCGACAAGCGACGCGAGCGCGCCGGCGTGTCCGAGGTCATGCACGTGATCGGCGACGTCTCGGGCCGCGACTGCATCCTGGTGGACGACATCATCGATTCCGGCGGCACGCTGTGCAACGCGGCGGCCGCACTCGTGGCCAATGGCGCGCAATCGGCCTCGGTCTACTGCACCCACGGCGTGCTCACCGGCGGTGCGGTGGCGCGCATCACCGCCTCGCCGATCGAGATGATGACCATCACCGACAGCATCCTCGGCACCGAGGCGGTGCGGCTGGCCGAGAACGTCCGCCAGATCAGCATCGCGCAGATGCTCGCCAACGCCATGCGCGCGATCTCCGACGAGAGCTCCGTCAGCTCGCTGTTCGATTGAAGACGGGGCCGA
>CAXTVZ010000380.1:0-2984 GCA_964247685.1 uncultured Acetobacteraceae bacterium
CCATGAGCGCCATCCAAGCCACCGACGCCAACCGCCAGTTCTCCCGCATGCTCCGGGAGGTGGGGGAGGGACAGTCCTACACGATCACCTCGCACGGCCGTGCCGTGGCGAAGCTCGTCCCCGTGGGCAACGTGGCACGCGATGGCGCGCGCGCGGCCCTGCTCAGCCAGCTCAGGGCCCAGGATGTCGTCGAGATCGGCCCCGTCACCCGGGACGAGCTCTACGAGCGCTGAGTGCGCGTCGCTCTCGACACGAACGTCCTCGTCTACGCCGAAGGGCTGAACGGCGCCGGTCGCCGCGCGCAGGCGCTCGCCGCCATCGAGGCGCTGGCCGACGACGACGAGCTCGTCCTCCCGGTCCAGACGCTGGGCGAACTCTTCGTCGTGCTCACCCGCAAGGCCGGCCGCACGCCCGCCGACGCACGCCTCGCCATCCGCCGCTGGGAAGACGCCGCCGTCACGGTGCCCACCGATGCGGGCGTGCTCGCCGACGCCGCCGAGCTCGTGGTCGCCCATCGGCTGTCCTTCTGGGATGCGGTCATCATCGCCGCGGCCGCGAGCTCGGGGGCCCGCACGCTGCTGAGCGAGGACATGCAGCACGGCTTCGTCTGGCGCCGCGTCGCCATCCGCAACCCGTTCAGGCCGGACGGCGATTAAACGGCTTCTCCCGGCGGCCCGGCGGTCCTATCCATCCCGCCTCGCCTCCATACGCCGGGATCACCCCATGGACTTCATCGCCGCCCGCCTCAACCGCATCAGCCCGAGCCAGACCATGGCGATCACCGCGCAGGCGGCCGAGCTGAAGGCCGCTGGCCGCGACATCATCTCGCTCTCGGCGGGCGAGCCCGATTTCGACACGCCCGACAACATCAAGGACGCCGCGATCCGCGCGATCCGCAACGGCGACACGAAATATACCGCGGTCGGCGGCACGCCCGCGCTCAAGCGCGCGATCGCGGCCAAGTTCGCGCGCGACAACGGCATCGATTACGGCACGAACGAGGTGATCGTGTCGACCGGCGGCAAGCAGGTGATCTTCAACGCCCTGCTGGCGACCCTGGAACAGGGCGACGAGGTCGTCATCCCCGCGCCCGGCTGGGTCAGCTACCCGGACATCGTGGCGCTGGCCGACGGCACGCCGGTGATCGTCCCCTGCGGCCCGAATGCCGGCTTCAAGCTGCGCGCCGAGCAGCTCGCCGAGGCGATCACGCCGCGCACGAAATGGCTCATCCTCAACAGCCCCGGCAACCCCACGGGTGCGGCCTACTCCGCGGCCGAGCTGCGCGCGCTCGCCGACGTGCTGCTCCAGCATCCGCATGTCTGGATCCTGGCCGACGACATCTACGAGAAGCTCGTCTATGGCGGCTTCGTCGCCCCCACGATCCTCGCGGTGGAACCCGCGCTGAAGCCGCGCACGCTCACCATGAACGGCGTGTCCAAGGCCTACGCCATGACCGGCTGGCGCATCGGCTATGCCGGCGGCCCGGCCGTACTGATCCGCGCGATGGACAAGCTGCAGAGCCAGTCCACCTCGAACCCGTCCTCGGTCAGCCAGGCGGCGGCCCTCGAGGCGCTGAACGGCCCGCAGGACAGCGTCGCCGCCATGGCGCGCGCCTACGAGGCGCGCCGCGACCTGGTGGTCGCCGCGCTGAACCGCGCCACCGGCATCGTCTGCCACAAGCCGGAGGGCGCGTTCTACGTCTTCCCCTCGCTCGCCGGCGTGCTCGGCAAGCGCGCGCCCTCCGGCAAGCTGCTCGCGACGGACGAGGATTTCGTGGTCGAGCTCCTCGCCGCCGAGGGCGTCGCCGCGGTGCATGGCAGCGCCTTCATGTTCCCCGGCCATTTCCGCATCAGCTACGCGCTCGACAATGCCAGCCTAGCTGCGGCCTGCACCCGCATCGAGCGGTTCTGCGCAAGCCTCCTCGCGTGACCGCGGGGCCACCGCTCGCCGCGCGCGGGGCCGGCGGCGAGGTTGCGGCCACGATCGCGATCGCGGCCCGCGCCCGCGCCCTGCGTGCGGAAGGCCACGACGTGATCTCGCTCGCGATCGGCGAGCCCGATTTCGCGACCCCGCCGCACATCATCGAAGCCGCCCACGCGGCGGCCCTGCGCGGCGAGACGAAATACACACCGGTCGAGGGCACGCTCGCCGTCCGCGAGGCGATCCGCCGCAAGCTCGCACGCGAGAACGGCATCGAGGCCGAGCTCGCCGAGATCATCGTCACCAACGGCAGCAAGCAGGCGATCCACGACGCCTTCGCGGCCACGGTCGAGCCCGGATGCGAGATCGTCGTCCCGGCCCCCTACTGGGCGTCCTACCCGCTGATCGCGCGCATGCTCGGCGCAACGCCCGTCTTCGTGCCGTGCCACGAAGCCGACGGCTTCCGCCTCGACCCCGCCGCCCTCGCGCGCAGCATCACGCCGCGCACGCGCTGGGTGGTGCTGAACTTCCCCAACAACCCGACCGGCGCCGTCTGCCCGGCCGACCATCTCGCGGCGATCGGCGAGGTTCTGGCCCGGCACAAGCAGGTCTGGGTAATGTCGGACGACATCTACGAGCACCTGATCCACGACGGGTCCCGCCACGCGACGCTCGCCGCCCTCCGCCCCGATCTCGGTGACCGCATCCTCACGGTCAACGGGGTCTCGAAATCCTACGCCATGACCGGCTGGCGCGTCGGCTACGCCACCGGCCCGCGCCGCCTGATCGCCGCCATGACGGCGGTCCAGAGCAACGTCACCTCCGGCGCCAGCTCGATTGGCCAGGCCGCCACGATCGCGGCGCTGGACGGCGACACGGCACCGCGCGAGGCCATGCGGCGCCGCTTCACCGCCCGTCGCGACCTGGCCCACGCCGCCCTGTCCGCCGTCCCCGGCGTCACCTGCACCCGCCCCGACGGCGCGTTCTACCTGTTCCCCAACGTGGCCGGCCTGATCGGTCGGCGCAGCGCCGGCGGCCGGCTGCTCGCCACCGACGCCGACATC
>CAXTVZ010000381.1:0-2980 GCA_964247685.1 uncultured Acetobacteraceae bacterium
CCCGGAATGCCCGGCGGACCGCCCCGGCCGCCGCCGCCATGAAACGGTCCGACGCCATACCCATGGCCCCAGCCGCCGCCGAACCCGCTATATCCGTAGCCGCCGCCGTAGTAGCCGGCGCCGTAGGTGTCGTACCCGCCGCCATAGCCGCCATCGATGCAGCCTGCGAGGAGAAGTGTCGCGCCCACGAGGATGGCGCGGAGGGTCGGTGCTCGCCTCATTTCGCAGTCTCCGCCGGCGCTTCGCCAGCCCATTCGAGCACCCCGAACACCGCGCCCGTCGGGTCGGCCAGGACCGCGACGGTGGCACCCTCGCGGTCGACATGCGGTTCCACGAGCACGCGGCCACCGAGCGAGGTCGCCTTCGCGGCCACGGCCGCGGCGTCGTCCACGCGGATGAAGCGCAGCCAGCGCGCCCGGGCGGTGGCCGGCATGCCTTGCGGCAGCGGATTGATGCTGGCCCGCGAGTAGGTGCCATCGGCCACGATCAGGTGGTGGACACCGCCGGTGTCGGGCGCCGGATAGGGCGTGTAGCCGAACAGCTTGCCGTAGAACGTGGCGGCGCCCTGCGGGTCGGGGGTCAGGAGCGAGCTCCAGATGAAGTCGTCGGGCGCGGTCTCCGTGTCGGCGGGATCGCCGCTCGCCGATTGCAGCACCGCGAACACGGCGCCGTTGGGATCGGCCAGCACGGCCTCGCGTCCGAAGCCGGGAATGTCGCGCGCGGGGAACAGCACGCGACCGCCATTGGCCGTCGCGGCCGCGACCGACGCGTCGGTGGCGGTGGTGGAGATGAAGGGGAGCCAGTCGGGCCTGTGCGGCGAGCCTGGCGGCAGCGGCCGCTCGATCAGCCCTGCCACGTTGTGGCCGCCGGACAGGGCCTCGGCGTAGTGGAGGCGCTGGAGGGGGATGTCGCGGAAGGTCCAGCCGAACAGCGCGCCGTAGAAGCGTTCGGCACCGGCGAGGTCCGGGGTCACGAGCTCGGAGAAGATGAACTTGCCCGGGATGTGGGTGGTAGCCGGCGTGTCGAGCAATGGCGGGAAGCCGGCCGTGTCGGCACGGGCGGCGGTGATCAGACCTGCGGCAGCGACGAGGATGGCGGCCGCCGCAGGACGGCGGCCGAAGTTCCGGATTGGCAAGGCGACATGCTCCACGGTCGGGCGGGAACGGACCCGCGCGGTTCCTACGCCCGGAGACCGGCGAGCGTTTCCATCGCGCGCGACTGCGTATGTCGCGGCGTCTTCTTCCGGGCCGGGAGGTTGCCGAGTTCTCGCCAGTCTGGATGGCCGTGTCGGTCCTGCCGACGGCGCTCGCGATGGCCGCGCCCGCTCGTGACGGAGGGTCGGCCCTCGGCGATGTCGGCGACCTGTTCTCGAAGGCCTGCATCGCCCATCTCGGCAGCCGGGAAGCGGTGGAGACCTGGGCGCGGGACGAGAAGCTGCGGAAGGTGACCGACTCGGTGGCCTCGCGGCTCTCCACCACCGATCCTGTTTGGGGGCTGGCAGGGGTGGTCGCCGCCGACGGTGCCGACGTGGTCGGCATCCGCCGGCCGCTAGGCGCCTTCGCGAACGCTCTCGTAGACCAGCATCTGGTGGCCGTCGCGTCCGAAACGGTCGCGCACGCTCATGCCGATGCCGCCGAGCACCAGGCGCGAGGTGCGGTTCTCCTCGCGGGCCACCGCGATGATGCGGGGGCAGCCCTCGTCATGGCCGAAGCGCAGCGCCGCACCCGCGCCCTCGCGCGCCAGGCCGCGTCCGCGCGCGCCGGGAGCGAGCGCGAAGCGGAGTGCGATGCCGCGGCCGTCCGGGCGGTCGTGGAAGCCGGTGATGCCGCGGAAGACGCCCTGCTCGCGCATGGTGAAGATGCCGATCCCCCGCTCACCCCAGAAGGCGATGTCGGCGGCCATCTCGTCCATCACCTGGCCGGGGGTGCGGACGCCGCCGAGCATCATGGCGAAGGCCTGCGGGTCGCGCTTCAGACGGGTGACGTCGGCGAGGTCGGCCCAGTTGACCGGTGCCAGCAGCAGGCGGCCCGTTCGGACGAGGCGACCCGCCATCGGGTGCTGCGCGGCGGCGCCCGCGTCAGCGCGCGAGCGGCCGGTATTTGATGCGGTGCGGCTCGACGGCGGCGTCGCCGAGACGTCGTCGCTTGTCGGCCTCGTAGGCCTCGAAATTGCCCTCGAACCACTCGACATGGCTGTCGCCCTCGAAGGAGAGGATGTGGGTCGCGAGCCGGTCGAGGAACCAGCGGTCGTGGCTGATGATCACGGCACAGCCGGCGAACTGCGACAGCGCGTCTTCGAGTGCCCGCAGCGTATCGACGTCGAGATCGTTGGTGGGCTCGTCGAGCAGGATCACGTTGTGCTCGGCCTTGAGCATCTTCGCGAGATGCACGCGGTTGCGCTCGCCACCGGAGAGGATCCCGACCTTCTTCTGCTGATCCGCACCCTTGAAGTTGAAGGCGCCGACGTAGGCGCGGCTGGGGACCGTGCGCTTGCCCATGTGGATCACGTCGGTGCCGCCGGAGATCTCCTCCCAGACCGATTTGTCGTCGTCGAGCGCGTCGCGAGACTGGTCGACGTAGCCGAGCTCCACCGTCTCGCCCACGCGCAGCGTGCCGGAATCGGGGTTGTCGTTGCCGATGATCATCTTGAACAGCGTCGACTTGCCCGCACCGTTCGGGCCGATCACTCCGACGATCCCGCCGGGAGGGAGCTTGAAGGAGAGGTCGTCGATCAGCAGGCGGTTGCCGAAGCCCTTGCGCAGCTTGTCGGCCTCGATGACCGTGCCGCCGAGCCGTGGGCCGGGCGGGATGACGATGTCGGCCACCCCGCCGGCGCGCTCGGCGCCCTCGGCGAGCATCTCCTCGTAGCGCTTGATGCGGGCCTGGCTCTTGGCCTGCCGCGCGCGGGGCGAGGAGCCGATCCATTCCTCCTCGGCGGCCAGCGCCCGCTGGCGGGCGCTCTCCTCCTTCTCCTCCTGCTG
>CAXTVZ010000382.1:0-1739 GCA_964247685.1 uncultured Acetobacteraceae bacterium
ACCCGAACAACGCATCCACCGCCGCCTGGTCGATGTCCGCCCCCGTCGACTGCACCGTTGGCGCCGATGGCATCCGCACCTCGTGCGCCGTGCCCGGCGGCAGCGTCATCCCCGTCAGCGCGCTCTCGACATGCTCCAGATGCTCGATCGCCCGGCGCACGCGCTGACCGGTGAGATCCTGGAAGGCGCAGGCCTCGAAGATCACGTCGATCTTTCGCCCGATCACGGCGGCCGTCTCGCCCGCGGGCAGGGCGGTGCGCACGATGTCAGCAATCGCTTCGGCGGCCTCCATGATCTGGTTGGCCGCGGCTTCGGTGGTGACCACCACCGCCTCGAGCTCCATCCCGCTGTTGCGCATGTCCGGATCGGAACCGGCGACCATGCTCTCGACCTGGGCGTGGAGCTGGCGGAGCTGGGCGGTGATGTTGTCCTCGGAACTTTCGGCGAGCTGCGTCGCCGAATAGATCTCCACGCTGAGCTCGGAGATCCGCCGATCGACGAAGCGCTCGAGCTGGCCCATCACGGGCGCCAGCTCGCTGCGGAGGACGTCGGCGAGCAGTGCGGTATCGATCTGGCAGGACATGGGCGCCAACCTAGCGCCCCAACGGTTAGCGGATGCTGAAGCGCGCGCTCAGCCGCTGTTTCTCGCAACCTGGCGCTGAAGGGCCGCGATGAGTGCCCCCACGTCGCCGCCGTGGCGTGCCAGGTAGCTGGTGTAGTCGGCGCGCTGGGTGCTGCGCAGGCTCGCACCCTCGCCCACGACGTCGATCACCTTGTTGTCGCTGACCACCCACTCCACGTTCGCGGGCTGCTCGCCGGGACGGTTGATCGTTGTCTCCACCAGCGTGCCTTCGGGCCCCGCACTCGTGCCGCCCAGCGCGAAGGTGACGCCATGATAGGAGCCGAGATGGCTGACGATGCTGTTCAGAAGCACCGAATGGAACAGGTGCAGGTATTGCGTCTGCTGGCTCGGTGTCGCCGTCTGCCAGTAATGGCCGAGGCAGAACCGCGCGATCTCGTCGACCGCGATGCCGCCGTCGATCACCGGCTGCAGCTGGCTGGTCTTGCTCTGAGGCGTGCCCGGCGCGTTGACGATCTGCACCAGCTGGCCGCCGAGCTGCTGCACGAAGGCGGCCGGGCCGGACCCGGATTGCGCGTGGCTCGCGGAGGCGCCGCCCAGCAGCATCGTGGCTGCGGCGGCGAGTGAGAGAAGGCGGCGTCGGACTCGGATCATGCGTCGGGCTTAACCTGTTCGACCGCGAGCATCAACGCCCCCCCTCTCGCCGTCAGTGGGAGTACCAGTCGGGCGTGGTGAAGCCCTGCTCCGCCCGCAGCTTGGCCAGGCGCGATTGCTGGCTCTGCTGGTAGGCGCTGCGGATGGTCGCATAGGGGTCGAGCGCGGTCTTGTTCAGCTCGTCGAGGTCGTGCAGCACGGCGGCACGCGCATCGACCGCGGTGACCCCGTACATCACGGTGTCGAGCGTCAGCAGCCCGTAGCCGCGCGGCACGTAGGTGAAGGGGCTCAGCGCCTGGTCGAGCCCGTAGCCGACCGCGGTGGTCAGGGTGCGGGGCCCCACCACCGGCAGGTAGAGATAGGGGCCGGGCGGCAAGCCCCAGGACTCCAGCGTCAGGCCGCCGTCGTCGTCGACCTCCCGGTAGCCCAGGTGCTTGGCCACATCGAAGAAGCCGCCCAGACCGGCCGTCGTGTTGATCACGTAGCGCATCAGCGTGGTGCCCGC
>CAXTVZ010000382.1:1839-2971 GCA_964247685.1 uncultured Acetobacteraceae bacterium
TCGGGGTCGTTGGCTGGCGGCGGCTTGGCGGCGCAGCCCGCGAGCGAGACCGCCACGAGGAGGGCGGTCGCACCAAGCCGGACGGTGTGCGCGAGAGGGAACCGGGCGGCTTGCATGCGATTGTCCGTTTCGAGCGTGGGGAAACCCCGGGATGCGCCAGGAGAGAGCAGCATCTTGAATATCACGGTCGGGCGAGGGCGCAATCTGGCGGGTCGCGATGCTGGCCGCCGCGTGTCCCGCCTGATACACCCCGACCTCGCGATATTTCCGAAGGGAACCCCGATTTGGGCCACGCGTACCCGCGGACCTTGGAGCGCTGGCTGACCGCACCGCGCGTGGCGGGGCTGCCGGCGCCCGCGTCGCTGCCCGTGCCCACGCTCTCGTTCGAGTTCTTCCCGCCCAAGACTCCGGCGCTGGAGACCACGCTGTGGGAGGCGATCCGCAAGCTCGAGCGGCTGCGCCCCAGCTTCGTCTCCGTGACCTACGGCGCCGGCGGCTCCACCCAGGCCCGCACGCACGCGACGGTGGCCCGCATCGCGAGCGAGACGACGCTGCGCCCCGCCGCCCATCTCACCTGCGTGGGCGCCTCGCGCGGCGAGGTGAACGAGGTCGCGGCGCAATACTGGGAGGCGGGGGTGCGCCACATCGTGGCGCTGCGCGGCGATGCACCCGGCAACGAGGGCGGCCGCTTCGTCCCGCACCCGGACGGCTACCGCAACGCCGTCGAGCTCGTGGCCGGGCTCAGGCGCGTCGCCGATTTCGAGATCTCGGTCGCGGCCTACCCCGAGACCCACCCGGATGCCGGAACTCCCGAGGCCGATCTCGACAACCTTCGCCGCAAGCTCGACGCGGGGGCCACGCGCGCGATCACCCAGTTGTTCTTCGACAACGACCTGTTCCTCCGCTTCCTCGACCGGGCGCTTGCCGCCGGCATTGCAGCACCCATCGTGCCGGGCATCCTGCCGCTGGCAAATCTGGCCCGCTCGCGTCCGTTCATCGAGAAGAACGGCACCACCATCCCGAACTGGCTGAACGAGACGCTGGGCGGGCTCGACGACGACGAGGACATGCGCCGCCTGGTGGGCGCGGTGGTGGCCGCCGAGCAGGTGCGCATGCTGCAGGCCAACGGGGT
>CAXTVZ010000383.1:0-2965 GCA_964247685.1 uncultured Acetobacteraceae bacterium
CCGCCGAAGGGGACGAGGTCGAGGTGGGCGCGCTGCTCGGCACGCTCGATGGCGCGGGTGCCGCCCCCGCCGCCGCGGCCGCACCGGCGCCGAAGGCCGAGCCCGCACCGTCCGCTTCCGCCCCGGCCGCTTCCGCACCGTCCGCTTCCGCCCCGACCGCTTCCGCCCCGAAGAACGGCGCCGGCGTGAACCCGCCGCCGCGTCCCAGCGGTCCCGTGGCGCGACCCGCGACGCCGCCGGCGGATGTCGCGCGCGAGCCGCATGCGCCGCTGCCCGCGGCATTGCGCATGCTCACCGAGAACAACGTCTCGGCCGAGCAGGTCGGCACCGGCACGGGCAAGGACGGGCGCATCACCAAGGGCGACGTGATCGAGTTCCTCGAGCGTCCCGCGCCCGTGGCGAAGGCGCCGGAAGCCCCGAAAGCCAGGCGCACCAACGATGCGCGCGAGCAACGCGTGAAAATGACGCGCCTGCGTCAGACCATCGCGCGACGCCTCAAGGAAGCCCAGACCAACGCGGCAATGCTCACCACCTTCAACGAGGTGGACATGTCGGCGGTGATGGCGCTGCGCACGCAGTACAAAGACCAGTTCGAGAAGAAGCACAGCGGCTCGCGCCTGGGCTTTATGTCGTTCTTCGTGCGCGCCTGCTGCGCCGGCCTGGAAGAGTTCCCGGCGGTCAATGCCGAGATCGACGGCGACGAGATCGTCTATCGCAAGTTCGTCAACATGGGCATCGCGGTGGGCGGCCCGAACGGGCTCGTCGTGCCCGTGCTGCGCGACGCCGAAGCCATGGGTTTCGCCGAAATCGAGCGCCGCATTGCGGACTTCGGCAAGCGCGCGCGTGACGGCGCGCTCAAGGTCGACGAGCTCTCGGGCGGCACGTTCTCGATCACCAATGGCGGCATCTACGGCTCGCTGATGTCGACGCCGATCCTGAACGCGCCGCAATCGGCGATCCTGGGCATGCACAAGATCCAGGAACGCCCGATCGCGGTGGCCGGAAAGGTCGAGATCCGGCCGATGATGTATCTCGCGCTGTCCTACGACCACCGGATCATCGACGGGAAGGAAGCCGTGTCCTTCCTGGTGCGGGTGAAGGAGAACATCGAGGACCCGCGCCGCCTCCTGCTGTCTCTGTAGAAAGCTCCCCTCCCATGCCCGTCGATATCATCGTTCCCACGCTGGGCGAGAGCGTGAGCTCTGCCACCGTCGCGCGCTGGCTCAAGCAGCCGGGCGACACGGTTGCGGCCGACGAAGCCGTGGTCGAGCTCGAGACCGACAAGGTCACCGTCGAGGTCAACGCACCCGCCGCCGGCGTGCTGGAAACGCATGGCGTGCGCGAAGGCGACGAGGTCGAGCGCGGCACGGTGCTCGGCAGCATCGCGCCGGGCAATGGGGCCTCGGCCACCGCCAGGGCGGCAGCCGCGCCGTCCACGCCTGCATCTGCCTCGTCACCCGCCAAGCCGGAGCCCGCGCCGGCCAAGGCGCCCCCCGCACCGCATGGCGACACCGATTTTGACGTGATCGTACTCGGCGCCGGTCCTGGAGGCTACGTGGCGGCGATCCGCGCGGCCCAGCTCGGCCTCAAGGTTGCCTGCGTGGAGCGGCGCGCGACGCTCGGCGGCACCTGCCTCAATGTCGGCTGCATCCCGTCCAAGGCGCTGCTGCAATCGTCGGAGAACTTCATCGAGGCGCGCGAGCATTTCGCCGAGCACGGCGTGATGATCGACCATGTCGGCCTCGATCTCGCGCAGATGCAGAAGCGCAAGGGCGAGGTGGTCAGTGCCAACGTCAAGGGCGTCGAGTTCCTGTTCAAGAAGAACGGCGTCGTCTGGCTCAAGGGCGAGGGCACGCTCAGCGAGCCCGGGCGCGTCACGGTCGACGGCAAGACGCACACGGCCAAGCAGGTGATCATCGCGACCGGCAGCGAGAGCATCCCGCTGCCTGGCGTCACGATCGACGAGAAGCGGATCGTGACCTCGACCGGCGCGCTCGAGCTGAGCGAAGTGCCCAGGCGCCTGGTGGTGATCGGCGGCGGCTATATCGGCCTCGAGCTCGGCTCCGTGTGGCGCAGGCTCGGCGCCGCCGTGACCGTCGTCGAGTTCCTCGACCGGCTCGTGCCAGGCATGGACGGCGAGATCGGCAAGACGTTCCAGCGCGTGCTGTCCAAGGACGGCATCAAGTTCCAGCTGAGCACCAAGGTGACCGGAGCGGAGGCGACTGACGCCGGCGTCACTCTCAAGCTAGAGCCTGCCGCTGGCGGTGAAAGCTCCACGATGGAGGCGGATGTCGTGCTGGTCGCGATCGGCCGGCGCCCGCGCTACGACGGCGTCGATATCGAGAAGCTCGGTCTCGAACTCGACGAGCGCGGCCGCGTGAAGATCGACGAGCATTTCGCGACCAACGTTCCCGGCGTGTACGCGATCGGCGACGTGGTGCGCGGCCCGATGCTCGCCCACAAGGCCGAGGAGGAAGGTGTCGCCTGCGCCGAGCTGATCGCCGGCAAGGCCGGTCACGTGAACTACGACGTGATCCCGGGCGTCGTCTACACCTGGCCCGAAGTCGCCTCGATCGGCCAGACCGAGGAAGGCCTGCGCCAGGCAGGCATCCAGTACAGCGTGGGCAAATTCCCGTTCACCGCGAACGCGCGCGCGCGCGCCATGGGCTCGACCGACGGCTTCGTGAAGATCCTGGCCGACAGCCGCACCGACCGGATCCTCGGCGCGCACATCATCGGTCCCGATGCCGGCACGCTGATCGCCGAGCTCGCGACCGCGATGGAGTTCGGTGCCTCGGCCGAGGATGTCGCCCGCACCTGCCACGCCCATCCGAGCCTCAACGAGGCGGTCAAGGAGGCGGCACTCGCCGTCGATGGCCGGGCACTGCACATCTGATGGCCCGGCTCTTCTCGTGACGGGGCCGGCGCCGACGGTTCTCGCCGTCAGCGCCGGCGATCCGGCCGG
>CAXTVZ010000384.1:0-2961 GCA_964247685.1 uncultured Acetobacteraceae bacterium
TGAAGGTCGGCACCACCTCGGAGAACACGCCGAAGGCCGGCAGGATCAGGATGTAGACTTCGGGATGACCCCACGCCCAGATGAGGTTCACGTACATCATCTGGTTCCCGCCACCGTCATTGGTGAACCAGTGGAAGCCGAGATAGCGGTCCAGCGTCAGCATCCCGAGCGTCACCGTCAGGATCGGGAAGGCCGCCATGATCAGCACCGAGGTGCACAGCGCCGTCCAGGTGAACACCGGCATCTTGAACAGGTCCATGCCAGGCGCGCGCATCTTCAGGATGGTGGTGAAGAAGTTCACCCCCGTCAGAAGCGTTCCGATGCCCGAGATCTGCAGCGACCAAATGTAATAGTCGATGCCCGACCCGGGGCTGTACTGGATCTCCGACAGCGGCGGATACGACAGCCAGCCGGCCTGGCCGAACTCGCCGATCGCCAGCGAGGCGTTCACCAGCCCGACCGACACCGCCGTCAGCCAGAACGAGATCGAGTTCAGGAACGGGAACGCCACGTCGCGAGCGCCGATCTGCAGCGGCACCGCCACGTTCATCAGCCCGATCATGAACGGCATGGCCATGAAGAAGATCATGATCACGCCGTGGGCCGAGAAGATCTGGTTGTAGTGATGCGGCGGCAGGTAGCCTGCATGTCCTGGCCCGGCCAGCGCCTGCTGCGAGCGCATCATCAGCGCGTCGATGAACCCGCGGACCAGCATCACCAGCGCGAGCAGGATGTACATCACCCCGATCCGCTTGTGATCGACCGAGGTGACCCATTCCTTCCACAGGTAGGTCCAGCGCCCGAAATAGGTCACGGCCGCGATGACCATGCCCACCACGAGGGCCATGAAGACGACCGCACCCATCTCGATCGGGTTGTCGAGAGGGATGTCCGCGAGTGTGAGCTTGCCCAGCAGATTCATGGACCTATTCCTTGAGGCTCGCCGAGCCGGCCTGCGCCTTGCCCATGTATTTGGCGATGATGTCGTCAAATAGGTGCGGTTCGGCAACCGAGAAGTAGTGGACCGGGTCGGCTTCGCTCGGTGCGGCCAATTTCGGGTAGGTTGCCACGTCGAGGTGATCCGGTGCTGCGCGCACCTTAGCAACCCACTGGGCGAACCCAGCCTGCCCATCCGTCGCGATCGCGGTAAAGTGCATGTCGGCAAAGCCGCGGCCGTTGATCATGGTCGCGAGCCCGCCGTACTTGCCGGGCTGGTTGGCGATCAGATGGTCCTGGGTCTGCATCCCGGCCATGCCGTAGATCATCGAGCCGAGCTGCGGGATGAAGAACGAGTTCATCACCGTGTCCGAGGTGATGTGGAAGGCCACCTGCCGGCCGGCCGGGAAGGCGACCTCGTTGACCGAGGCGATCCCGAGGTCGGGGTAGATGAACAGCCACTTCCAGTCGAGTGCCACCACGTCGATGTCGAGCGGCTTGCCGCCCACCGTGAGCGGGCGATACGGGTCGAGCGAGTGCGAGGTCTCCCACGTGATGGTCCCCAGCACCGCCACGATCGCCAGCGGGATGCCCCACAGGATGATCTCGAGCTTGGTCGAGTGCGCCCAGTCCGGCCGGTGCTCCACCTTGGTGTTCGACGCCCGGAACCGGTAGGCGAACACCAGCGTCGCGGTGATGGTCGGCACCACCACGATCAGCATCAGCACGAAGGCGGTGATGATCAGCTCGCGCTCCGCCTGGCCGACACTGCCTTGCGGGTTGAGGACGGCCAGGTCGCACCCGCCGAGCAGGAAGGTCACGCCGAACGAGGCGACCGCGCGCGCGGCCCACTTCCCCCGATTGCTCATTCTCTCGCTAGCCTCTTTTTCCAAATCCTGCCGCCTCTTTGTTCACCCTGGGCGATCCCGACCGGAGCCCGCAAGCGCGCAGTTTTCCGAGCCGCCGAGGGCACCCGGTCGCGCATCGGACCTACTCCTTCACGCCCGACGGAGCAATGACCCTTGCCGCGGATTGTGCACCGCACCAAACATGATCATCGGCGGCGGCGCGATCGGCCGCTACAAGCCTGCGACCGCCCGAAGGAAAGCCCCCCCGCGTGACCCCCACCCTGCTGATGACGGATCCCTCCCACTACGACGTCTCCTACACGATCAATCCCTGGATGCGCCCGGAGGCCTGGCACGACGACCCGGCCGGCAACCAGCGGCGGGCAGCGGCGGCCTCCGGCGCGCTGGCGGCAGCGCTGGAGACCGCCGGTGCCACGATCGTGACCATCCCCGGCCAGCCCGGCCTGCCCGACATGGTGTTCCCCGCGAACGCGGCGATCGTGCTCGACGGGCGCTGCCTGGTGGCCCGCTTCCACTGCGCCGAGCGCGCCGGCGAGGCCGCCCATTTCGCGGCCGCGTTCGAGGACCTCCGCGTGCGCGGCCTGCTCGCGGAGGTGGCCGAGCTGCCCGCCGGCGTGGAGCAGGAGGGTGCCGGCGACTGCATCTGGGACCGCACGCGCGCGCAGTTCTGGGTGGGCTGGGGCCAGCGCTCGGGCGAGAGCAGCATCGCGGCAATCGATCGCTTCTTCGGCCGCGACCAGGTGGCGCTTCAGCTCGCGACCCCGCGCTTCTACCACCTCGACACCTGCTTTTGCGTGCTGCCCCGCGGCGAGGTGCTGTTCTACCCGCCCGCCTTCACGCCCGATTCGCTCGCCGCGATCCACGCGAACGTGCCCGAAGCGCTGCGCATCGAGGCGACCGAGGAGGACGCGGCCCGCTTCTGTGTGAACGCCGTGGCTCTCGGCGACACGGTGGTGATGGCCCGCGCCGCCCCCGCGCTGCACGAGCGGCTGGCCGCGCGGGGCTACACCGTGCGCGACGTGGCGCTCGACCCGTTCATCATGTCGGGCGGTGGCGCGTATTGCATGACGCTGCGGCTTGATCTGACCAGCGGATGACGCCGTTGTTAGAAGGCCAGGGCTCTGCCCTGGACCCGCCAAGGGACAGTCGTCCCTTG
>CAXTVZ010000385.1:0-2945 GCA_964247685.1 uncultured Acetobacteraceae bacterium
CGCCGGATCAGCGCGTGCATCAGCGCCGCCGACACATGCACCACGATCAGCGCGAACAGCAGATACGCGATGATCCTGTGCGCATCCCACAGGATCGCGTGCAGCCCGTCGCTTTGCGGCAGGATCGGCGGCAGGTGCACGCCGCCCCACATCACCACCGGAAATCCGGCGGCCGAGACCATCGCCCAGCCGATCAGCGGCATCGAGATCATCGCGGCGTAGAGCAGCACGTGCGACAGCTTGGCCGCCATCTTCGCGGGCGCCGGCAGGTCGCGCGGCAGCGGCGGCGCACCGCGGCGCAGGCGCAGGCCGAGCCGCGTCAGCGCCAGCACGAGGATCGCGATCCCGAGCGGGCGGTGGATATCGAGCAGCGCCAGGTAGGCCGGCCGCACGGTCGAGACCATGCCCACCCCGATAAACAGCATCGCGATGATCGCCACCGCCATCGACCAGTGCAGCACGCGCTGCGCCGGCGAGAACTTCTCCGTCACCACATCCGTCGCCGCGGTCGTGTCCGTCGTGCCGTAAGTGCGCTCGCTCATCGTGCCGCCTCCTCTGCCGTGCGCCGGTTGAACGACACCGCGTAGACCGACGAGCGCGCCGCGGGGAATGGGTCGTCACCCGTGGAAAGCCCTGACGGCAGCACCGTCGGATCGAAATTGACGTCGCGGCAAGGCCCGGTGTTGGTGGGCGTGCTCTCGGTCAGCGTGATCGTGCCGGCGGTGATCGTCTTGCGGTCCGCCGGCCAGGCCTGGCTCGGGTCGGCCGTGTTGTCGCCCGGCCCCGCTTCGGTCAGCACCATCGTCCAGCTGAGCGGCGCGCTCGCGAGGCGTCTGGTCAGATCCTGGTCGAGGAAATTCTTCGGCATGGCGGCGAGCGCGTCGGGGGTCACGTGATCGACCGGTGCCGTCGGCAGCAGCGACCACCGCACATGGTGGGTGTTACCGCTCGCGTCGGTGCCCACGAAGGCGTCGAGGCTGTTGTAGCGCTCCTCCGCGAAGCTCGGCGTCCAGGGCGCCGATTTGGCCCAGGCACCGAAATTCTTGAGCTCGGGATGTGCGGCGGCGACCCGGCCCATCGCCCCCGGATCCTTCGACCCGCCCGCCTGCAGGAGCTGCAGGAAGGCCGCCGGCGTACCCACGGGAAAGAACGGCAGGTCGATCATCGCACTCCGCCACTCCGCGCCATCGGGTGAGGTGATCCGGAACGCGAAGCCGCGGACGCGGGTGCTGGCCTCGGGCGCCATCGGCTGCGGGCTGCCGAGGCTGAACCGGCCGAGCAGCTTCGAAGTCCCGACGCGGAACACCGTCGCACTCGACAGCGCCGCCGCCGCCCCGGTCGCCTGGAAGGTGCCGATCACGCAGACGCCGGGGGCGTGGTTGCGCCGGTCGCCGGCAACGGCCCCACCGGGCGGCCGGAGGGCTGCGATGTAGCGCTCGGGCGCCAGCCGCCCGGGCGTGAGAAACCCCGCCGCCCAGGCGAAGGCCGCGACCGATCCGACCGCCACAGCCGCGATGATGAGCCCACCTCTCGCCGTGCCCGTCGCTGCCATTCCGCGCGCCCCTCGTGTCGTTTCCCGATCGAACCCTGCCCCAAGATGCGCAGCACCGCCAGAGGCCGGCGCCAGTGCCCGGCGCCAGTGGCGGGAGGGCGCCGGGAGCGCTAACGCTAGGGTGCACGGGACGGCGATCACGGAGGGCGGCAGCCATGGACGCGCATGAGTTCGGCAACCACGCGATCGGGGCGCGCGTGAAGGCGGCGGGCGCCGAGCTCTGCTCGCTCCGCTTCACGGAGGGCGCCGAGATGCTGTGGCAGGCGGAGCCCGCCTGGCCGCGGCATGCACCGGTGCTGTTCCCGATCATCGGCCGCCTGGCCCACGACACGCTGCGCCACCAGGGCTTCGCGGGCCGCCTGACGCAGCACGGCTTCGCGCGCGACCGCGACTTCCGCTTCGTCGACCGCAGGCAGGATGGCTGCACGCTCGAGCTCACCGACGACCCCGGGACCAGGCGCGCCTACCCGTTCGCATTCCGCCTCGTGCTGGACTACGCGGTGTCGGGCCCGACGCTCCGGATCGGCTTCCGCGTGGAGAACACCGGCGACGTGGTGCTGCCCGCTTCGGTCGGCGCGCATCCCGCCTTCCGCTGGCCGCTCGCCGAGGGCACGCCGAAGGACGCGCACCGCCTCGTCTTCACGATGGACGAGAACGGCCCCGTGCGCCGGCTCGAGGGTGGATTGCTCCTGCCCGACCCGGTGGCGACACCGGTCGCGGGGCGCGTGCTGGCGCTCTCGGAGGCGGTGTTCGCCCAGGACGCGGTGATCCTGGAGAGCCCGTCGAGCCACGAGGTGCGCTACGAGGCACCCGGCGCGCACGCCCCCGCGATCACCGTCGCCTGGGAGGGGTTCTCCACGCTGGGCATCTGGTCGAAGCCCGCGGACTTCGTCTGCATCGAACCATGGTGCGGCTATTCGAGCCCGCGCGATTTCGAGGGCGAGTTCACCGCCAAGCCGGGCGTCGCCCTGATCCCGCCCGGCGAGGCGCTGAGCTGCCACATGAATGTCACGCTGCACCGGCCCGACTGACCAGCGGCGTTGGGGACCGGCGCTCCCGCGACACCGGCCGAACGGTCCCGATCGACCCATCGCCAGGCAGCTTGCCTTGCCGTGACGACCCCGCCGCGCAACCAATCCTCGCGTTGGGCCTTAAGCAGGGGCTGTCCCGATCAGCGGGGGCTCCGCCTCGCGACGAGGGCGTCTGGAGGCGCGAATGTTTGCCAAAATCGACAAGCTTCTGACTGAATTACCCGAGCCCAAGAAGCCGGAGCCCAACGCGGCCGCATCCCTGCAGGAGCTGTTGGGCGGGAAATACGGCGAGATGTCCACACTCGGAAACTACATGTTCCAGAGCTTCAACTTCCGCAACAAGACGGCGCTCAAGCCGTTCT
>CAXTVZ010000386.1:0-2886 GCA_964247685.1 uncultured Acetobacteraceae bacterium
CCTACGACCCGGGTGCCTACAACCCCGACATCCAGATCGTCGATGTCGACCTGTCAGGCGACCGCTGCCTGCAGCTCGAACACCGCACGCGGCCGGGTCACGTGCTGCACAAGAAGGACGCCGAGGCGACGCTGAAGGCGCTGGCGGATCTCTGGGGCTACGAGGTCAAGCTGCTGGAGATCGACGACGCGAACGACGCCGTGCTCGCGCGCCACAACGCATCGCCATCCGAGCGGCGCGGCTGAGCTCACCTCGGGCCAAGCTCGAGTTGGCATAATATCTCTTATGAGACATTCAGACGTTCGGCAGGGAGGTCACTCCCGACCAGCAAACGGGGTCTGGGGCCGAGGCCCCAGCGGGTCCAGGGCAGCGCCCTGGCCTTCTACCCAAACAACACTCCACGCACCTCGTCCCAGCTGTCGCGATCGGGCGCGCAGAGCAGCCCCCCGTCCAGATGGGTCGGCCGATAGAGCGAGCCGTCGAGCCGGGCCGCGTACCCGCCCGCTTCCTTGTGCAGCAGGTAGCCCGGCAGGTGGTCCCACGGCATCAGGTGGTTGAAGAGCAGGAAGTGGCAGTGTCCACCGGCCGCCATCCGGTATTCGTGGGCGGCGCAGCGGTAATCCCAGCTCGCCATCGCGCCGAGCAGCCGATGTGACAGACGTTCCCGCCATTCGGGCCGGAAGTGCCGCGGCGCCGCCTTGCCGGTCATCTCGGCAAACGGCACGGCCGGCGCCACGCGCAGCGTCTGCGTCCCGCCATCCCTGAAGAGGATCTCCGAGCCCTCCCCGCGCGCCGCGATCGCCGTGTCGCCGCCGAGCGGGTCGTGGATCGCCGCGGCCACGACCTCGCCCTCGACCACGATCGCGGCCATGGACCCGAACAGCGGCACGCCGGCGGCGAAGTTCGCGGTGCCGTCGATCGGGTCGACCACGATCGCCAGCGGCGCGCCCTGCAAGCGGCGGATCACGTCCCGGTCGCGCGAAGCGGCCTCCTCGCCGATCAGCACCGCGCCCGGGAATGCGCGCGCCAGGCGTTCGGCGATTGCGACTTCGGCGATCTCGTCAGCCTCGGTCACGAGATCGAGCGGTCCGGATTTGCAACGGATCGCACCCTCGCTCAGCCGGCGGAAGCGCGGCACGATCTCGCTTGCGGCGACCTCGGTCAGGATCTGGCTCAGCAGCACGGCCTCGCGCCGCCCGACGCTCATGAGGGCTGCTCCCCGGGCGCGGTCCGCTCGAAGCGGGCGCGATCGGACCGGCGCAGCCGCACGGTGATGTCGACGCCGGCGTCGGAATCGGTTCGCTGCAGGACCTCGCCATGCTCGTACAGCCAGGCCAGACGCGCGCCGTCGGTCAGCGCCAGGCCGTACTCGGCCTGCTCCATCGTGGCCGAGATCTGCCGGTCGATGACGTTCTTCAGGCGATCCAGGCCCAGCCCGGTCAGTGCCGACACCGCGACACTCCCCTCCGGCGGGAGCACTGCATGCCCGGGCGGCACGAGGTCGATCTTGTTCAGCACCTCGATCGTGCGTGCGGGCCAGTCCTTGCCGAGCGTGTCGTCGCGTACCATGCCTTCGAGAACGGCGGTGACGTCGGCCCGTTGCGCGGCGCTGTCGGGATGGGCCGCATCGCGCACGTGGAGAATGACGTCGGCCTCGGCGACCTCCTCGAGCGTCGCGCGGAAGGCGGCCACGAGCTCGGTCGGCAATTCGCTGATGAAGCCCACCGTGTCGGACAGGATCGCGCGCCGCCCCGAGGGCAGGCGCAGGCCGCGCATGGTGGGATCGAGCGTCGCGAAGAGCTGGTCGCGCGCCTGCACGGCGGCACCGGTGAGCGCGTTGAACAGCGTCGACTTGCCGGCGTTCGTGTAGCCCACCAGCGCCACTGTCGGGAACGGTACTCGGCGGCGTGCGTCGCGATGCAGGCCGCGCGTGCGGCGGGCCTGCTCGAGCTGGGACTTGAGCTTGACGATGCGGTCGGTGATCAGGCGGCGGTCGGCCTCGATCTGCGTCTCGCCCGGGCCGCCCAGGAAGCCGAAGCCGCCGCGCTGGCGCTCGAGATGGGTCCAGGAGCGGACCAGCCGCGAGCGCTGGTACTCGAGATGGGCGAGCTCGACCTGCAGCGCGCCTTCGCTGGTGGCCGCGCGCTCGCCGAAGATGTCGAGGATCAGCCCGGTGCGGTCGATGACCTTGCGGTCCCACAGGCGCTCGAGATTGCGCTGCTGCACGGGCGTGAGGCTCGCATCCACCACCACGAGCGTGGCATCGGCCGCGTCGAGTGCCGACTTCAGGCCCTCGACCTGGCCCTGTCCAAGCAGCGTCGCGGGCCGGCGTTCACGCAGCGGGAGAATGACCTGCTCGACCACCACGAGCCCGATCGAGGCCGCGAGCCCCACCGCTTCCGCGAGGCGCGCCTCTGCCGCGCGTCCGGTGTCGTGCCGATCCCACGGCAGCACCACGCCCGTGCGCGTGGGCGCCGCCGCAGCTTGGTGACCGTCAGAGCGTGCCGCCGCCAGGGACGATCTCCCCCGGCCGCGCCGGCGCGGTGGGTGCAGCCGCCCCTTCCGTCTTGGCGCCGTCGAACAGCTGGATGGGGGCACCCGGCATCACGGTGCTGATCGCGTGCTTGTAGACCAGCTGCGTGTGGCCATCGCGCCGGAGCAGCACGGAGAAGTTGTCGAACCAGGTGATGATGCCCTGCAGCTTCACCCCGTTGACTAGGAAGACCGTGACGGGGGTTTTGGCTTTCCGGACGTGATTGAGGAAGACGTCCTGTACATTTTGAGAGCGTTCGGTCGCCACAGGCTGATCTTTCTTTTGGTTGGCCCGCAATGAGGCGAGGTTCGTCGGTCGAACATAGCAGCCGGGGGCGCGGGTTCAAGGCGGGG
>CAXTVZ010000387.1:0-2874 GCA_964247685.1 uncultured Acetobacteraceae bacterium
CCGATTTCCGCCGTGACGTGGTGGAGACGGGGGATCGCGGCGCGTCCGCGGCGGTGACGAGCGGGTCGTGGTGGGACCAGCAGAAGGGTGGGGTGGTGCGGGCGGCGCAGCTGTCGGCTTCTGTGCGGCGGAAGCGGGCTCTCGCACGCGAGATCGAGGCAGCCGAGTGAAGGGCGACCTGGCCGCCATCCCGATGCATTAGATGCGTGGGCCTGTGGTGAGGTTGGTGAGTTGCATTTTTCGGCGGGCGGCGCGGCCGCGACCGGCACCGAAGCCAAACATGAGTCCGGCAATGAAGACGGAAAGCAACAAAGCGGAGCTGAGTTCGTAGGTTGTGACCTTCGGCATGATGCTTCCTTTCGCGGATCGGACCGACCTGAACGTCATCAGGCCGGCATTCGAGCCTGGGTGAGGCCTTCCTTGAATCGCTTCCATGCGTCGTCAGGCAGCGTGTAAAAGGTTCGCCGCAGGGCGGCCTGTGTCTGGAATTCCCTAGGTAAATCCGCCATCGCGATCGCGACCTGCTTCGACGCATCGCTGGCGTTACCGATTTCCGCGAGCGATGCCGCCTTCAGCAACCGCATCAGCGATCTCATCAACACATTTGACTCTGTCGGGAGATACTTATCGAGCTCGTCGTTTGCCAAGGCGTCCTGTCCTCTCGCGAACGCGAGCTGAGCGCGCTGGTCGTGATTACTGCCGAACCGAGGGTCCTTGAGGATCGTATCCGCGGCTTCGAAATCACCGTCCTCCGTGTAGGCGTCCAGCAGCGTGGATATGAGGAGCAAGTCGCTCGACGCGCCAACGAGCGCCTGCAAGGCCACACGCTGGGCCTCCTTGGCGTTGCCCAACTCGATCAGCGCCATGGCCTTGAGTTCCATCGCCACCGTGCTGTCTCGCCTTTTCCTCAACAACTCGTCGGTGAGTCGAAGGGCCTGACGCGCCTCCTTGTCTCCTGCCTGAGAGGGCGTGAGCGGCAGATGATCTGTCAGAAGCGTGGCCAGCAAGACACCCGCAGGCCAGAAGTTCTGATCGAGGCGGCGCGCATGTTCGAGGTCTGCAATCCCGGCTTCCAGTTGATCGGGCGGGCTGAAGCGAGGCGCCTCGACCTGCGCCTTGATGTAGAAGTAGGTCGCATCCTGCGGTCCGCCTGACATCCTCGCCGCCTCGTCGGCAAACATCCGGGAAGTCACCTTCTCCCAGACTTCATGCGAAGCCTCATCGAGACTTCCCCGTGACGGATTGGTGCTCACAGCCAGGGAGGCACCGTCGGGAGCGAGGCCGTCAGGACGCTCAAGTTGATAGGTCAGGGTCGCCGTATTTCCCAGGACCCGCAGTCTTCCAAAGAGCAGGAAATGATAAGGGGATGCGTTCGCGGGGTCCTTGATCGGGTAGATCTTGATGTCGTCGTAGCGATGCATTGGTGTTCGGATCGCGTCATAATAGTCATCCGCCAAAGAGGCCGCGTTCGGTCCGACCCCTACGAAGCGCGCGATCCCGATCGTCAGCCGGTAATCCTCCACGTTGTCTGATCCTTTCGGTTGGAGATGGGATGCGGCGGCCACTACGACGATCGCCAGGAGGGCGGTCGTTGTGACGATGATCGGCCACCGGCTCCACCCAGCGAGTGCTCCGCGACCACCTGCGCGCTTCGCCCCGCTCGTTACGACCGTTGATGACGGCGGCTCGGACGTCACCAGCGGCTCGACGACCCGCTCCGACACCGCTCCCACGAACTGGTAGCCGCGCCCGGGTATGTTGACGATTGCCTTCGGATTGGCGCCGTGCGCCGCGAGCACGCGGCGAAGAGCCGCCACCTGCACGCCGATGTTGTTGTCGGACACGGTCGTTCCTGCCCAGACCCGCGCGAGCAGCTCGTCACGGCTGACGACCCGGTCACGTTGCTCGACCAGCACTGCGAGAAGGTCGAAGGCACGGCTGTGGATCGCGATCGGGCGTTCGCCCGCCAGCAGCGCCCGGCGCGCCGGTATTAGCCGGAGCGGCCCGAACTCGTACAGCAAATCGACCTTCGTCAGCATGTCCACCAGCAGTGGCATCGGGCAGGCACAGGCGGCAGGCGGGGTAGGCTCCGGAAACGACGCGCGGCGACGTCTTCCTCAGTCCGGGTACGCTTTATAACGGATTAATCCGGCTTCGGAGCGATTAAATTTCCGCCGATGGCGCTGCGCCTTACCGCTTCGTCCGCCGTCGCAGCGATGCCGATCCCGGTGTTCGAGCGGCAGCGGGAGAGCATCATGTTCACGATATCAAACAAAACATCGCGGCCGGTTCTCGCGGTCGCCGCGGCGACCGTCCTGGCCCTCGGCTCCGCAACCTCGGCGCATGCCGGCGGCCCAGATGACATTGGCATTCGCATCGTCCAGGACGACAACGGAGCGGAGGCCGTCCTGCTGTCCTTCAATCCCGACCTGCTGTCGACGCCCGACGGCGCCGCCCGGCTGCGCGGCGAGATCGCGCGGGCTACGCGGAACGTGTGCGTGGACGATTTCGGCAGGCACGGCGCGGACGACACCACGGAATGCCGCGCCAGCACGTTAGCGGACGCCGAGCGGTCGTTGGGCGTCATCAAGGCGCGGCGAAAGACCGCAACGCAGGTGGCGTCGGCGCCCTGAAAGCGAACTCCGCGCATCGATCGGCGAGAGAGCTGCGCCCGGGGCGGAGTGTTTCGTAAGCGGATGGAGGTCCAGGAGCCCCAGGCTCCTGGCGGGGTCCCGGGGCAGAGCCCCGGGCTACTTTCCTACCGCCGCCACCAACCTTTGCGAGCTCGCACCGGCTCGTCGCCGCCGATGACGATCGGCTGCACGACCGGTCCCGCCTGCGGCTCCGCTGCGTGCATGGCTTCCGGCTCCGCCT
>CAXTVZ010000388.1:0-2843 GCA_964247685.1 uncultured Acetobacteraceae bacterium
CCCGGAGAGAAGAATGCTGCCGTCGACCGCCGCCCGCGCCGTGTTGTTCGATACCGAGACCACCGGCCTCGACCCGCTCACGGGCGACCGCATCATCGAGATCGCGGCGATCGAGCTGCGCTCGGACCTGCCCACGGGCCGCCGCTTCCACAAGCTGATCGACCCCGAGCGCGACGTGCCGCCGGAAGCCACGCGCGTGCATGGCTTCACCCGCGAGGATCTCCGCGGCAAGCCGTTGTTCGCCGACATCATCGACGAGTTCCTCGACTTCATCGCCGATGCCCCGCTGATCGCGCACAACGCGCCGTTCGATTTCGGCTTCGTCAACGCCGAGCTCGCCCGCATCGGCCGGCCCTCGCTCGCGATGACGCGCATGGTCGACAGCCTCCTGCTCGCCAAGCAGCGCTTTCCGGGCATGCCCAACAGCCTCGATGCGCTGTGCCGCCGCTTCGCGATCGACCTCGCCGAGCGCACCAGCCACAACGCGCTGCTCGATTGCCGCCTGCTCGCCGAGGTCTATGTCGAGCTCACCGGCGGCCGCCAGCGAGGCCTGCTGCTGACCGCGGCGTCCGGCGCCGGACGGCAGAGCCGCTGGCAGGTGGCGGCCGGCCGCGTGCCCCGCGCGGTGGTGCCGACCGCGGCCGAGCTCGCGGCGCATGCGGCGTTCGTGGGCCGCCTGGCCGACCCGGTCTGGCTGCTCCCTTGAGCGGGCGTGGCGCGAGCGTCGGTCTGGCGCGTCGCCTGCGCGACCGGCTCGAGCGCGACCCTCGCGCGGGCCGCGTCACGATCGCAGTGCTCGCGGCGGCCGCCCTGCTGGCCCTGGCGCTCTCGGCCTCGGACCTGCTCGACAGCATCGGACGCGTCCGGGTCGCGGTCACGACCTACGTGGCGATCCTGATCGCGGCCGACGATGCCGAGCTGCCACTCGAGCGTGCCCTGATCGACGAGCGGATCGCGGTCGTCGCCGTGGACGAGGCGAACCTCCGGGCCGCGCGTGCGCGCTTCGAGGCGGACGCGCGTGCGGTGCGCACCACCCTCGTCCGGGTGCGCCATCCCGAACGCCTGCCGCCCGCGCTGCGCACGGACATCGTGGCGCTGCGGTCGGCGCTCGAAACGACGCTGGCCGACCTCCGCGCGCGCATCCCGGCCACGCCGCGCGGCGTGGGCGCGGCTCCCGTTCCTCCGGGCTTCGGCGTCGTCGATGCCCCGGACGAGGCGGCGCTGGCCCGGCCGCGCGCCCTGGTCGCCGCAATCTCCAGCAAGGCGGGCGCCGTGCGGCATGAGGACCTGCGGAAGATCGAGCATCGGGAGCGCGTGCTGGCGGTCGGCGGCGGTGCGATCGTGACCTCCGTCCTGCTGCTGCTCGCCGGCGCCGCGTCGCGCCTGATCGCGGGACGTCAGCGCCTCAACGCGGCCCGCGACCGCGAGCGATTGCAGGCCGAGCGGCTCGAACGCGCGGTCAATGGGATGCGTGAGGGCGTCGCCCTGTTCTCGCCCGCGATGACGCTGGTGCTGCGCAATGGGCGCTTCGCCGAGACGGCGGGGCTCACCGCCGCCGCGAGCGCGATCGGCACGCCCCTCGCCGCGATCGCGGCCGCCCTCGCGGGTGGCGTGCCGCCGCTCCTGAGTGAAGGACTGGGTCCCGACCGGCGGGAGCTCTCGGGCGAGATGCGGGTGGGCGCGCGGGTGCTCGAGGTGTTCCGCGCGGCGATGCCGGGTGGCGGCGAGATCCTGACGCTCGCCGACGTGACCGAACGCGTCGAAGGCGAGGCGGTGGCGCGCCGGGCGGTCAAGCTCGAGGCGCTCGGCCGGCTGACCAGTGGCGTGGCGCACGACTTCAACAACCTGCTGCAGGGGCTGTCGGCCAATCTCGAGACCTTCGCGGCGCTGGGCCCGCACGCCTCGGCTGCCGAGCGCCGCGAGCGGTTCGAGGCGTCGCTCGACCTGGTGGAGCGTGGCACGCGGCTGACGCGGCAGCTGCTCTCCTTCACGCGGAGCCGCCCGGCGGCGGCAAGTCCGATCGACACGGCGGCCCTGCTGCGAAGCCTCGAGGATCTGCTCGGGCGCACGACCGGCGGCCGGATCGAGCTGCAGCTGGTGCTCGACCCCGATCTCTGGCCCGTGCTGGTGGACCGCAGCGGCTTCGAGAACGCGATCCTCAACCTCGCGATCAACGCGCGCGACGCGATGCCCGATGGCGGCACGATCTCGATCGTCGGCACCAACCTGCCGCTGGCGGCACCCGGGGACACGCCTTCGGTGCTGGTGTGCGTGGCCGATTCCGGTATCGGCATGGATGGCGAGCAGCTCCGGCGCGCGGCCGAGCCGTTCTTCACCACCAAGCCGGAGGGCGCGGGCACGGGGCTGGGCCTGGCGATGGTGAGCGGTTTTGCCACCGACGCGGGCGGCGCCTTCATGCTGGAGAGCGAGGTGGGCCGCGGCACGCGCGCGATGCTGCGCCTGCCGCGTGCGACCGCCGGTGCCGCAGTCGAGGACGCGATCGCGGTGCGGGGGCAACCGGTGCGGGGCGGGGGCGAGACGATCCTGTTGGTGGAGGACGATCACGCGGTGCGGCGCGCGGTGCGCTCGGGGCTGGAGGCGATCGGCTACCGCGTGGCCGAGGCGGCCAGCATCGACGCGGCGTGCCGCCTGCTCGGTGGCGGCGAAGTGAGCCCCGACCTGGTGCTGAGCGACGTGATGCTGCCGGGGAGCCTCGGTCCGCTGGATCTGCTGCGGACCGCGCGCGAGGTATGGCCGCTGGTGCCGGTGCTGTTCAACACGGGGGATCCGGAGGCGCATGGCGCGCGCACGTTGCCGCTCGATGAGCGGACGGTGCTGCTGGT
>CAXTVZ010000389.1:0-2842 GCA_964247685.1 uncultured Acetobacteraceae bacterium
GCCCCCCTGTGCTCTAAGCCGCGGCTTCCCTGCCGGGCGCCCATCCTGGGCCTCCCGGCTATACCCGCGCGCCGCGCGGGTTGACGGAGCCATAGGGACACAACATGCCGTTCTACGAAACCGTGCTGATCGCACGCAACGACATCACGCAGGCGCAGGTCGAGACCATCGCCGACGAGATCGCCGCCCGCCTCGAGCCCGAGGGTGGCGCGGTCAAGAAGCGCGAATACTGGGGTCTTCGCTCGCTCGCCTACCGCATCAAGAAGAACCGCAAGGCGCATTACATGCTCCTCGGCCTCGACGCGCAGCCGCCGTCGGTCAAGGAGATGGAGCGCCTACTGGCACTCGACGAGAACATTCTCCGCTTCATGACGCTGCGCGTCGAGGAGATCGAGGAGGCTCCGTCGGCGCTGCTGCTGCGCAAGTCCGACGACCGCGAGCGCTCCTTCCGCGGTCCCAAGCCCGCCGGCCGGTTCGATTCCGGCCGCAAGCGCGGCTACGACGACCGCGAGGAATACCGCGCGCGCCCCGAGGGCAACGAGATGCCCCGCCACGAAACGATGGACGCGGAGTAAGTCACGATGTCCGACACCACCGACGTCAACCCCGCCGCCCGCCGCACCGCGGTCGGCGCGCGCCGCCCCTTCTACCGCCGCCGCAAGTCCTGCCCGTTCTCGGGGCCCAACGCGCCGAAGATCGACTACAAGGACGTGCGCCTGCTCTCGCGCTTCCTCTCCGAGCGCGGCAAGATCGTGCCCTCGCGCATCACCGCCGTCTCGGCCAAGAAGCAGCGCGAGCTCGCCGTCGCGATCAAGCGCGCGCGCTTCCTCGCCCTCCTTCCCTACATCGTGGCGTAAGGAGCGGAACATGGCGACCAACGTCGAACTGATCCTCCTCCAGCGCGTGGAAAAACTCGGCCAGATGGGCGAGATCGTGCGCGTCCGTCCCGGCTACGCGCGCAACTTCCTCCTGCCCGGCGGCAAGGCGATCCGCGCCAACAAGGAGAACCGCGCCCGCTTCGAAGAGCAGCGCGCGCAGCTCGAGGCCACCAACATCAAGCGCCGCGAAGAGGCCGAGCGCCTCGCAGAGCGCATGAGCGGCCTGTCCGTGATCGTGATCCGTTCCGCGGGCGACAGCGGCGCGCTCTACGGCTCGGTCTCCACGCGCGACATCGCCGAAGCCGTGACCACGGGCGGCCTCACGGTCAACCGCAACCAGGTCGAGCTCGACCAGCCGATCAAGCTGCTCGGCCTGCACGAAGTCCGCGTGCAGCTGCACCCCGAGGTCAGCATCCCCGTCACCGTCAACGTCGCGCGCTCGCCCGAAGAGGCACAGCGCCAGGCGGCCGGCGAGCGGATCGGAACCGCGCAGGACGACGACGACGACGCCAACACCGACAGCGTCGAGTTCGGCGCGCCGGACACCGACGCGGCCTGACCCCCACGCAGCCGCCGGTGGCACCAGCCACCGGCGGCATGTCCGCGCGGTCTCCCATTCGTGTCGGGCCGGTGCCACGCCGGTTTTGACCTCACCTGCAGCATCGTTCATCCTCCGCTTCGTCCCTTGCCGAAGAGGAGCACGTGCGCGTGGTCAATCTGCTCGACCTTCTGCTGTCCCGAACCATCCGGACCGGCCGATTGTCGGTGCGCTACCCCGACGGCCGCGTCGTCGTCTACGGCTCCGGCCCCGCGCCGAACGCCGCGATCCGCATTGCCGACTGGATCGCCGTGAACCGCATGGCCGTCAGCCCCTCGCTCGGCTTCGGCGAGAGCTACATGGACGAGCGTCTCTCCATCGAGGAGGGCTCGCTCTTCGACGCGGTCGACGTGCTCGTCACCAACGCCCAGAATCTCGGCCTCGGCACGGTGGTCCGCATCCGCAACCGCGCCCGCCACGCGCTCCGCCGCCTGAGCCAGTACAATCCTGCCGCCCGCTCGCGCCGCAACGCCGCACATCATTACGATCTCGACGGTCGCTTGTATTCCCTCTTCCTCGACGCCGACCGGCAGTATTCCTGCGCCTATTTCGCGCGCGGCGACGAGACGCTCGAGGAGGCGCAGCTCGCCAAGAAGCGCCATATCGCGTCGAAGCTGATGCTCGACCGGCCCGGTCTCGAAGTGCTCGATATCGGCTGCGGCTGGGGTGGCATGGCGCTGACGCTCGCCCGCGAATATGGCTGCCGCGTCACCGGCGTCACGCTCTCGGTCGAGCAGCTGCACGAGGCCCGCCGCCGCGCCGAGGAGGCGGGGCTCGCAAGCCGCGTGCGCTTCGAGCTCGCCGATTACCGCACGGTCACGAAGCGGTTCGACCGCGTCGTCTCGGTGGGCATGTTCGAGCATGTCGGCATCGGCCATTTCGACGAGTTCTTCGCTGTCGTCAGGACCTGTCTGAAACCCGACGGCGTGGCGCTGATCCACGCGATCGGCCGCGCCGACGGGCCGGCGGTCACCAATGACTGGATCGACAGATACATCTTCCCCGGCGGCTACTCGCCGTCACTGAGCGAGACCGTGGCGGCGGTCGAGCGGCAATCGCTCTGGATCACCGATTGCGAAATCCTGCGCCTGCACTACGCGAAAACGATCGCCCACTGGCGCGCCCGCTTCGCCGCCAACCGCGATCGCATCCGCGCCCTCTACGACGACCGGTTCTGCCGCATGTTCGAGCTCTATCTCGTGGGTTCGGAACTCGCCTTCCGCCGCGAGGATCACATGAATTTTCAGATCCAGCTCAGCCCGCGCGTGGACGCGGTGCCGCTCACGCGCGACTACATGTTCGAGCGCGAGGCGACCCTCACCCGCGAGCTCGAGCGGGAGCGGAGCCAGCAGGCGGCCTGAGATCT
>CAXTVZ010000390.1:0-2833 GCA_964247685.1 uncultured Acetobacteraceae bacterium
CTCAGTCCAGCAGCGTCAGCGCCACATTGATATGGCTCGCATTGCTCCGCTCGGTCGGCCCGAGCTTGCCGAGCACCGACATGCCCTCGATCGTGCAGACCAGGAAGCGCGACAGCGCCGCGGTCGGCGTCTTCGACGTGATGTCGCCCTGGCGCTTGCCCTCGTCGATCGCGACCGCGACCATGCGCTCCAGCCCGCGATAGAGGGTCGCCACGCGCTCCTCCACCTCTGCGTCGTGCGGCACCATCTCGAGCGTCGCCGCCGTCACGAAGCAGCCCTTCTGGCCGTGGCCGCCCGCGCACTCCCGGGCGGCGCGGCGCAGCGCCTCGCGGATCGCGGCGCGCTTGTCCTTCTTCGCGAGATCCTTCTCGAAACGTCCCAGCTTCTCTTCGACATACACGTCGAGTGCGGCGAGATAGATCGAGCGCTTGTCCTCGTAGGCCTTGTAGATGCTGCCGCGCGTCAGGCGCATGCCCTCGATCAGATCCGGCAACGACGTGGCGTGAAAGCCGTTCTGCCAGAACACCTCCATCGCGTCGCGAGTCGCCACATTGATGTCGAACTCGCGCGGCCGTCCTGGACGGCCCGTAATGACTTTCATGACATGCCCCGCGCTCGGATGAAGTGGTGCGATCTTGTCAGCCGGCCGGCCAGATCTATCGCACACTCGCGGACCTGTGAAGACAGTGAAAGCTAAGTTTTAAGCAACTTTGAATTAACCGGGCGAAATCAATGCACGCCCGCCTGCTTGCGTGCTTCCAGCGTCAGGCGCTGCTCGTTCCTTTTAAGGAACAAGAACAGAACGGCGGCCGCAGTCGCAACGATCGCGGCCAGCGCGAGAGCAACCGGTCCGGCAATCCGCTGAATTTCGGTCCCGATGAGATAGGCGGCCGTTCCATATCCCCCCACCCAGGCGCAGCCGCCGAGCGCGTTCCAGAACAGGAAGCGGCCCCATCGCATCCGGTTGGCACCCGCCAGCAGCGCCACGAAGGTCCGCAGGATGGCAACGAAGCGCCCCACGAACACGACCGAGCCGCCAAAACGGCGAAACAGATATCGCCCGAGCAACAGCCGATCTTCCGAGATACCGACCCGCCGCCCGTAGCGCGCGAGCAGCCGGTAGCCGAGGGAACGACCGATCAGGTAGCCCGCATTGTCGCCCATGATCGCGCCGAGGGCGGCGGCCGCAAGAACACCCTCGATCGGCAGCTTGTGCGTGGTCGCGCAGTAGATCGCGCTCGCGATCAGCATGCTCTCGCCCGGCAGCGGCAGCCCCATGGCCTCGAGCATGATCACGACGCACACCAGGCCGTAGCCGTACTCGCCGAGCAGTTGGTTGATGTGGTGAAAGATCGGGCGCTCGGCGTCAGGGATCGACGCGCGCGCCGGCATAGGCGCGCACCGCCTCACCGAATGCCGCGAAGATCGCGTGGCTCGCCGCATCAGTCTCCCAGTCGTACTCCGGATGCCATTGCACGCCGACGGCGAAGCCGCGCGCGTCGGTCACGCGCACCGCCTCCGGCGTGCCGTCCGGCGCGTGCGCCTCGACCACCAGCGGCGGCGCCACACGCTCGATGCCCTGCTCGTGCAGCGAGTTCACCTCGATCGCATGGCTGCCGAGCAGTCCGCGCAGAAACCCACCCGCCTCGAGCGCCACCGTGTGGCTCTTGCCGGTCACCACCGCGAAGTCCTGGACGGCCGGCGCGCGATGATCCAGCCGGCCCGGCAGCGTGCGGATCTGCTGGTGCAGCGTGCCGCCGAGGGCCACGTTCATCTCCTGCATGCCGCGACAGATGCCGAGCAGCGGCATGCCGCGCCCGATCGCATCGCGGATCAGCGCCATGGTGACCTGATCGCGCCTGTGATCCTCCGGCGTCCCCTCGGGATGGGCCGGGCCGCCATAGAGGGCGGGGAACACGTTCGAGCGGCTGCCCGTCAGCACGATGCCGTCAAGCCGCTCGAGCAGCGACGGGATGTCGGCGGCTTCCCCATTCGCGGGGATCAGCACGGGGGCGGCGCCCACCGCGTGGTCCACCGCGCGGATATAGGTGTCCGACGCCGCATGGTTCGGCATCGCGAAGGGTCCGAACGGCTTGTTGCAGCAGGTGATGCCGACGAGGGGCTTCATCCGTTTCCCCCCGGAAATGCGAACAGGGTGTCGGGGAAGCTGCCGCCGATCGCGACATCGTAGAGGTCGACACGGGTTTCGCGATTCTGCGCGTCGACCACGGTCCAGGAGCGCAAGGCGAACGGCTGCTCGGAGAACACCAGCATCAGGCTGCCATCCGACGGCGACGCGGTGCGCTCGAGCGTCACCTGCACCTGCGCGTTGGCGTGGGTGAAGGCAGTCACGGTGACATCGCCGGCGAGCTTGATGTCGGGGGCAAGCAGCAGGCCGAGCGGGGTGCGGCTGAGCGGCACGGAGGTGGTCTGGTCGAGCTTGCTGTCGCGGAACACCACGTTGCCGCCGCTGGCCACCAGCAGCAGCGGGCTCGGCTTGTCGTACTCGAAGCGCATGCGTCCGGGGCGGTCGAGCCAGGCAGTGCCCTGGGTGGTCGCACCGTCCGCGGCGATCTGGAGGAAGCGGGCCTTCAGCGTGGTGACGCCGTTGAGATACTGGGCCACGCGGTCGATCCAGCCCTGATCGGCCGGGGTCAGCGCCGCGGGTGTGGCCGGCTGGGCGCGGGCGGGGAGTGCCAGGAGCGGGAGGAGCAGAGCGGCGCGGCGCGCAACGGCGTAGGGCATGGAGTCTTATGTCGCACTACGCTGTCGCTAGACCAAGGGGCTCTGCCCCTTGACCCCGCCAGGAGGGAAGGCCCTCCTGGACCTGCCT
>CAXTVZ010000391.1:0-2827 GCA_964247685.1 uncultured Acetobacteraceae bacterium
CTCTGCCTCGTCATGCCCGCGCTCGCGACCGTGCTCGCACCCGTGGGCCTCGCGTGGGTCGCGATGTCGCTGCGCCGCCGCCCCTGGCACCCGCTCACGATCCTCGGCGCCGCCGTGCTGCTCGCGATCGGCTGCCGCCTCGCCATGCTGGGCGTGCTGTCGGCCACCGCGATCCGGCTGCAGTTCCGCTACGTCTCGCCCATCTTCCCGCTGGTTCTGCTGCTCGCCGCTCTCCCGCTCGCGAGCTCGCTCGGGCGTCGGTCGATGATCGGCTTCTCGACGCAGCGCCAGGTGAGCTCCGGCACCGCCAGGATCACCAGCACGGCGAGCCCGATGCACGACGCAGCCCCCCATGCCTGAAGATGCGTCCCGACCATCTGCAGGATCGTCACATGCGTGATGTAGATCCCGTAGGACCGCTCGCTCAGCCAGCGCACCCCGGCCGCGACCGGCGTCCAGCCCGGCGCCGGCCAGGCGCGCGCGGCGGGGAGCAGAAGGGCCAGCGCCGCCGCGATCGCGCCGAAGCCGAATACGCGGTGCAGAGCTGACGGCGTGAAGCGCCAGGTCTCGTCGGCCCAGAAGAACGCGGTGAGCCCGAGCGCCAGCGGCAGCAGCGCCGCGCCGCGCGCGAACCACGCGGGCCTCCACGCCGCGACCGTCGCGGCCAGCACGCCCCAGCCGATGCAGTCCAGCCAGAACGGGACGATCCGGTAGTCGGCCGGATCGATGAACAGCACCCACCGCGCGAGCGGCGGCCCGGCCAGGAACACCGCGAGTGCGGCCACCATCCCGCGCCTGCCGCCGGCAAAGACGCAGAGCAGGGCGGCAAATCCCGCGTAGAACCACTCCTCGACCGCGAGCGTCCACGAGACCGGAAAGAACAGGTCGAGCTGGGGCGGCAGGAGGTTCTGCGTGAACGTGGCGTAGCGCGCGACGTCGCGCTCCACGTGCCCGGCCGGCTGCAGCACGGCGAGTGCGAGGACCGCCAGCCAGTACAACGGCAGAGTGCGCATCCAGCGCCGCAGCAGGAACCGCCACAGCGTGCCGGGCCGGACCGCGACCGTGCGCAGCAGGATGCGCCCGACCAGGAAGCCGCTCAGCACGAAGAACAGCTCGACACCGAACGTGCCGGAGACCGCCAGCAGATGCGGGAAGCCGCGGCCGAGCCAGGTGGCGAAGATCTCGCCGGCGTGGCTGATCAGCACGAGGGCGATGGCGGACGCGCGCAGGAGGTCGAAGCCGAAGACGTGAAGGCCAGGGGCTCCGCCCCTGGACCCCGCTGGGGTCTTAACCCCAGACCCCTCTTTATAAATGGATTTCAAAGGCTAGCCTTTGATGGGGTCAAGGGGCAAAGCCCCTTGCCTTACCTTCGTCCCGCCAAGAAGCCGACAGCCATCCCGGCATAGCCCGCACCCATCCCGAGCCGCCCGAGCACGTATTCCCAGCCGGGCGTGAAGCGCCGCGGCGTCAGCCGGTAGTCGACGAACGCCGCGATCGCCGACACCGCGATCGCAACCGCGAGGCGCCCGACGCCGGTCCGGGGCGGCCTGGCCCGCATCCAGGCTTCGAACCCGCTCGCCCAGAACACGGTCGCCGCCCAGTGCGTCGCCGCCCCCACGCCCGTATGGGCGACGTCGAGCGAGCGAAGCGACGCAGCCGCCTCGCCATGCCGCCAGTGGCTGGTGGCGTTGAGCGGCTGCCAGACGCCCCTGCCACGAGCCGCACTCGCGGCGGCCAGCGCCGCGGCGGAGAAGATGCTGCCGGCCGTTCCAGCCAACAGGATCGCGCGCAGCGGCGCGGGTGCATGGGTCATGGCGATCTCCGGCGCCAGTGAACGTCCGCCCGCCGCGCATGTTCCGGTCCCTGCGGCTCGCTTCGCCCTTGCCCGCGCCGGACACCGGCTCAAGAGTGCGGGTCAACAACAACGAGGAACACGTCATGAACAAGCTCGGTGTGCATGCCTTCGTCTGGACGGCGGGCTGGTCGCACGACGAGGCGACCCGGGCGATCGATCTCACCGCGAAGGCCGGCTACGACCTGATCGAGCTCTCGACGATGGATTTCTCCGCCTTCGACGTCGATTTCACCCGCCGCGCGCTCGAGCGCGCCGGCCTTGGTGCCACGATGTCGTTCGGGCTCGACGGATCGCAGGACATTTCCTCCAACGACCCGGACCGCGTCCGGGCCGGCGAGCAGCGTCTGATGGAGGCCGTGCGGTTCGCACGTGATCTGGGGGTGACGCATGCCTGCGGCATCATCTACTCGGCGTTCCAGAAATACGCGCTTCCGCCGACCGCCGACGGCATCGCGGGTGCGGTCGAGGTGATGCGGCGCGTGGGCGAGCACGCGGCTTCGAGCGACATCATGCTCGGAATGGAAGTCGTGAACCGGTACGAGACCAACGTGCTGAACACCGCAGCCCAGGCCGTGCAGTTCGTCCGGCGTGTCGGGCTGCCGAACGTCAAGGTGCATCTCGACACCTACCACATGAACATCGAGGAGTCGGATCTCGCCGCCGCCATCGTCGCGACCGGTTCCGACCTCGGCTATTTTCACACCGGTGAATCCCATCGCGGCTATCTGGGATCGGGTTCGGTCGACTTCGCCAAGGTCTTCCGCGCGCTCGTCGCGATCGACTACCAGGGGCCCATCACGTTCGAGTCGTTCTCGTCGGCGGTGGTCGGGCAGCCGCTCGAAGGGATCCTCGGCGTCTGGCGCAATCTCTGGGAGGACGGGTTCGACCTCGCGTCGCACGCGAAGGCCTACACCGAGGTGCAGTTGAAATCGGCGCGCGAGGCGTTCGTCAATCGGGAGCGGAGCGGGTTGG
>CAXTVZ010000392.1:0-2825 GCA_964247685.1 uncultured Acetobacteraceae bacterium
GTCAGCGTTGACGGGCGGACTACGTCGGAACCAACCTCAGTGTTGCAGCAGCTAACCCTTTTCTAACCCCGTCAGGAGACACTTGGTCGACAAGCCGTGGGAGCGATGTCTTGCCTCTGTCAGCCTCAACGCGCCGCAGACAACTCGGGATTGTCCGGAAGAACCTGATCGCGTCGCTCCTTGCCGTGATCGTCGCCGTGGTCGTGGTCCAGCTGTGGACCCTTCGCATGGTCGGCACCTACCAGATACAGGCGGCGCACCGGTCACTCGCCTCCGACCTCTCGCTGCTGGAACGTGGCTTCGGGCCTCACCAGGACTGGGCACGAGACGCCTCCGGTCATCTCACGCTCGACGGCCGGCCGCTGACGGGTGCCGCGGATGCGGTCGCGGCGGTCCGGGATGTCGCCGGCGCGGACGCTACTGTCTTCGACAGCGACGTGCGCATCGCGACGACGCTGTCGGATCGCAACGGGCACTCCCTGGTCGGCTCGCGTCTCGCGGCAGGCCCGGTCCATGACAAGGTTCTTTCGCAGGGCGAGACCTATGTCGGCCGGGCGACGATCGGAGGCACGCCCTATCTCACGATCTACAAGCCGATCCTCGACGGCAACAAACGACCCATCGGCATCATGTTCGCCGGCGTCAGGCTGACCGATGCGTCGGCCGCGATGCGCCAGATCGTGCACCAGAGCCTATTCATCGGTCTCGCCGTGATCCTCGTGGTGGGGGTGGTACGCGGAATGGCGCTTCGATCCTCAATGAGGCCACTCACGGCACTCGCATTCTCCGTGCGAAAGATCGCGGCCGGCGATCTCGATCACGCCACACCATGCGCAGACCGGCATGACCAGCTCGGCGAGATCGGTCGTGCCATCGAAACACTGCGGCTCGGCGCTCAGGCGGCCCGCGGCGCGGAAGCGAAGGTTGCTACGGAGCGGGCGGCGCGCGACCGGAGCCAGGCCGCCATGGACCAGCTCACCCGCGACTTCGCCACCACGATCTCCGGCGTGTTGACCAAGCTCGGAAGTTCCGCCGACGAGGTGCGCCAGGCTGCACTCGGCATGACCGATGTCGCGAACCACACACGCGCCGATATGATGGGTGCCGCGCGCGAGGCCGACAGCTCGGCGCAGAACCTCTCTTCCGTCGCCGCCGCCACCGACCAGCTCACGGCTAACGGCAGCGAGATCAGCCGACGGGTGGGCCAGGTGTCGGCTGCGACCGACAGCGCCGTCAGGGAGGCCCAGCACACCGGTGCCATCGTCGACGGCCTTGATGAAACGGTCCGCGAGATCGGTCAGATCGTCGGCCTGATTAGCCAGATCGCCGGCCAGACGAACCTGCTGGCGCTGAACGCCACCATCGAGGCCGCCCGGGCGGGAGAGGCCGGTCGCGGGTTTGCCGTGGTCGCCAGCGAAGTCAAGCAGCTGGCCCACCAGACCAACAACGCGACCGCCCGCGTGGGCGAACAGATCACCGCCATTCAGGCGGCAACGCGGGACGCGGTGTCTGCGGTTCGCAACGTCACTGGCGCCATCACGCAGGCCGGTCAGGCGGCGGCGACCATCGCCGCTTCGATCGAGCAGCAGGGCGACGCGACCCGAGAGATCGCGGTACAGGTCCAGTCCGTGTCGGGAGCCACGTCGAACGCCAACCGAGCCATGAGAGACGTCTACGACCTGGCGGGACAGTCGGAGGAGAAGAGCCGATCAGTCCTCGAGACAGCCAATCAGGTCGCCAGTGTCACGGCGTCACTGCAGGGCGACGTCGCTCATTTCCTGGTGGCGACGAAAGCGAACTGGGAGAGTGGCGACAGGCGCCGTTACGAGCGGGTCGACGGGGTGGGGCTCCGGGCGAAGCTCGACTGCACGACCTACGGGTCGGGTGAGGGTGTCATCGCCAACATCTCTCTTGGCGGGGTGTCCGTGCGCTGCGCCTGGCCGTGCGACGTCGGCAACGAGCTCATGGTCCGACTTCCCAACGCGGATCGATCCGTTCGGGGACGGATAGTCGACTCCCGGGACGACATGTTGCAGGTCGCGTTCTGCCAGGACGAAATGACCCTTGGTCAGGTCGGCAAGACGATCGAGATGATCGAGGCCATGAACGATGGTCGGTTGCCGCGTGCAGCCTGACGGAGAGCTGTGGGTGGCGGGCGCCTCGGAACCCCTCCAAGGATAGGGGATTCCGGCGGCGCTCGCTCCTGGCGGATCGAGCGGTCACGCAGGCGATGACCCGGGCCGAGATTCTCAACCGGTCAGTTCCCGCACTCTCGGGATGACCTGTGTGCCATAGAGCTCGATATTAGTCATGAGCGTCGCGTGGCTCAAACCCACAGCCGCGTATTTCAGATCGAAGTGTAACAATCCCAGCTGTCGTCTTCTTTTGATCATTTGGAATATGCCGTTCGCGCCGCTTATCTTTAGATGTGAGAATATGCGGGCTTGGAGCGTGCGCCCGTCAGCTCCATCGCTGCTGCCGCTTCATCATCTCGCCTCGGTCGAGCTCGCCTAAACGGTCTTTGCTCAAGATGAGGAACTGTCCCCAGGACGTCGGCCAGCTGAAGAAGCTGGACCTCCAGTCCTCGGTGCCCGACAACGCTGCAGCTGTCAGCAGCAGGGCGTGACGTTCAGCGAGCGATAGCGGGGCGAATTGAACGGGTCCGGGTTTTAGCCGCCTAGCCATGAACCAGGGATAATCAAGACGCTCCGATGCAAAGGCCTCGTAGATAAGTCGGTCTGGAAGATGACGATCAGCCCGGGTGAAGACCACATCAGATCCGACACGACCACGGCGCGAGCCTTCAAAGCCCGTTCCAGTCGCAT
>CAXTVZ010000393.1:0-2803 GCA_964247685.1 uncultured Acetobacteraceae bacterium
CTCGATACAAACGACATTCGAACGACCTTAAAGGATCGCTCCCATGCCAGTATCATCCTCAGTAACAATTACTGGGTCTTCCGCGGATTTCGTCGTGAGCGCGAGCGGATCCGGCTTCGGTATCTTCAGCTCCTACTCGACCTACGCGTCGGAGGCCCTGAGCTGCCCGTCGGGCAGCCCCGTCACGGGCTCCGGCAGCTTCGCGCTGTCGCTTGACACCTCGTTCGGCGATCTCGTGTTCTCGGGGACCGACACGATCGGCGCGTCGGGCGCCGGCTACGCGTTCACCGGTTCCGAGTCGCTCGCCTTCGTCTTTGGCAGCGACACGCTGAGCTTCTCGACGGACAGCGTCAGCGCGAGCGGCAGCCTCGCCTCGCTCCAGGGCGACATCAACAGCTTCTACAGCTCGATCACGACGATCAACTCCATCCTCACCCTGTCCGACACCGTGTCGGCCGCAGCGGCGTCGAATGTGGCGTCGGACTTCGCGCAGATCCTGGCCGCCGCCAGCCCGACCGTGGCGGGCGCCAGCGCCTCGATCACGACCAACGATGGCGCCACGTTCCACTTCATCAAGACCAGCTGAGACTGCGGCCCGGCTTCGGCCGGGTTCCCGATCAACGGCGCTCCCCGGCTTACGCCGGGGGCGCCGTTTTCGTGTACGGGGCACGGTCATGGGCTGAACAGGCAATTTAGTCGCGCGCCCACCCCGGCTCTGCGACAACGCCCTCCATGGAGGCACATGTCCTTCTCATCGAGGATGATCCCGAGATCGCCGCCGCGGTCGTCGACGAATTGCGGGCCGCCGGCCACCGCGTCGAGCACGCGGCGGACGGGCTCACCGGCCACGCCCGCGCCGCGTCCGCGCGGTTCGACTTGCTCGTGGTGGACCGGCTGCTGCCGGGGCTCGACGGGATCGAGGTGATCGGCCGGCTGCGCGCGAGCGGGGTCGCCTCGCCGGTGCTGGTGCTGAGCGCGCTCTCGGCGATCGACGACCGGGTGAGCGGGCTCAAGGCCGGCGGCGACGACTACCTCACCAAGCCCTTCGCCATGCCCGAGCTGCTGGCGCGGGTGGAGGCCCTGCTGCGCCGCCCGGCACCGACGCGTGAGACGGTGCTGCGGGCGGGTCCGCTGGTGCTCGACCTGCTCGAGCGCACCGCGCGGCGCGAACGCCGGCTGCTCGACCTGCTGCCGCGCGAGTTCAAGCTGCTGGAATACATGGTGCGCCGCCCCGACCGCGTGCTGACGCGCGCGATGATGCTCGAGAATGTCTGGAACTACCGCTTCGTGCCGCAGACCAACCTGGTGGACGTCCATATCGGCAGGCTGCGCCGCAAGGTGGACGCGCCGGGCGAAGCAGCCCTGATCGTGAGCATGCGCGGGGAGGGGTTCTGCCTGCGCGTGTCTGCGCCCCCGGAGGGATGAGACGCCTCGCGGCGCTCCGCCGGCTCGCGCGCACCGCGAGTTTCCGGATGGCGCTGGGTGGGAGCCTGATCATGGTGGCGGCGGCGGCGCTGCAGCTGGTTCTCGTCTCGTGGCAGACCACGCGCTTCCAGACCGCGCGCGCGAGCCGGATCCTGACGAGCGAGGCGGCCCAGATGGCGCGGGAGGCGCCTCCCGTGCTGCGCTCCTATGTCGAGCGGCGCTGGGCGCCCGATCTCTACGTCATCCCGGTGGCCGGCCTGTTCGCGGCGGACGGGCACCGGATCGCGGGCAATCTCGACGGCGTGCCGCGCGCGTTGCCGGCGGATGGCGCTGCCCACGCGGCGACGGGCCGGATCGGCGGCCGCCCCGTCGCGATCCGGGCGGTGGCAGCGCCGCTCGCCGGGGGCGGCCTGCTGGTGATCGGCCGCGACCTGCGCGACGTCGACGAGCTCCGGCGGATTGCGCTGCGGGCGCTGCTGCTCGGCTCGGCACCCGCGCTGCTGGTCTCGCTCGGTGGCGGCGCGCTGCTCGGCTACCGCGCGCTGGTGCGGGTGGGCGACATGCACCGGGCGGTGGAAGCGATCATGGCGGGGGGGCTCGACCGCAGGATGCCGCTCGGCGGCACGGGCGACGACCTCGACCTGCTGGCGGGCTCGGTCAACCGGATGCTCGACCGGATCGAGCGGCTGGTGAGCGAACTCCGCGGCGTGGGCGACGACATCGCGCACGACCTGCGCACGCCGCTCGCCCGCGTGCGCGCGACGCTCGACCGCACGCGGACCCGTGCGCTGCCGGAAGAGGAGCTGCGGCTGGCGATCGATCGTGCGGTGGGCGAACTCGACCGGGTGTTCGCCGTGATCACGGCGCTGCTGCGGATCGCCGAGATCGAGAGCCAGCGGCGCCGGGCGGGCTTCGCGCGGACCGAACTCGCGGCGATCGCGGCGGATGCGGTGGAGCTCTACGAGCCGGTGGCGGAGGCGAAGCTGGTGGCGCTCGGGCTGCGCCTCGATGCGCCCGAGGCGATCGACTGCGACCGCGACCTGGTGATGGAGGCCGTCGCGAACCTGATCGACAACGCGATCAAGTTCACGCCCGAAGGGGGGCATGTACGGGTGGAGGTGGTGGGCGGCACGGTCGCCGTCGTCGATGACGGGATCGGGTTGTCGGAGGAGGAGCGGCTCTCGGCGACCAAGCGGTTCTACCGTGCGGACCGGAGCCGGCACGTGCCGGGGAGCGGGCTGGGGTTGAGCCTGGTGGCGGCGATCGCCGATCTGCATGGGGCGACGTTGGAGGTGGAGTCGGAGGGGCGGGGGAGCCGGTTCGGGTTGGTGTTTCGCGGGTAGAAGGCCAGGGGCTCTGCCCCTGGACCCCGCTGGGG
>CAXTVZ010000394.1:0-2796 GCA_964247685.1 uncultured Acetobacteraceae bacterium
GCGGCAGGCCGCCATGTCGGCAAGGTGGTGATCGGCCTGCCCGGCTGACCGCAGGCCGGGGCGGCGGGCCTGCTCGTTCAGATGAAGGCGGCGGCGAGCAGCCCGGGTGCGGCCGCCACCGCGCCCGCCACGCCGTCGGACACCAGTGCGAGGACCACGACGACGCCGAGCGCCGCGCGGCCGGCGCCGCGCCCGAACGGCGCCGGACAAAGTGCGGCGCCGACCATCGCTGCCGGCGGCACGCCGCGCGCGAGCGACTCGAGTGCGGCGATCCCCGGATGGATGTCGATCCGGGCGTAGGGCGGCAGTCGGCCCGGACCGCCCACCGGCACCAGCGAGCCCGCAAAGCCGAGCAGCGATCCCGACGTGCCGAGCAGCGCGTGCGCGGACAGGTCGAACAGCGCGATCAGCCCCGCCACCAGCGCCGGCAGCAAGGCCAGCGCCGCCGCCGCGAGCCCGCTCACGCCGAGCACGACGCGCGCGAGCCGGTTCACCGCGCGCGGGTGAGCTCGTAGAGCGCGATGCCGGCGGCGACCGAGACGTTGAGGCTTTCCATCGCGCCCCGCATGCCGAGGCCCGCGAGCTCGTCGCAGCTCTCGCGCGTGAGCCGGCGCAGACCCGGACCTTCCGCACCCAGCACCAGCGCCACGCGCCGCTCCGCAAACGAGGGTCCGGCGAGCGCGCTGCCGGCGGCGTCGAGCCCCACGATCCACAAGCCCGACGCGCGCAGGGCGGCCAGCGTGCGGACGATGTTGACGGCGCGCAGCAGCGGCACGGTCTCGAGCGCGCCCGAGGCGGCTTTGGCAAGCGCGCCCGTCTCCTCCGGCGCGTTGCGCTCCTGCGCGATCACGCAGGCGACCCCGAAGGCGGCCGCCGAGCGCATGATCGCGCCCACGTTGCGCGGGTCCGAGACCTGGTCGAGCACCAGCACCGGGCCGCCGCGCTCGAGGCAGGTGGCGAGCGGGGGCGTGGCCAGCGGGTCGGCGAGCAGGGCGGCACCCTGGTGCACGGCGTCGCGGCCGAGCACGCCGTCGAGGCGGGTGCGCTCGGTGAGCTCGGGTGCCAGCGGCCAGGGTTGCGGCTGCTCGGCGGCGATCGCGGCCTCGGCTTCGGCGGTCAGCAGCAGCCGGCGCAGGCGGCGCTGCGGATTGGCCAGCGCGGCGGCGACCGCGTGGTGGCCGTAGAGCCAGACCGTGCCCGGCGGCGACTTCGGACCGGCGCCGGGCGCGCGCGGGCCGGCGGCGGCGGATCTCGGACCTGCGAACGCGGTTCTCGGCGCGGCCGACGTGCCCGGACCTGCGGACGGGCCTCTCGGTCCTGCAGGCGGCGGGTGCGCGGCGGAATTCGGCGCGTTCGGCCGCGGGCCGGCGCCGGAGGGCGGACGCGGCGGGCCGCGCCGCTCGCGCTGGTCAGGCGCGCGGGGATCACGGGGAGACTTGGGTCGTGTCGGTGGCTTCACGCGCGCATCCTGCCCGATCTTTCTCCATCTGTCCCGGGGCGGTCGTTGACAGCGGAGGCGTGCGCGCCCTACCACCCGCGGCGTTGGAGGGGTGCCCGAGTGGCTAAAGGGGGCGGACTGTAAATCCGCTGGCGTACGCCTACGTTGGTTCGAATCCAACCCCCTCCACCAGCGCCTTGATGTATGAGCGAGGTGGGCGCGAGCGCGGGTGTAGCTCAATGGTAGAGTTCCAGCCTTCCAAGCTGGCCACGCGGGTTCGATTCCCGCCACCCGCTCCACGCGCCCGAAAGTCGCTTCGCTCGGGGGCACCCGAAAGTCGCTTCGCTCCACGCGCCCAAAGTCGCTTCGCACCATGCACCCGAAGTCGCTTCGCTCCGGGGCGCCCCGCTCACCCACTTGACTTGGCGGGTCCGCTCCTCTTTCTACGCGGCTTCCCGCCGTGCTGCGTGGCCTGCAGGGGTGTAGCTCAATTGGCTAGAGCGCCGGTCTCCAAAACCGGAGGCTGGGGGTTCGAGACCCTCCACCCCTGCCAGCCGCGACCCACGTTGCAACGCAGCGCGGCGGGCTCGAGAAAGATAGGCGTCAGAGCACACCGTGGCAGTTTCACCCACCAAGTTCCTGCGCGAAGTGCGCGCGGAGATGGCGAAGGTCACCTGGCCGTCGCGCCGCGACACCACCGTGACCACGTCGCTGGTGCTGGCCATGACGGTGATGGTCGCCATCTTCTTTCTCGTCATCGACCAGGCGATCGGCTTCGGCGTGCGCGCCTTGTTCGGGCTGCAGGGCTGAGGAAGGGTTTCATGGCCAAGCGCTGGTATGTGGTTCACGTCTATTCGGGCTTCGAGCGGAAGATCGCCCAGGCCATCAAGGAAGGTGCGGCCCGGGCCGGGCTGGCCGACCACTTCGATGAAGTGCTCGTTCCGGCCGAGGACGTGGTCGAGGTCCGGCGCGGGCAGAAGGTGAGTGCCGAGCGCAAGTTCTTCCCGGGCTACGTCCTGGTGAAGATGGAGCTGACCGACGAGGCGTGGCACCTGGTGCGCGACACGCCCAAGGTCACCGGCTTCCTCGGCAGCAAGACGCGGCCCACGCCGATCTCGGAGGCGGAAGCCGACCGGATCCTCAAGCAGGCGCAGGAAGGTGTCGAGCGTCCGGCGCGTCCCTCGGTGCTGTTCGAGGTGGGCGAGCAGGTGCGGGTGGCGGACGGTCCGTTCACCTCGTTCAACGGCACGGTGGAAGAGGTCGACGAGGAGAAGGGGCGCCTGAAGGTGTCCGTCTCGATCTTCGGCCGGTCGACGCCCGTGGATCTCGAATACAGCCAGGTGGAAAAGGCCTGAGCG
>CAXTVZ010000395.1:0-2769 GCA_964247685.1 uncultured Acetobacteraceae bacterium
GCGTTGTAGGATTCGTCGAGCAGCGTGGCCCCGCCGCGCAGGAGCTTGCTGATCTCGCCCCGGCCGGGGCCCGGCCGGAACGTGGCGAGCCCGCGCACGGCCGCCGCGACATCGAGTCCGAGGGCTGCCACCGCGGCGAGCACGGCCACCGCGTTCGCCGCCATGTGCTGGCCGGGTGCGGCCAGGCGGAACGAGAGCGCGCGGCCGCCGATCACGGCGCGCACCTCCGCGCCGTCCACCCCGACCAGCCTGGCCGCGGCATTGGGGCCTGTGCCGAATCGCACGATCCGCGCGCCTTCCGGCACCGCCTGCGCGAGCAGGTCGGCCTGCGGGCTGTCGGCCGGGAGCACCGCCACGCCGCCGCGCCCGAGGGCTGCGAACAGCTCCGCCTTTTCGCGCGCGATCGCCTCGACCGAGCCCATGTTGCCCAGATGCGAGGTGCCGATCGCGGTGACGATGGCGGCGTGCGGCTGCACCATCGCCGCCAGCGGCGCGATCTCGCCCGGATGGTTGGTGCCGATCTCGGCCACGCAGAACGCGGCCGCGGGCGGCAGGCGGGCCAGCGTGAGCGGCACGCCCCAGTGATTGTTGTAGGAGGCCTCGGCCGCATGCACCGCTCCGAGCGGGGCGAGTGCTGCGCGGAGCATCTCCTTGGTGGTGGTCTTGCCGACCGAGCCGGTGACCGCGATCACGTGGCCGCCGAACCTGGCGCGCCCGGCGCGCCCCAGGGCGGCGAGCCCCGCGAGCGTGTCGGGCGCCAGGATCCGGCAGCCGGCGACACCGGGTGCGTCGCGCTGGTGCACCAGGGCGGCGGCGGCACCCCGGGCGAAAGCGTCGGCGAGGAAGCGATGGCCGTCGCCGTGCTCCCCCACCAACGCCACGAACAGAGCGCCGGCCGGAAGCGTGCGCGTGTCGATCGACACGGCACCGCATTCCACGCCGGCGCACCCCGACAACAACTCCCCCCCGAGCGCTGTTGCCAGCGTCTCGCCGGTCCAGAGCGCGGTCATCGCGCTGGGCTCCCGGCGGGACGAAAAGCAGGCCAGGGGTTCCACCCCTGGACCCCGCTGGGGCCTTGGCCCCAGACCCCATTCGTGAAGGGTCCAGGGGTAAGCCCCTGGCGGGGTTTGGGGCAGAGCCCCAATCTTGCTTGCGGGGTCATGCCACCCCGCTCAGTCGACGGACCACTTCGACGTCGTCGAAGGCCAGGATCTCGCCGGCGATCTCCTGCCCGGACTCGTGACCCTTGCCGGCCACCACCAGCACGTCGCCCGGGCCGAGCTCGGCGAGCCCTGCGGCGATCGCGTCCTCGCGGCCACCGATCGCGGTCGCACCCGGAGCGCCGGCCAGCACCTCCGCGCGGATCGCGGCAGGGTTTTCGGCGCGCGGGTTGTCGTCGGTGACGATCGCGACGTCGGCCAGGCGGGCTGCCACGGCGCCCATCAGCGGACGCTTGCCGCGGTCGCGGTCGCCGCCGGCCCCGAACACCACCACCACCCGGCCGCGGGCATGCGGGCGCACCGAGGCGAGCAGCCGCTCGAGCCCGTCCGGCGTGTGGGCGTAATCGACATAGGCTGCGGCGCCGTTCGGAAGGGTGGCGGCGAGCTCCATCCGGCCGCGCACGCCGCGGAGATGGTCCAGCCGGTCGAGAATCGTGTTCACGGGGCGCCGCTCGGCGGCGGCCACGAGGGCGGCCGCGAGCAACGCGTTGTCGACCTGGAAGCGGCCGGCCAGCCGCAGCGTGACCTCGCGGCGCTCGCCCTCGGCCTCGAGCCCGATCACCTGGCCGTCGGCCAGTGTGCGCACGGAGAGCAGCCGGATCGTCCGGCCGCGCTCGCCCACGCTGTGCAGCGCCAGCCCACGCGCGGCCGCGATCTCGCCGATCGCCTCGAGCGTGGTGGCGTCGGCGTCGGCGTTGACCACCGCGGTCGCACCCCGCGGCAGCACCGCGTCGAACAGCCGGAGCTTGGCCGCGCGATAGGCGGCCTCGGTGCCGTGGTAGTCGAGATGGTCGCGGGTGAGGTTCGAGAAGCCGGCGGCGCGGAGCGGCACGCCGTCGAGGCGGAACTGGGCGAGGCCGTGGCTGGACGCCTCCATCGCGGCGCGCTCGACGCCGGCGCGGGCCAGCGCCGCGAGCGTGCCGGCGAGTGCCACCGGGTCCGGCGTGGTGAGCGGTTTTTCCTCCGTGATCGCCACACCCTCGGGGGCGCGCACACCCAGCGTGCCGAGCGAGGCCGCCTGCTTGCCGAGCAGCGTCCAGAGCTGGCGGGCGAACTCGGCGGTGCTGGTCTTGCCGTTGGTGCCGGTGACCGCGACGATGCCCGCGGGCGGCGGTCCGGCGAGCACGGCGGCGAGGCGGGCGAGCGCGCGCCTGGGCTCCGGGTCGGCCACCAGCGGGCGCAGCGCTACGCCCGCGGGCCAGGTGGTGTCGGCGGGTGCCAGCACGGCCGCGGCGCCGCGGGCCACCGCATCGGCGATGAAGCGGCGGCCGTCGGCGGAGGTGCCGGGGAGGGCGGCGAAGATCGCGCCCGGCGTCACCGCGCGGCTGTCGGACGTGATCGCGGTCACCGCGATCGTCTCGGCGCCGGGGCCAATCGCGGCACGCCCCTCGGGAAGGGGAAGGCCGGCGCGGCGGAAGAGCTCAGCGAGCTGCATCGCGCTGGTCGTCGCCGCTGGCGGCGCGCCCCTCATAGAGGGGACGGACATAGGCCGCCTCGTGCACCGGCGGGCGCGGTGCGGGCAGGCGGGGCAGGCCGGGCGCGAGGCCCA
>CAXTVZ010000396.1:0-2750 GCA_964247685.1 uncultured Acetobacteraceae bacterium
ACCCCACCGGCATCTTCCCGGCGGGCTGCCTGCTGACCGAGGGCTGCCGCGGCGAGGGTGGCTACCTCACCAACTCCGAGGGCGAGCGCTTCATGGAGCGCTATGCGCCGACCGCGAAGGACCTCGCCTCGCGCGACGTGGTCAGCCGCTCGATGACCATCGAGATCAACGAAGGCCGCGGCTGTGGTCCGAACAGCGACCACATCCTGATGCATCTCGAGCATCTCGGCGCCGAGCTGCTGCACGAGCGGCTTCCCGGCATCTCGGAGACGGCGCGCGTGTTCGCCGGCGTCGACGTGACGCGCGAGCCCGTCCCGGTGCTGCCGACCGTGCACTACAACATGGGCGGCATCCCCACGAACTATCACGGCGAGGTGCTGCGACCGACCGCGAACGACCCCGACGCGGTGGTGCCGGGCCTGATGGCGATCGGCGAGGCGGCCTGCGTGTCCGTTCACGGCGCCAATCGCCTCGGAACCAACTCGCTGCTCGATCTGGTCGTGTTCGGCCGCGCCGCCGCCCACCGCGCGGCCGCCACCGTCCGCCCCGAGGACAAGCAGCCCGAGCTTCCCCCCGGCGCCGGCGAGTACGCGCTCGACCGCCTCGACCGCGCCCGTCACGCCAAGGGCGGGACGCGCGTCTCCGAGATGCGCGACAAGCTCCAGCGCACCATGCAGGCGCACGCGGCGGTGTTCCGCACCAGCGCCTCGCTCAAGGAGGGCGTGGAGAAGGTTCACGCTCTCTGGACCGGCCTGTCGGACATGTCGGTGAGCGACCGCTCGCTGATCTGGAACACCGACCTGGTCGAGGCGCTCGAGTTCGAGAACCTGATCAGCAACGGCACGGTGACGCTCGTCTCCGGCGAAGCCCGCCAGGAAAGCCGTGGCGCCCACGCCCAGGACGATTTCCCCGACCGCGACGACGCGAACTGGATGAAGCACTCCGTCTCCACCTGCAACGACCGCGGCGAGGTCGAGATGTCCTATCGCCCCGTCCGCATGCAGACCCTCACCAATGAAGTCTCGGTCTTCCCGCCCAAGAAGCGGGTCTACTGAGCAAGGATCACACCCATGGTCGAGTTCACCCTCCCGCGGAACAGCAAGGTTGGCGCCGGCCGCACCTTCAAGGCGGCCGCTGGCGCCAAACGGGTCAAGGCGTTCAAGGTCTATCGCTGGAGCCCCGATGACGGGCAGAACCCTACGCTCGACACCTACGAGGTCGACCTCGACCGGGTCGGGCCGATGGTCCTCGACGCGCTGATCCACATCAAGAACGACATCGACCCCACTCTGGCCTTCCGCCGCTCCTGCCGCGAAGGCATCTGCGGCTCGTGCTCGATGAACATCGACGGCACCAACACGCTCGCCTGCCTCAAGCCCACGGCCGACATCAAGGGCGAGGCCCGGATCTACCCGCTGCCACATATGGCGGTGGTGCGCGACCTGATCCCGGATCTGACCGCCGCCTATGCCCAGCTCCGCTCGATCGAGCCCTGGCTGAAGTCGGACACCCCTCCGCCGCCCGACGGCGAGCGCCGCCAGAGCCCGGACGAGCGCAAGGTGCTGGACGGGATGTGGGAGTGCATCCTCTGCTTCTGTTGCACGACCTCCTGCCCGAGCTACTGGTGGAACGGCGACAAGTATCTCGGCCCGGCGACACTGCTGGCCGCCTATCGCTGGGTCGTCGACAGCCGCGACGAGCATGCCGGCGAGCGGCTCGACATGCTCGAGGACACGTTCAAGCTGTATGCGTGCCGCACGATCATGAACTGCACGCAGACCTGCCCGAAGGGGCTCAACCCGGCCGAGGCGATCGGGAAGCTCAAGCAGATGCAGATCGCCAGGAAGGGATAGAAGAAGGTCGGGGCTCTGCCCCGAACCCCGCCAGGAGCTTGCCCCTGGACCCTTAATAAATGGGGTCTGGGGTCAAGACCCCAGCGGGGTTTGGGGCAGAGCCCCAAGTCTTCCGTGCACATGTTCGAAGGCACCCTGACCCCACCGGGCGCGCGCCGCCGCGCCTGGCTCGACAGCCTGTTCGTGGACCACGCGGTCTTCCGCACGGTCTGGGACAATTTCGCCGAGGTGATCCCCGGCAAGCTCTACCGCTGCAACCACCCCACGCCGGCGCGCCTCGCCCGCGCCGTCCGCCGCCACCGCATCCACACGCTGATCAACCTGCGCGGCCACCGCAAATGCGGCTCCGACGCCCTCTCCCGCGATGCTGCCCGCGCGCTCGGCATCGACCACATCGACATGGCGTTCGAGAGCCGCGGCGCCCCGCACCGTGAGCGCATCCTGCGCTTCCACGGCATCTATCGGAGCCTCACCGCGCCCACGCTGATGCACTGCAAGTCAGGCGCGGACCGCGCCGGCCTGGCGGCAGGCCTCGCGATCCTGTTCGAGGGCGGCACCGCGGCCGAGGCGCTCCGGCAGCTCTCCTGGCGCTTCGGCCATTTCAACACGTCGCGCACGGGCGTCCTCGACGCGTTCTTCCTGCGCTATCAGGCCGAGGCGGAAGGCCGCATCCCGTTCCTCGCCTGGGTCGAGCACCACTATGACGAAGCGGCGCTCAAGCGCGATTTCGTGGCCGGCGGCGTGTCCAGCTTCGTGGTCGACCGGGTGCTGCGGCGGGAGTGACGGCGGCGGATCCGACTAGCGCCGATACACCTCCACCCGATGGGCGCCGCCCACGAGAGCGAGCTGCCACATCGCGGCCCGCCTGGCGCCCGGCAGGTGGAGGTGAAGGCTCTC
>CAXTVZ010000397.1:0-2736 GCA_964247685.1 uncultured Acetobacteraceae bacterium
GCCGGATCAGGATTGGCCGGCTTGAATTAGCTTTGCGCCTGCTGCTGGACCATGTCGGGAGACACGCCGGCGGCCGTCGCCGCGTCCTTGATGCCGCTGCCTGCAGCCGAGGTCACGCCACTCAGGGCCGAGAACGCGCCGCCGATGATGCCACCTACCGCGGAGGACAGCAGGTAGATCGTCAGGAGCGTGGCAATGCCCCAGGTGATCAGGCCGTGCAGCAGACCGTCCCAGCGCAGCTCAATGCCGGCCAGCCAGGCCGCCACGTAGCCGCCTAAGCCGAGCGTGATTACGCTGCTGACCACCCACCAGACGCTGGCGCCGATGCCGAAGCTGCTGGCATCCGGCGTGGAGCCCGCGTTGGTGTTGAAGGTGCCCAGCCCGATGCCGGCACCCAGCATGCTGAGCAGCAGCTGCACGGCGACGACCAGGACGACGCCGCCGAAGATGGCCGCCCAGGAGATGCGCAGGTGCGTGTGCGAGCCGGCGCCGAGCATGGTCGTGGTGGTCTCCAAAACGTTGGAAGCTCAGACGAGCGGGTCGTTGTAGTTGGTTGCCGACATGGGTTTTTCCTGCGCCGATTGCCCGGGTGCCTTGGCACCCGGGTTGTCTCGGCTTGGTTGGTTAGACGCCGGTCTTGCGCGTCGAGGTGTCGTAGGTCGATCCGGTCTTGTCACCGGGCACCTTGGTGATCTCCACGTCCTCACGGCGAACCGTATCGCGCACCGTCTCGGTGCGTTCGGTCGCGACTTTTCTCAGGTCGATCTCCTCCTTCACCCGCGCGGTTTTCGAGACGACGGCCTCCTCGGCGGACTCAGTCAGCTCGATCGTCTTGTCGGTCCAGGAGGCATCCGGCACCGCACGGCCGTCGGTCACGGGGCGGCGCTCGATGGTGACCTTCTCGTCGCGGAGGCGGATTTCCTCCTCGACCGGGGTCTCGACGACGAAGCGGCGGATGCGGGTGGTGCCGCGGTTGAGCACGCGCTTGCCGACCGCCAAAGTCTCTTCGGAGAGCTGGATCTTGCCGCCGTCCGTGGCCGTCGTGGCGGCAGCGACCGGTGCTGCGCCAACCAGCGGCTCACGCGGCGTCGTGGTGGTCTGCGACAGGCCGTAGCTGCCCGCGCGCTCGTCGATGTCGATCGGGCTGTGCTGCTCCAGGATCTGCGTGACCTTCTCGACGTGCTCGTCGGCGACCTTCACCGTCACCGCCGTGGAGCCGCTGCTGACGCTGCGGTCGTAGACGGTGGTGTCGTGGTCTGGCTCGCCGCCGAACAGGTTCGACCAGAAGCCCGTGCCTTCCGTCTCGCGAGCTGCAGGTGAGATGGCGCTGCCGGCGTAGCTGCCTTCCTGCGCGTGGCGATGCACAGCGGACTCAGGAACGCCGGCTTTCAGGAGGTCCTGCACTGCGAGCTCAGCGTGCGCGGGAGTGTCGTAGACTGCGACGATTGTCTGATCGGTCATGGCTTGGCTCTCTCAACTGATTACTGGAGTGAGTTAGTATCAAGGTTCCGGCGGACGCGGCGGAAACCGCTCCAACAACACGGCGACGAACATTCTCCCGAAAGTCATTCGACATGCGGTTAGCGTGACATCGACTCGCTGCTTGCTTAGTTCCGTGGTTTTGGCGGTTCGAACCGGTTGTCCGGTAACAATACGTTGCGAGACGGCGATCCAAGCAGCTGAAGCACCTATTCGACTCTCAGAGCCTGGCTTGATGCTACTCTCCAGGACGGCGACATGTTCGGTGCCGCCTAACACGGCGAAGGCGCCGGGGAGTAGGCCTTGCTGGCCGGCAGGTTGGCCGTACGCTTGAGATGGAGAGGCCATCACGATTTCCGACAGGAAAAGGATGTGCGCCGACAAACAGTGCGCGTCCATGACATACGTGCTCGCACCCGGTTCCAGTGCTAGTCGTTACTGATACCCTAGTTTCCTAGGAACTTCATTACAGCCCCTTAGGGCTAGGAGCCGGTCGAAGCAGCCGATCCGTTGTAAGCCAGAGTCGAGGTCCACGGATGTTCAACACCGACCAACGGTCGTTGGTGGGTGTTGAACACCCCTGTCAGGCGCCAGATGTCTCGACAGCACCATCAATCAGTGGAGGTTCACTGTTTCGTTCCAGCTGCATCGCCTCCTCGTAAAACGCGAGCATCTGGGCGAGCTGCTCGTCCGAAACATGGGTGAGGTCAGAGCTCGCCGCGACTTGGACCTCGTGCTTCTCCCGCCAGCCAGCTCGAGCCTTCATCCAAAAAATCGCGGCCGCGACGCTCTGGCCGGTGGTCGCCATCTGGAAGAGGGACTGCGCGACCTTGGCTGTTGCCTCGACCGACCCGCGCTCCAGGTCCGTAGTGAAATGTTTGCGCAACGTTTTAGGGTCAATTTCCAGCAGCACCGCGATCCCATCGTGCGGCACACCTAGACCGGCCATACCCTTGACGATACGGCGCTGTTCCTCTGACGGCTTGAACAGCACGCCTTGGGTCACGCTGTAGCCTCACTGGCGCGCTCAGCCGCAAGATCCGCGAAGATGGCCGTGCTGCCCTCCAGCACCGCCTGCTGGCCGGTGTAGGCCTGCCATCGCAGCACTGCCACGTCGACGTAGGCGGGCGAGAGTTCGACGGCGTGGCACACGCGGCCTGTCGTCTCGGCGGCGATCAAGGTCGTGCCCGAACCGCTGAACGGCTCGTAGACCGCCTGTCCCGGGCTGCTGTTGTTCTCCATAGGCCGCCGCATGCA
>CAXTVZ010000398.1:0-2691 GCA_964247685.1 uncultured Acetobacteraceae bacterium
GCTTATCAGTAAGCAAAGGGGCTCTGCCCCTTAAACCCCGCCAGGAGGGAAGGCCGTCGAGGGACCTGCCACATGTAAAGGGGTCTGGGGTCAAGACCCCAGCGGGGTCCAGGGGCAGAGCCCCTGGCCTTCTTACGCCCGCAACCGCTCAGCAAACCCCTTCCGGAACTTCGCCACCTTCGGCGCCACCACCACCTGGCAGTACCCCGACTCCGGATGCAGCGCGAAGTAGTGATCGTGCTCCTGCTCCGCCGGGTAGAACGTCCCGAGATCCACGATCTCGGTCACGATCGGCCCGTCCCAGATCCCCTGGCTCTTGATCTCGTCGCGCACCGCGATTGCACGCGCCCGCTCGTCGGCATCCGCCACGAAGATCGCCGAGCGGTACTGGGTGCCGACATCGTTCCCCTGGCGGTTGAGCGTCGTCGGGTCATGGATCGTGAAGAACACGCGCAGCAGGTCCTCGTACGACAGCACCGCCGGGTCGTAGGTCACGCGCACCACCTCGGCATGTCCGGTCGTGCCCGTGCACACCGCGCGGTAGCGCGGGTCGGGCACGTGGCCGCCGCTGTAGCCGGACTTCACCGCGGTCACGCCCTTTAGCTGTTCGTACACCGCCTCGAGGCACCAGAAGCAGCCGCCACCGAGCACCGCGTCCTTCAATCCGTCCGTCGCCATTCCAATCTCCTCAACCCCGGCGGCGTTTAACCTGTATTGCGCAACGCCCGCGCCCTTCGCATTCTCGCGCGGAAGGCAGCAGCACCAGGGAGCTCACGCTCAGATGGCCTCGAACCCGCTCGACGACAACGACCCCGCCCTTCGGGACCGCATCGAGAAACGCGCCTATCATCTCTGGCAGGCCGATGGCGAACCACACGGCCGCCACGATGAATATTGGGAACGCGCCCGCGAACTCGTGAACATGGAGCTCTCGGGTCCGACGGGCCAGCTGCCGAACCCGGCGACCCTGCCCGGCGCCGACCCGAACGCGCCCGACAACGTCGAGGAGGCGTTCATCCAGGAGAACCTGGGCGAGTTCCCCGATCGGTTCGCCGACCAGGGCGAGAAGACCGCGACTCCGCGGGCGAAGGCGGGCGCTCGTCCGCGCAGGAGGCCCGAGATTGAAGCCGCGCCCGCGACCGCGCAGACAGTCGAGGAGCCCGAGCCCGAAGCCGCGCCCGCTGTCGCGAAGGCCGACGAGAAGCCCAGGTCAGCCCCGAAGAAGGCCGCGGCGCCGAAGGCGAAGGCCTGAACCGCGGCGGCCCGCTCAGCGTGGGTCGATCACGGTCCTGCCGCCGGTCGACCGTCCGGGCGGCCGGATCACCGGCATCCGACCCGGCAGTTTCGGATGCATGACCGGCATGTGGGGGTCGACGCCGCTCCCGCTGCCCGGCGTGATGACGCCGTTCCTGGCTGGCGGCAGCGGCGTCGCCGGGCCCTGGGCGGCCGGGACCGACTGCGCCGCCGCGGCCACCGGCAGGAAGAGCAGCACGGCCGCGATCGACCGGCCGCACACCACCATGCCGCTCATCGTGGCACCTGCACGAGGTCGTGCGCCAGGCGCAGGCCCGTGACCTGCCAGCGCTTCCCCGGGTGGAAGAAGTTCCGGTAGCTCGCGCGCGCATGGCCGGGCGCCGTCGCGAACGAGCTGCCGCGCAGCACCATCTGGTTGATCATGAACTTGCCGTTGTATTCGCCGATCGCGCCCGCGGGCGGCCGGAAGCCCGGATAGGGAAGATAGGCCGAGCCCGTCCACTGCCAGACATGACCCTCGGCGTCGGGAAGACGTGACGCCGCCGCTTCAAGCTCGTGCTCGGTGGGCAGCCGAGCGCCAGCCCAGCGGGCGAAGGCGTCAGCCTCATACCAGCTGACATGGCGCACGGCGGCGGCGGGATCGAGCGGCACGTAGCCGCCGGGCCCGTACTGTCCGAACGTGCCCTCACCCTCCGCGCGCCAGTAGAGCGGCGCCGACCAGTTCTCTTCCAGCGCCTGCGTCCAGCCGTCGCTCATCCAGAGCTCGGAACGCCGGTAGCCGCCGTCCCGGATGAACAAGAGCCAGTCGCCGTTGGTGACCAGACCGGAGTCAAGTGCGCACGGTTGCAGCAGGACCTCGTGGCGCGGACACTCGTTGTCGAAATGGAACTCCGCCTCGTCCGCGCCGATCTTGACGATGCCGCCCTCGAGCTCGACCCGCGCGCCGCGCGACGCCGCCCCCGGCTCCTCCCATCCCGGCAGCACCGCGATGGAGCGCCGCCCCCAGGCGAGGGGGTTCTGCGCCAGCGCGTGCACCGCGTCGGTCAGCAGCAGCTCCTGGTGCTGTTCCTCATGCGCGAGGCCGAGCGCGAGCAGGCCGGCGGGCACACCGCCCCGGTCGAGCAGCGCGGTCATGGCCGCATCGACGTGGCGGCGATAGGCGAGGATTTCCGCTCCGCCCGGCCGCGTCACCAGCCCCCGGAACGGCCGCGGCTGCCGCTCGCCGAGCGACTCGTAGTACGAGTTGAACAGGAAGTGGAAATCGGGATCGAGCGCCCGGTAGGCGGGGTCGTGGTCCGCCAGCACGAACTGCTCGAAGAACCAGGTCGTGTGCGCGAGATGCCAGTTGGTGGGGCTGGCATCCGGCATCGACTGGATGCAGCGATCCTCCGCGGTCAACGAAGCGGCCAGCGCCTCGGACCGCTCGCGCACGGCCCG
>CAXTVZ010000399.1:0-2682 GCA_964247685.1 uncultured Acetobacteraceae bacterium
CGCGAAAACGGCACGAAACGAACGTTGCCTGGAGCGCCCCGCCCCGATGTCCACCACCGTCTCCGATCGCGAGCTCACCCTCCGCGGCCTCGTCCTCGGCGCCGCGATCACCGTCGTGTTCACCGCCGCCAACGTCTATCTCGGCCTCCGCGTCGGCCTCACCTTCGCCTCCTCCATCCCCGCCGCCGTGATCTCCATGGCGCTGCTCCGGGCGCTGGGCGGCAGCACAATCCGCGAGAACAACATCGTGCAGACCGTGGCCTCGGCCGCCGGCACGCTCGCCTCGATCATCTTCGTCATCCCCGGCCTGGTGATGGTCGGCTGGTGGCACGGCTTTCCCTGGTTCGAGACCGCCGGGATCTGCGCGGGCGGCGGCGTGCTCGGCGTGGTGTTCACGATCCCGCTCCGACGCGCGCTGGTCACCGGCAGCGACCTCGCCTTCCCGGAGGGGGTGGCCGCAGCCTCCGTGCTCACGGTGGGCGGCGAGGAGGCGAGCGACGGCGTGCGCGCGCTGGTGAGCGGGAGTGCGATTTCGGCCGTGTTCGCGTTCTGCTCGGGCAGCCTCGGCCTGCTCGCGGACGGGGCCTCGGCCACGCTCGCCGCCGGGCACGCGGTGTTCCGGCTGGCCACCGGCTTCTCCTTCGCGCTGGTGGGCGCGGGCTACCTGATGGGGATCGCGGCGGGGATCGCGATCGCGCTCGGCGTGTTCGCCGCCTGGGGGGTCGCCGTGCCGATCCTGACCGCGATCACGCCGCGACCGGCGGGGCTGACCGACACCGCCTTCGCGATGGGGATCTGGGCGCACAAGGTCCGGCTGATCGGGGCGGGCACGATCGCGATCGCCTCGATCTGGACGCTGGCGACGCTCGCACCCGCGATCGCGCGCGGCCTCGCTTTGTCGGTCGGCGCCGCGCGCGGAGCCGCCGCCGGCACCGACGACCGCACCGACCGCGACATGAACGGGCGCGCGATCGGCGGCTGGACGCTCGCCGCGGTGGCACTCCTGTTCGTGATCTTCGTGGCGTTCCTCGGCACGGCTGGCCTCGCACTCGCGGTGTTCGCGACGCTGTTCGCGGCCGTGTTCGGCTTCGTGGTCGCCGCCGCCTGCGGCTACATGGCGGGGATCGTGGGGTCGTCGGCGAGCCCGATCTCGGGCATCGGCATCATGGCGGTGACACTCTGCTCGCTCTGCCTGCTCGCACTTCCCGCCGGCAGCCAGACGATCGCGATTCCGCTCGCGCTGTTCGTCACCAGTGCGGTGCTCGCGGTCGCCACCATCTCGAACGACAATCTGCAGGACCTGAAGACCGGTCAGCTCGTGGGCGCGACCCCGGCGCGTCAGCAATGGGCGCTGATCGTGGGCGTGTTCGTGGGCTCGGCCGTGATCCCGCCGCTGCTCGACCTGCTCTACCGGGCCTACGGCTTCACGGGTGCCATGCCGCGCCCGGGGATGGACCCTGGCCACGCGCTCGCAGCACCCCAGGCGACGCTGATGACCGCGCTCGCGCAGGGCATCCTCGGGCACAGGCTCGACTGGACGATGATCGCGATCGGCCTCGCTTTCGGGGCTTCGCTCATCGTGGCGGACGTCGTGCTGCGGCGAACCACGCGCACGCTGCGCCTGCCGGCGCTGGCCACCGGGATCGGCATCTACCTGCCGCCGACCGTGGGCGTCACGGTGCTGATCGGCGCGGTGCTGTCCTTCGTGGCCGGCCGGATCCTCCGCAGGCGCGACGCGGCGACGCGCGAGGCGGCCACCCATCGCGGCGCGCTGCTCGCCTCGGGCCTGATCGTGGGCGAGAGCCTGGTGGGCGTGCTGACCGCCGCGCTCATCGCAGGCACCGGGCGGCAGGACGCGCTGATGGTCGTGGGGCCGGGCTTTGCACCGGTGGCGGCCGTGCTGGGCCTGGTGCTGTTCGTCGCGGGTGCCGTCTACGTCGTGCGCACGGTGGTCGCCACAGGTGGCACGCGCGGTCGCACGACGCGGGTCTTTCCCCGCGCGTGAGGAAGTGGTTTGAGAGGGCGCACGCCCGCCGAAGGACAAGCCCATGAGCGCCATCGCCGACATCATCGCCCGCGAGATCCTGGACAGCCGCGGCAACCCGACCGTCGAGGTCGACGTGATCCTCGAGAGCGGCGCCGAGGGGCGTGCGGCGGTGCCCTCGGGGGCGTCCACGGGCGCGCACGAGGCGTCCGAGCTTCGGGATGGCGACAAAGGGCGCTTCGGGGGCAAGGGCGTGCTGCAGGCGGTGGCCTTCGCCGAGGGCGAGATCGCCGACGCGCTGCGCGGCTTCGAGGCCACCGAGCAGGTGGCGCTCGACGAGCGTCTGATCGACCTCGACGGCACGCCGAACAAGTCGCGCCTCGGAGCCAACGCAATCCTGGCCGTGAGCCTGGCCACCGCGAAGGCCGCCGCCGAGGAGCAGGGCACGCCGCTTTACCGCTATGTCGGCGGCGTGTTCGCCCGCACGCTGCCCGTGCCAATGATGAACATCATCAATGGCGGCCAACACGCGGACAACCCGATCGACATCCAGGAATTCATGATCCAGCCGGTGGGGGCCGCGTCCGTCGCCGACGCGATCCGGGTGGGTTCGGAGATCTTCCAAAAGCTGAAAAAGGGGCTTTCGGACGCCGGCCACAACACCAATGTCGGCGACGAGGGCGGCTTCGCACCGGGCC
>CAXTVZ010000400.1:0-2647 GCA_964247685.1 uncultured Acetobacteraceae bacterium
GACGCAGTGGGTCTATAGTTTCGGTGCCGGCCGCAACGAGGGTGGCGTCGGGATGCGCGACCTGCTCGGCGGCAAGGGCGCCAACCTCGCCGAGATGGCGGCGATCGGCCTGCCGGTGCCGCCCGGCTTCACCCTCAGCACCGAGGTCTGCACCGCCTATTACGGCCGCGACAGGCACTATCCCGAGGCACTCGCGGCACAGGTCGGGTCCGCACTCGGCGAGGTCGAGCGCGCGGTGGGCCTCGCGTTCGGCGACCGCGACCGGCCGCTGCTGCTCTCGGTGCGATCCGGCGCACGGGTCTCGATGCCGGGGATGATGGATACGGTGCTCAATCTCGGCCTCAACGACGACACCGTCGAGGGTCTGGCGAGATCGTCCGGCGACGAACGTTTCGCCTGGGACAGCTATCGCCGCTTCATCCAGATGTACGGCTCGGTGGTGCTGGGCGTCGGCCACCATCATTTCGAGGAGATCATCGAGGACACCAAGCACGAGCTCGGGGTGCTGGAGGACACGGCGCTGAGTGCCGGATCCTGGCGGCAGGTGGTGGAGGCCTACGAGGAGCTGGTGCAGCGCGAGACCGGCCAGGCGTTCCCGCAGGACCCGCAGGCGCAGCTCTGGGGTGCGATCGGCGCGGTGTTCGGCTCGTGGATGAACCCGCGCGCCAACACCTATCGCCGCCTGCACGACATCCCGGCCGGCTGGGGCACCGCGGTGAACGTGCAGGCGATGGTGTTCGGCAACATGGGCGAGGACTGCGCGACCGGGGTGTGCTTCACCCGCGATCCCTCGACCGGCGAGAACGTGTTCTACGGCGAGTTCCTGGTCAACGCGCAGGGCGAGGACGTGGTCGCCGGCATACGCACGCCGCAGCCGATGTCGGATGCGAGCGCCAGGGGCGGCGAGCTGTCGATGGAGCGCGCGCTGCCGGATGCCTACCGCGAGCTGCTGGCGGTGCGCGACACGCTGGAGCGGCACTACCGCGACATGCAGGACATCGAGTTCACGGTGCAGCAGAACCGGCTCTACATGCTGCAGACCCGGACGGGGAAGCGCAGCGTGGCCGCGGCGCTGCGCATCGCCATCGAGATGGCCCAGGAAGGCCTGATCAGCCGCGAGGAGGCGATCGGCCGCATCACGCCCTCCTCCCTCGACCAGCTGCTGCATCCGACGCTGGATCCGAAGGCCGAGCGCACGGTGATCTCGCGCGGCCTGCCCGCCTCGCCGGGGGCGGCGACCGGCGCGATCCGGTTCTCGGCCGACGAGGTGGAGCGCTGCGCCGCACGCGGCGAGGACGTGATCCTGGTGCGCATCGAGACCAGCCCGGAGGACGTGCACGGCATGCACGCGGCCCGCGGCGTGCTGACCACGCGCGGCGGGATGACCAGCCACGCCGCGGTGGTGGCGCGCGGCATGGGCCGGGTCTGCGTCGCGGGTGCGGGCGGCATACGGGTGGACTACGCCAGGCAGACCCTGTCGGCCGGCGGCCACGAGCTGCGCGCGGGCGACTGGATCACCCTGGACGGCTCCACCGGCGAGGTGTTCGCCGGCCGCGTCGCCACCGTCGAGCCGAACCTGTCGGAGGACTTCACCACCCTGATGTCGTGGGCGGACGCGGCGCGGCGGATGAAGGTGCGCGCCAACGCCGAGACCCCGGAGGACGCCGCGACCGCGCACAGGTTCGGCGCCGAGGGCATCGGGCTGTGCCGCACCGAGCACATGTTCTTCGGCCCCGAGCGCATCGGCGCGATGCGGCAGATGATCATGGCCGACGACGAGGCGGCGCGACGCCGCGCCCTGGCGACGCTGCTGCCGTTCCAGCGCGACGATTTCGCGGCCCTGTTCCGCATCATGGCGGGCCTGCCGGTGACCATACGGCTGCTCGATCCGCCGCTGCACGAGTTCCTGCCGCACGGCGAGGCGGAGCTCGCCGAGGTGGCGCGCGCGCTGGGCAAGGAGGTCGAGGCGCTGGCGCAGCGGCGCGCGGCGCTGTCGGAGAGCAACCCGATGCTCGGTCATCGCGGCTGCCGGCTGGGCATCAGCTTCCCGGAGATCTACGAGATGCAGGCGCGCGCCATCTTCGAGGCGGCGGCGCTGGTGTCGCAGGAGACCGGACGCCCGGTGGTGCCGGAGGTCATGATCCCGCTGGTGGGCACCGCGCGCGAGCTGGAGATCACCCGCAACGAGGTCGAGCGGGTGGCACGCGAGGTGATCGGCAGCGCCGGGCTCGCGATCGAATACCAGGTCGGCACCATGATCGAACTGCCGCGCGCCGCCCTGACCGCGGACCGGATCGCGCCGCACGCCGACTTCTTCTCGTTCGGCACCAACGACCTCACCCAGACCACCTTCGGGCTGTCGCGCGACGATGCCGGCAGCTTCCTGCCGGCCTACCTGGAGAAGGAGATCTGGCCGAAGGACCCGTTCGTCACCCTCGACCAGGACGGCGTCGGCACCCTGGTGGAGATCGCGGCGCAGAAGGGGCGCGGCCGCAAGCCCGCCCTGAAGCTCGGCATCTGCGGCGAGCATGGCGGCGATCCGGCCTCGATCGCCTTCTGCGAGGGCCTCGGGCTCGACTACGTGTCGTGCTCGCCGTTCCGGGTGCCGATCGCCCGACTGGCCGCGGCACAGGCGGCGCTGTCGCGG
>CAXTVZ010000401.1:0-2636 GCA_964247685.1 uncultured Acetobacteraceae bacterium
ACGCCGCGCTTCTGCGGGCATCCCTGCAGCGCCGGCACCTTGTTGCGCTTGGCAGCAGGCTCACGGCCCTTCGTAATCAGCTGGTTGATGGTCGGCATACGCCCTTACGCCCTCACACCCGGTCCACGATCAAGGCAGATCCACCAATGCGAACCCGAACGCCACATGAGCACGGACCGCACGGTTCAGTGGGCCGACGCCCACCCGTGCGGGGTGTCACATTGCCGAAGGCCTAAGCTGCTGGTCCGAAGAGAGACCGGAAGCGGCGCCACCAACGCAGATGTGTGCCATATGACGGCGGGACACCGCGAGAGCGGGGTCTGCCGAGGGGCGGATACCTACGAGCCCGGTCTGGGTGAGTCAAGCGGTCTCTACCTCCTTGCGACGAAGTGGAGGCCGCTCGTGAGCAAGCTTTTACTTGGAAGCAGCCGCTCGCGGCGACACTGTCGGCCATGACGGCGACAGGAGACACGGCATGCGCATACACCGGCTCGGTCTCGCGGGCGCTGCCCTCGCAGCCCTGCTCCAGGCACCCGCGCTGGCTCGCGACTCGCGTGGCGACTCGGAGGCGGGGCTCGACCTGTTCGGCCGTGTTTTCGAGACCATCCACGACAACTACGTCCACCCCGTCACGCGCGCCGCACTCGCCCGCGCCGCGATCGACGGCATGCTCGCCAGCCTCGACCCGCACAGCGCCTACCTGCCGGAGCAGGATTACGAGGCGCGCGAGGCGATCCTCTCCGGACGCCTCACCGGGATCGGCCTCGACCTGCAGGACCGCGACGGGGTCGTCACGGTGGTGGCCCCCATCGCCGGCGGACCGGCCGCCGCGGCGGGTCTGCAGCCGGGCGATCGCCTCCTGCGCGTGGACGGCCATCCGGTGGCCAGCCAGCTGCTCGACGAGGTGGTGGCGTCGATCCATGGTCAGGCGGGGAGCGCGGTCCACCTGACGATGGAAACGTCAGCCCACGCGGTTCGCGAGCTTCGTCTGATCCGTGCCGTGATTCACATCCCGGTCGTGCAATCCGCCCTGTTCGGCCGCAAGGCCTATATCAGGCTGACCACCTTCGACTCCGAGGCCGGCGCCGCCGTCGGTGCCGCCTGGACAGATCTCGCGCGCCAGGCGGGCGGCGCACCCTCCGGCCTCGTGCTCGACCTCCGCGGCAATCCGGGCGGCGAGGTCGAGCAGGCGGTCGCGGTCGCGAGCCTCTTCATCCGCGACGGCACCATCGTCTCGATGCATGGCCGCACGCCGGCCGACAGCGTCAAGTTCGGCGCGCGCGGCCAGGACATCACGAACGGCGCGCCGATCGTGGTGCTCTCGGATGCGACCACCGCCTCGGCCAGCGAGATCGTCGCAGGCGCGCTGCAGGATCGTCGCCGGGCCGCCATCCTCGGCACACGCTCCTTCGGCAAGGGATCGGTTCAGGAGATGCTGCCGCTCGACGGCAACGGCGCCCTGGTGCTCACGACCGCGCTCTATTTCACGCCTGACGGACGCTCGATCCAGGCGCTCGGGATCGTCCCTGATGTCCTCGTCCGCGAGGCGCGCGACGAGCCCGACGCCACACGCTCCATCGAGGCCTCGCTGCCGCACGCGATCGAGCCGGTCGATGCGACCGACGCGCCGCGCCTGTCCCCCTGGCGCGCGTTGACGGGCGCCATCGCATCGAGGCCGCCGGCGACCTGGCCCGAGTTCGACGTCGGACGCCCTGCCACCGACTTTCAGCTACAGCAGGGACTGAAGCTGCTCGGTCTGATGTCGTCCACCGTCACGGCGTCACGCTGATGGCGCTCGAGTTCGGCCTTCACAGCTTCGGCGACCTGTCGGGCGCGGATGTGTCGCACGCGCAGGTGCTCCGCGATGTGGTCGCGGAGGGCTCGCTCGCAGACCAGGTCGGCGTCGATTTCCTGGGCCTGGGCGAGCACCACCGCGACGACTACGCGCTCTCCGCCCCCGAGATCGTGCTGGCCGCAATCGCTGCGCGGACGAGCCGCATCCGGCTCGGCACCGCGGTCACGGTGCTGAGCTCCGACGACCCGATCCGCCTGTTCCAGCGCATGTCCACGCTGAACGCGCTCTCGAGCGGACGCGCCGAGGTGATCGTCGGACGCGGCTCGTTCACCGAATCCTTCCCGCTGTTCGGCTTCGATCTGCGGCAGTACGAGGTGCTGTTCGAGGAGAAGCTCGACCTGCTCGTGCATCTCGTCCGTGAGGAGGCCGTGAGCTGGCAGGGACAGACGCGCACGCCGCTCGTCAACCAGCGCGTCTACCCGTCGATCGAGGGCGCGCCATTCCCCGTCTGGGTCGGCGTCGGCGGCAGCCCCGAATCCGTGATTCGCGCGGCACGTCACGACCTGCCGTTGATGCTCGCGATCATCGGCGGCGCGCCCGGCCGGTTTGCGCCCTATGCCGATCTCTACGCGCGCGCTTCAGCCCAGTACAAGCATCCCAAGCGGGCCATCGGCGTGCACTCACCCGGCCACGTGGCAGCGACGGACGAAGCTGCGCGCGAGGAGTACTGGCCGGCGTGGAAGGCGGTGCATGATCGGATCGGCGGCGAGCGCGGCTGGGGGCCTTTGACGCGAGACGCGTTCAACCAGGAGGTGGAAAGCGGCTCGATGTATGTGGGCGC
>CAXTVZ010000402.1:0-2627 GCA_964247685.1 uncultured Acetobacteraceae bacterium
AATGACTGGTTCTGCCAGTTCCTGGCGGACATGCTGCAGGTGCCGGTGGAACGGCCGACGGAACTCGAATCGACCGCACGTGGAGCCGCGTTTCTTGCAGGCCTGGCCAGCGGCATCTGGGAAGATCTCGCGGGCGTTTCGGCGGCGTGGACGTGCGGGGCGACATTCAGGCCGAGAATGGACGCCAAGCTGCGCGAGACGCTAATCGCGGGATGGCAGGACGTGGTTGGGCGGGCATTGTCGAAGCAGACCCAGTAAAAGAAGGTTGGGGCTTTGCCCCAAGCCCCACCAGGATCGTGGCGATCCTGGACCTCCGAATGTTTGGGGGTCCAGGGGCCCTTGCTCCTGGCGGGTGCAGGGCAGAGCCCTGCTTCTTCCTATACCTTCGCTGCCGCTGCTCGTCGTGCGCTCTCCGTGCGCGCCGTGCCGTAGCTCTGATCGAGCTCAAGCTCGAACAGAAGCAACGAACGACCCGTCACCTCATAGACGTCACCAAAGCCGAATTGCGGCTCCTTCTCATGATCCGGCAGATTGGTGTCAATCAGGCAGCGCCAGCCTTTGCCGCCGACCACTTCCGGCAAGGTGTACCCCACCACGTCGTAATGGCTGTTCATGATGAGATACAGCGTCGCGTCCTGACCGCGGCGGCGGATGCCGGTCGGCTGCGCACGACCGTCGAGCACCAGGCCGAACGACTTCGCGTTGCCGTCCGACCAGTTCTCCGGCGCCATCTCGGAACCGTCCGGCGTGAGCCAGGTGGCGTCCTTCACGCCGAGTTCGTCGTTGTACTCCGCCGTGAGCCAGCGGCTGCGATGCAGGATCGGCAGGCGCCGACGCAGCGCCGTCAGCCGCGACACGAAGCGGATGAGGCTGTTGCCCTTGTCCTTGATGTCCCAGTCGAGCCAGCTGATCTCGCTGTCCTGGCAATAGGCGTTGTTGTTGCCGTCCTGCGTGCGACCGAACTCGTCGCCGGCGAGCATCATCGGCGTGCCGCGCGACAGAAGAAGGGTCGCGAGCGTGTTGCGGATCTGGCGTTCGCGGATGGCATTGACCTCCGGGTCCTCGGTCGGTCCTTCCGCGCCGCAGTTCCAGGAATGGTTGTTGTCGCTGCCGTCGCGGTTGTTCTCGCCATTCGCGTCGTTGTGCTTCTCGTTGTAGGCCCAGACATCGTTCAGCGTGAAACCGTCATGCGCGGTGACGAAATTGACGCTCGCCCAGGGCTGGCGGCCGCGATGGTTGAACAGATCGGCAGAGCCCGTCAGGCAGTTCGCCATGGCGGCAAGCTTGCCCTCGTCGCCCTTCCAATAGGCGCGCGTGGTATCGCGGAAGCGGTCGTTCCACTCGGCCCAGCCCGGCGCGAAACCGCCGACCTGGTAGCCGCCAGGTCCGCAGTCCCAGGGCTCGGCGATCAGCTTCACTTCCCCGAGCACCGGATCCTGCCCGACGGCGCGCAGGAAGCCGCTCTGCTGGTCGAAACCGTGCGGCTCGCGCGCGAGGATCGTGCCGAGATCGAAGCGGAAGCCGTCGACATGCATGTCCTCCACCCAGTAACGCAGGCTGTCGGTCACGCATTGGATCACGCGCGGATGCGACAGGTTCACCGTGTTCCCCGTGCCGGTGTCGTTGATGTAGTAGCGCTTCTGGTCAGGCAGGAGACGGTAGTACGAGGCGTTGTCGATCCCCTTGAAGGAGAGGGTCGGGCCGAGCTCGTTGCCTTCAGCGGTGTGGTTGTAGACGACGTCCAGGATCACCTCGAGGCTGGCCTCGTGCATCCGCGTCACCATCTCCTTGAACTCGGAGAAGGCAAAATCCGGAACGCTGGCGTAGCGGCGTGCGGGCGTGAAGAAGCCGAGGCTGTTGTAGCCCCAATAGTTCCGCATCCCCTTCTCGATCAGGTTGCTGTCGTCGAGGAAGAAGTGAATGGGCAGGAGCTCGACCGCAGTGACGCCGAGGCTGCGGATGTGGCGCAGAACGGCCGGATCGGTGAGACCGCGGAACGTGCCGCGAAGATGCTCCGGCACGCCTGGGTGCTGCTTGGTGAAGCCACGAACATGCGTCTCGTAGACGATCGTGCGGTCCCACGGCGTGCGCGGCGCCCGGTCCTCGCCCCAGGTAAAGGCGGGATCAATCACGCGGCCCTTGACCATCATCGACGCGGAGTCGCGCTCGTCGAACGTGGTGTCGTCGCCGGTTTCCATCTGATAACCGAACAGCTCGGGCCCGTGCGTGATCTGGCCCAGCACGCTCTTGGCGTACGGGTCGAGCAGCAGCTTGTTCGGATTGAAGCGGTGACCGTTTTCCGGCTCGTATGGCCCATGCACGCGGTAGCCGTAGATCGTGCCCGGCCGGGCGTCGGGCAGGAAGCCGTGCCAGATCTCGTTCGTATATTCAGGGAGAGCGATCCGCTCGATCTCCTGCTCGCCATGGTCGTCGAACAGGCAGAGCTCCACTTTCGTTGCGTTCGCAGAGAAGAGCGCGAAATTGACGCCCCGGCCCGTCCAGGTGGCGCCTCGCGGCGTGGGCGAGCCTTCCGTCAATCTCGATGCCATCGTCGTCTCTCCGTTCACTGAGCAGCGAGCATCAACCCTCGGGATGCGTGCCGGGTTCCAGGCCCGGGTCGAGGAACG
>CAXTVZ010000403.1:0-2626 GCA_964247685.1 uncultured Acetobacteraceae bacterium
TCGCGCGGCCCAACCCTCACTGGGAGCGCGCCGGCGGCCCGACGGTCGCGATCTTCCAGGGGCCGCAATCCTACGTCTCGCCCTCCTGGTATGCGACCAAGCGGGAACACGGCAAGGTCGTGCCCACCTGGAACTACATCGCCGTCCACGCCCACGGCACGCTCGAGGTCGTGGATGACGAGACCTGGCTGCTCGCGCATCTCGACGATCTCACGCGCGAGCGCGAGGCGGCCCGCGAGCATCCCTGGGAGGTGTCGGACGCGCCGGCGGAGTTCATCCGCGGCCTGACGCGCGCGATCGTGGGCCTGCGTTTGCCGGTCCGCCGCATGGAAGGGGCCTGGAAGATGATCCAGCACCGCAGCGAAGGCGACCGTCTCGGGACGATCGCCGGGCTCGACGCGGTGGCCGAGGGTCGGGACGTGGCCCGCACGATGCGCGCACTCGAAGACGCGCGTCGATCGGCGGACAACTGACCTCAGCCGTCTCGGTAGGGCGCGAAAGCCTCCGCGACGGCGGCCAGGTCCTAGGACGCGCCGGCGAGCGTCGAGATCGCGTCCTGGAGAAGCGATGAGGCGAGACCGAGCGCCTGTGCCACGACCGCCAGGTCCGAGGCGCGACGATTGATCGCCGCCTGCAGTGCTGCATGGTCGAGCCCCGTCGGCAGTGGATCGATCACGATCGGCGTGTTCTGCAAGACGTAGGACGGGAAGTTCACGATCTTGTCGCCTCGGACCAGCTGGTAGCCCTGCGCGAATTCGAACGTGACCCTGATCGTCGAAGCTGCGATCGGCGTCGAACCGGCGGTCGGCTCTGGTGACGCCGTCGCGTCTGCCTCGTTGTCTGACATGCGGCTCTCCTTCACGAACAGATCATTGTCGCAGATCGGACGCCGGAAGCGCCGCCGCGGCCCGCGCTTCCTCGCCACCACGATACCAGACGACGTGGCGATATCCTGCCAGCACCAGTCGCAGTGCCGCATTGTAGGAATCCGAACCGTAGGTGCCGTCGCCGACGACCGCTATGGTCGTGTCAAAGCTGACGGAAGGCCTGTCGCGCAGCGCCTTTTCGACGAACCGCACATCGTCCTCATCGCCGCCATCCCGGCGCTCCCAGACGGAGCCCGGGATCACCGCAGCGCCGGGGCCGATATCGAGGATCAGGCCAAGCTCGTGCGCCTGCCTCATCGTTTCAAAGGCGAACGTATCCACCGTGCGCGCGCCGGTCAAGTTGCGAGGTGTGGGCACGAAATCCTTGTCCGGGAGCATCGCGGTCCCGGACGCGACGCCGTCATCCACATGCTCGTCCGCATATTGCGGCATTCCCGCTTGCTGGAGCGCGTTCGTCATCGCCTTAAACCCCGGCAGGGACGCCATCGAGCGCGCCGAAAGAGCGGCGATGCGCCACGTCGTGCGATGCGGCCAGACCTCGGCGTAGGTCGCATACATGGCGCGCGCCTCCGCGAGGCGGCCCTGCATGACGCAAGCCGCCATCAGCAACAGACGCGCCTCCTCTGGCACGCCCCAGTCCGACGCGCCGGGCTGCGGATCGGGTTCTCCGGCGATGGCGCGTTGCAGCCAGTCCTGCGCCGGGCTCGCGCGTCCTTGCAGCAGACGGAACATGCCCAGGCGCAGAGCGCGGATGCGGCTCCCGCCTCCCTCCGGGTTCAGCCGCATGATCTCCTCGAGCGCGTCGGCGGCCTGGTCGATCCGGCCCTGCGCCGCGGCGCTGGTCGCAAGCACGTCCTGCGCATCGATGTTGCTGGGATCGGCCGCCAGTGCCACGCCGGCGCTGCCGACCGCTTCGGCGAAACGGTTGTCGGACAGCTGGAGTGCGGCCAGCGAGGCATCGACATCCGGCGCGTCGGGCGCGAGCGCCACCGCGCGCATGATCGCTGCACGCGCCGCGACGTGGTCGTCCTGCGAGTCGGGATCGTCGGTCCTGCGGATCTTGAGCAGGAGCGCCCGGCCGAGTGTCGCCTGCGCCTCGGCGGAGTCCGGCTGGAGGGTCACCGCGCGCCTGAGCAGCGCCTGCGCCGCCTCGAAGCCCGACAAGGTGTCGTCGTGATCGAGCGTGGAGCGCGCCCTGTAGAGGAGATCGACGACGTCGGGATCGCGCGCCCGCTCGCGCTCGGCACGCGCCGCTTCCACGCGGTCGAACGCGAGGTCGAGCGCCCCCGCGATCCGCCCCACGATGCGGGCGCGCGTGTCGGCAAGACCGGCGCGCGGGATGTCGAAACGCTCCGACCACAGATGGCCGCCGCCGAGCGTGTCGATCAGCTGCGCGTTGATGTGCAGGGTGGAGTCCTCGGAACGCAGACTGCCCTCGAGCAGGTAGCGCACCCCGAGCGTGCGCCCGATCGTCTTGGCCGAGACCGGGTGCCCGGCATACGCATCGGCCGTTTCGCGCGCGATCACCCGGCTGCCGGGCAGGTGCGCGAGATCGGTGGTCAGGTCGTCGCTGATCGCATCGGCGAGATACTGGCTGCCCGGATGATCGCTGAGGTCGCGGAACGGCATGACCACGATCGACAATCGTGGCCGCGGTGCGTGGTGCAACGCCACGGCCACGGCGATCGTGCCCGCCGCCAGCAGGACCGTTGCGATCGCGGCGATCGACGCGCGGCGCC
>CAXTVZ010000404.1:0-2613 GCA_964247685.1 uncultured Acetobacteraceae bacterium
ATGATTCTGCCGGACCGCGCGAACGGAGAACAGCGGGTGGATGTGTTCGTGGCATTGCTGCGCGCCGTCAATGTCGGGGGCACGGGCACGCTCACCATGTCGGCGCTGGCAGCACTCTGCGAAGCGGCGGGCTTGCACGCCGTCCGCACCGTGGGGGCCAGCGGCAACGTCGTGTTCCGCGACGCGCGCGGCGAGGCGGAGATCCGGGGTGCGCTCGCCGAGCGGCTGCAGGCGCATACCGGCCGCGTCGTCGGCGTGATCGTCCGCCCGGCCGCCGAACTCGAGGCCGTGCTGGCCCGCAACCCGTTCCCCGCGGCCGACCCCGCGCGCGTGATGGCGTTGTTCGTCGACGCAGCACTCCCGGACGATCCGCTCGCCGGCGCCTCAGGACACGCGGGCGAGGAGGTGCGCGCGGGACATCGCGAGCTGTTCGTGTTCTATCCCGGAGGTGCAGGTGCCAGCCGGCTGCGTCTGCCGGCCGAGCGGGCGGGCACGGCGCGCAACATGAACACGGTCGCGCGTCTCGCGGCGCTGTCGCGCAAGCTCGGCGGGCGCGAGTAACCGATCGGAATCGCCTCGCTTTCGCCATCTTGCCGTTCCACATCGAGCCATTGCACATCGGCAAGCACGCGGCTTCCATCGTGACATGAGGATCGCGTCCGAGTCGCTGACGGAAAAGGGGAGACCATGTCGTTGAGGCGTGTGCGTCGCAGTGGGGCACTCCTGGCCGCCACCAGCCTGTCGATGTCACTCCTGTGCGGCGACTTTGCCCGCGCGCAAAGCGAGGTCGCACCGCCGGCGCGCGTCGGCCGCCTGGCCGCCAGCGGCGGCAGCGTCTCGTTTCACGCCGCCGGCACCAATGGCTGGCAGGATGCGGTGGTCAACACGCCGGTGACCACCGGCGACGCGGTGTTCGCCCAGACCGGCGGCCATGCCGAGCTGGAGGTGGCCAACAGCATCGTGGCGCTGGACAGCGCGAGCGAGCTCGACATCGCCGCCCTCGACGACACGCATTTCCAGACCAGCGAGCCGCAGGGCCGGATCTTCGTGGCACTCGGCCAGCAGCCGACCGGCGCGGTCACCGCGGTCGCAACGCCGCGCGGCACCGTCACCTTCGACGGCCCCGGCCAGTTCGAGATCACCGCCGGCGACGAGCAGACCCCCACCGTCGTCACCGCGATCGCGGGCACCGCGCGCCTCACCTCGGGCACGCTCGCGCTCGCCGTGCCGGCCGGGCAGGCCGCCACCGTCACCGGCACCGACCAGCTCGCCGGCAACGTCGCCGCCGCCGGGCCGCCCGACGATTTCCTGCACGCCTCGCTCGCCGACATCGCCCGCCTGCACGGCAACACGCTACCGCCGCTGGTCCAGGGCATGACCGGTTGCCAGGCGCTCGCCACCACCGGCACCTGGCACGCCGTGCCGCAGGTCGGCCAGGTCTGGTATCCGCCCGTCGACACCGGCTGGGTGCCCTATCGCGAGGGCCACTGGGCCTATGTGTCGCCCTGGGGCTGGACCTGGATCGACAACGCGCCCTGGGGGTTCGCGCCGTTCCATTACGGTCGCTGGGCCTATCTCGACGATCGCTGGGGCTGGGTCCCGGGCGACCCGTCCTACGCCACCGGCTACGATGGTCCCGAATATGACGGCGTCCCCGAGCCAGTCTACGCGCCCGCGCTGGTCTCCTGGGGCGATTTCGGGGCCGGCGTCGCGGTGGGCGCCTTCGCGGGCGCGCTGTTCGGCGGCCATCGCGGACCGGCGGTCGGCTGGCTGCCGCTCGGACCCGGCGAGGCCTATGTCCCGCCCTATGGGGGTGGGCGCCGCTACTTCGACCGGGTGAACGCGGTGAACGTGCGCGACGTCCGCACCATCGATCCTGGCCGCGCCTATGCCGGCCGCAGCTTCGGGCAGTTCGCCAACGCGCGCGGCGCCACCGCCATGTCTGCCGCCGCGATGCAGCGCGGCGAGAACGCGCGGGCCAGCGGCGGCGCCTTCCCCAAGGAAGCGCTCGGCGGGTCGCCCGTGATCGGGCATCACGTGGTGGGCGCGCCGGCGGGCGGGTTCACGGGCGGCCACGCGGCGCAGGGTCCCGCGCTCAGCGCCGCGAATTTCCACCCGGGCGAGGGCGGACGGGTCGCGTTCGGCCACGCTGCCGGTGCGAACCCGCACGCAGCGCCCGTGCCGCCCGCCGGTGTCCGCGGCGGCGCGGTGGCAGGCGCTGGCCTGCCGGCGCTGCGGTCGCACGACGCGGTGGAGGCTGGCCGTCCGGGTGCGCCACCCGAGGCGGAGCATGGCGGCGGGATCGGCGCTCATCCCGGCCTGGTGGCAGGTGCCGCCGCCGGCGCGGTCGGTGCCGGCCTCGCGGCGCACGCGATCGGCAACCACATCGCCGCGTCGCGCCCCGGCCTGGCCGGACCGTTGCCCGCACACCCCGAGCAGCGACCGACGGGTGCCGCCGTGATCGCCGGCCCGCCGCACGGACCCGCGGAAATCCCGCATGCGGCAGCACCCGTCCGTCCGAGCGCCGAGCGCTTCGCCCCACCCCGCAGCATCCCCCATGCGCCGCAGCCAGCGCGCGCGCCCGGCGGAGGCTTTCCCCACGTCGTGACACCG
>CAXTVZ010000405.1:0-2608 GCA_964247685.1 uncultured Acetobacteraceae bacterium
TCATCGGCTGCTTCGCCTTCTCGATGGGACCTGTGGTCTGGACCGTCATCAACGAAATCTTCCCCGGCCATATTCGAGGTCGGGCGGTCGCAGTCGCAACCGCCTTCAACTGGGCTTCCGCGTTCGTCGTCAGCCAAATCTTCCTCTCGTTGATTGGTGCGCTTGGCAATTCACTCACATTCTGGCTGTTCGGCTCGTTCTGTCTGGTTGGCTGGATCTGGATTTTCTTCGCGGTGCCGGAAACCAAGGGCCGATCGCTCGAGCAGATCCAGCTTCTATGGAAGCATCGCGAACTGCCGCAGTCCGTCCAACACAGTGACCGACTGAGTGCGTAATCTCGCGCCAGGCCTTGCTCGACTTCCAGCCGGAACGCCGGCCTCGGTGCATCAGGTCCGCTTTGAGGAAGCCGGCCAGTCCAGATGGATGTCTGCTCTGAGCGCGCAAACCGAACCTCGGCGCGACTCCTGCCACCGCACTCCACCGACCCTCAGCCCCTGTCACATCTTCCCGGCCCGGCCCGTTCCTCGCCGGGCACGCTCATGCGGACATCGCTATGATCCCGACCTCGCAACGAGGCGCGCCAAGCATGATGTTCGCCCCCGCAATCAGCGCCAGGCCGTCCCTCCATCTCTCGCGGCCTCCCCAACTTGAATGGTCCAACGAATTTCAAGTTGCCCACGAACCATCATCCGGCACGCGGCGACCGCTCCTGCCAAACACCGCCGGATCGGAAAGGCGCCGGCCTCGTGGCGCGGTTCAATGGGCCGCGCGTCCTGCCTCCGTCGCCCTCCCGGGTGCTCAACCCCGCGCGCGATACCGACGCATTTTGTTGCGGCTGCCGCAGGTGGTCATCTCGCACCACAGTTTCGCCGCCGCCTTCGAGGCGTCGAAATACGAGGCCCGGCAGCTGGGCTCGCGGCACAACTTGAAGCGTCGCCAGACGCCGGCCTGCATCGCGGCGAGCGCCTCCCCCAGCAGCGCCGCCGCCGGGTCGGCGGCGTCCGCCGCGACCAGTCCGACGCCGCCATCCGCGTCCACGTCCGGGCGCAGGCCGAACGCTGCCACCAGCCGGTTCAGCGCCTCGCGCGCCGCCGCCGCGTCCCCCGCCTCAGCCGATAGCGCCGCATTCACCATCTCGAGCGTGCGGAGCGCCGCGTGGAGATCCCGCGCAGCCTCGAACGACGCCGCGGCATCCGCCGCGATCCCGCGATGCGCCAGCCAGGCGCTCCACGCGTCCGGGCCGCCGTCGAGATCGTGCCACAGGAACGATTCGAGCGTCCGGTAGGCCGCCGGCGTTCCGGCCCTGTGCTCAGGCATCCAATGCGTCCTTGCAAATCTAACCGTTACCGGTCACTCCAGTTACATGGTAACGCAGCCTGCACGCCAGACCCGCCGCCACGTCATTCTCGCCTCGGCGTCGACGATCGCCGCGATGTCGGTCGGTGCACGGACCCAAGGAGAGAGCCGCACCATGTCCGATCACCCCTTCCAGATCGCCTTCCCTGCGTCGCTCCGGGACGACCTGCGGCAACGCCTGTCGCGCGCCCGGTGGAGCGACGCGGTCACCGCCGACTGGAGCTACGGAACCGACCGATCGTTCCTCCAGTCGCTCGCCCTGCACTGGCGCGATGCCTACGATCTCGACGCCGCCGCGCGGCGCCTCAACGCCTGGCCGCAATACCGTGCGACGATCGACGGCTTCGGCGTGCACTACGTCATCCTGAAGGGACGCGGACCCCGCCCGACCCCGCTGCTGCTCCTGAACGGCTGGCCGTCGAGCTTCGTCGAATACCGCAGGCTCGCGCCGATGCTGGCCGATCCCGCGGCCTTCGGCGGCTCGCCCGACGACGCGTTCGACGTCGTGATGCCGGCACTCCCAGGCTTCGGCTTCTCCGACAAGCCCACGCGCCCCGACCAGGTCTGGCCCGAGGCGCTGTTCCATCCGCTCATGACCGAGCATCTCGGCTATCAAAGCTACGTCGTCTCGGGCACCGACATCGGCGCCGGCGTCGCGCGGCACCTGGCGCTCAAACATCCCGACCACGTCAAGGGAATCCACGTGTCGGCGGTGGCTGACCCCGCCTTGACGGCGCAATCGCCACCGTTGACCGCGGCCGAGACCGCCTACCGTGCGCGCGCGGCAAAGTGGGAGGCGGAGGAAGGCGCCTACGAGCACGTCCACTACACCAGGCCGCAGACCCTCGCCTACGCGCTGAACGACTCGCCGGTCGGGCTCGCCAGCTGGATCGTCGAGAAGTTCCACGCCTGGAGCGACCACGGTCCCGATCTGCTCGACACGTTCCCGGCCGAGATGCTGCTCGACAACCTCATGATCTACTGGGCCACCGAAACGATCGGCTCGTCGATGCGCCTGTACTACGACAGTGCGCATTTCCGCCCCGCCGCCCGGCCGGACGATCGCGTGTCGGTGCCCACCGCGATCTGCATGTGGCCGCACGACCTGGTGCACGCGCCGCGCGAGTGGGCCGAACGCTCCTACAACGTGCAGCGCTACACGACGCCGGAACGGGGCGGGCACTTTCCGGCCTGGGAGGCGCCGGAGGCTTATGCGCGGGATCTTCGTGAGTTCGTGCGGTCTCTGGGGTGA
>CAXTVZ010000406.1:0-2564 GCA_964247685.1 uncultured Acetobacteraceae bacterium
ATCGGCATCGCCGGCCAGGCCTCGATCGACAAGGTCGCGGGTCCCGTCGGCGAGGCGCTGATCATGACCGCGATCGGTCTGGCCACCGCCGTCCCCGCCGTGCTCGGCTACAACTTCCTCGTCCGTCGCAACAAGATGGCGATCGAGAAGGTTCGGAACTTCTCGTCCGACCTGCACTCCGTGCTGCTCGGCGGCGTCCGGGTGAGCTCGCCGTCGGTGGCCGCCCCGTCCGCTCCGACCACGACCACCTCCGGCCTGACGCGGGTCGCCTGACATGGCGATGAATGTCGGCTCGGAGGGCGGCGACGAGGACGAGGTCGTCTCGACGATCAACACCACGCCGCTCGTGGACGTCATGCTGGTGCTGCTGATCATCTTCCTGATCACCATCCCGGTCGTCACGCACACGGTGAAGGTCAAGCTGCCGGCCGACTTCAACCAGCCGTCCCAGACCAAGCCCAACAACGTCACCATCGCGGTGGACAAAGGCGGGCAGATCTTCTGGGAGACCACGCCGATCACTCCGGCTCAGCTGCTGGGCCGCCTGGAGAAGGTCGCGGTGATGATCCCGCAGCCGCAGATCCAGATCCGCGGCGACGGCGACAGCCGCTACGAGCCGGTGGGCCGCGTGATCTTCGCCTGCCAGCAGGCCGGGATCTCGAAGGTTAACTTCATCACCCAGCCGCCGCCTCGCGGAGGCTGAGCGGAACCTCCGCTCGGGACTGAAACTGCCGGCATGATCGCCGTGCGGGAGCCAATCGCTCCCGCCGGCGCCATGTCCCGCACCAATCAAGGACACGCCAGCCATGGCCATGAATGTCGGGTCGAGCGGCTCGAGCGACGAGCCGGAAGTCGTGGTCGACATCAACACCACGCCGCTGATCGACGTGATGCTGGTGCTGCTGATCATGCTGATCATCACCATCCCGATCCAGACCCACGCGGTGCGGCTCGACCTGCCGCAGGGCAACCCGCCGCCGCCGCCGCAGCCCCCGCCGGTGGTCACGATCGCGATCGATTTCGACGGCTCCATCACCTGGAACGGCGAGGCGATCCCGGACGAGGATTCGCTGGTCTCGCACCTGGTGAACGCGGCCGCCCTGCCGGACCAGCCGGAGGTGCACATCCAGCCCGACCGGCTGACCTCCTACAAATACGTGGCCCACGTGCTCGCCGACGCGCAGCGCCTGGGGATGGACAAGCTGGGCATCGTGGGCAACGAGCAGTTCGTGGGACAGGACTAAGACATGACGACCCGGCTGCTTCGCCGCATCCTTCTCTCCGCCTCGCTCATGGGTGCCTCCTCGGCCTTGCCGGCGCATGCGCAGGAGGCGCTGCGCCCGGCTGTGGGCAAGCCGCTGCAGAAGGCGTCGGCGGCGCTCCGCGCGCGCCGCTTTGCCGAGGCCCAGCACGACGTCGCCGTGGCCGAGGGCGTGGGCGGCCTGACGCCCGACGAGAGTTACGTGATCGCGCAGATGAAGGCGGCGATCGCCCAGGGCTCGGGCGACGTGGCGGGCGCGATCGCGGCCGATGACGCGCTGATCGCCAACTCGCACACGCCCGCGCCCGAGAAGCTGAAGCTCCGCGAGGCCGAGATCGCCACCGCCTATGGTGCGCGTGACTACCCGCGGGCGATCGCCGCCCTGCAGCATTACTTCGCCGCGGGCGGCCGCGACCCGGCGATGCAGACGATCCTGATCCAGTGTTATTACCTGCAGCGCGACTGGCGGAACGCGGCCGCCGCCCAGAGCCAGCAGATCGCGCAGGAAGAGCGCGCGCGCGAGAGGCCAACCGAGAACCAGCTCCAGCTGCTCGCCGCCGTGCAGGAGCAGGGCGGCGACAAGTCGGGCTTCAACAAGACGATGGTGCAGCTGGTCAGATACTACCCGAAGCCGGACTACTGGGCGCAGCTCGTGCACGGGCTGCTGACGGACCCGAATACGCCGGACCGCCTCCGGCTCGACATCGACCGCATCCGGCTGCAGGTGGGCCTGCTCAGCTCGACCGCCGACTTCACCGAGATGGCGGAGCTCTCGATCCAGCAGGGTCATCCGGTCGAGGCGCAGCGGGTCATCGCGAAGGCTTACGCCGCAGGCGCGTTCGGCAAGGATGCGGCGGCGGCGCGCGAGGCCAAGCTCAAGGCCTTCGCCGACGCGCAGGCGGCGCAACAGAAGGCGGCCCTGCCTGCCGCCGTCACGGCGGCGCGTGCGGCGCCCACCGGTGTGGGTCTCGTGGGTGTGGGCGAGCAATACGCCGATGCGGGCAATCCGCAGGCGGGCGTGGGGCTGATGAAGGAGGGGTTGGCGAAGGGTGGCCTGCCGTATCCGGACGATACGGCGCTGCATTACGGGCAGGTGCTGCTGGCGGCCGGCGACAAGGCGGGCGCGGTCGCGGCGTGGAGGTCGATCACGAAGCCGGGTACCGTGCAGGAGCTCGCGGAGCTCTGGACCTTGCAGGCAGGGGCATAAGAAGGCCAGGGGCTCTGCCCCTGGACCCCGCCAGGAGCTAGCCCCTGGACCCCTTTACATCAGGCAGGTCCAGGAGGGCCTTCCCTCCTGGCGGGG
>CAXTVZ010000407.1:0-2551 GCA_964247685.1 uncultured Acetobacteraceae bacterium
GCACGAACCCGCTTCGCGGGAGTCCGCGCGTCGAGGCGGTGCGTAGGCATGGTCGTTAGCGGAGGTTGAGAGGAGCCGGGTCGGGCTCCGAGCATGAAGGGTCAACCTTCAGCTCGAGGACGATCCTATGTCCAACCAACCCATCCTGCGCCCCGTCAGCCCGCTGCGCCGGCGTATGCTCGAAGACATGGCCATGCGCGGCCTGCGCGAGGAGACGCAGCGCGACTATCTCCGAGTCGTGAGCGGCTTCGCGGCCTTCCTCGGTCGTGCCCCCAACACGGCGACGGCCGAGGACATCCGCCGTTTCCAGGTCCACCAGTCGGAGAGCGGCGTGCAGCCGCCGACCGTCAACTGCTCGGTGTCGGCGCTGCGCTTCCTTTTCACCGTGACGCTCGACCGGCCCGACCTGTCGCGGCGCTTCGTCCTGATGCGCCACCCCCGCAAGCTCCCTGACGTGCTGAGCGTCGAGGAGGTCAGACGTTTGCTCGAGGCGGCGCCGGGACCCAAGCACAAGGCGGCGCTCGGCACCGCTTACGGCGCGGGGCTGCGCGTATCCGAGGTGGCGGCGCTGAAGGTCGACGACATCGACTCGACCCGCATGCTGATCCGCGTCGAGCAGGGCAAGGGACGCCGGGATCGCAACGCGATGCTGTCGCCGCAGCTCCTGGAGCTGCTCCGGCTATGGTGGCGTGAAGGCAAGCGCCGCGGCGTCATGCTGCCCCACGGCTGGCTCTTCCCGGGCCGCAACGCTCTCGAGCCGATCTCGACCCGGCAGCTCAACCGCGCCGTCCACGAGGCGGCGGAGACCGCCGGTATCCGCAAGCGCGTCAGCCCACACACCCTGCGCCACAGCTTCGCGACGCACCTGCTGGAGCAGGACGTCGACATCCGCGTGATCCAGGTGCTGCTCGGACACGCCAAGCTCGACACCACCGCGCTCTATGCTCGTGTCGCCACCAAGACGATCCGCGCGGTGACGAGCCCGATCGAGGCCCTGAAGCTGCTGATGGAAGGGCAAAGCCCCGGCTGATCCGGTGGCGCAATCCGCGCTCGAGGTCGCCGACGTCTTCCGTCGTCATGGGCCGGCCTGGCGGGCGGCGCACGCCGGGCATGTCGGCCTCGACAAGCTTCGGGTCATGTCGGCGATCGAGACCTGTCGCACGGCCGCGCTGGGCGGCCATGTCGAGGGCTGCCGGGACTGCGGCCACACCCGCATCGCCTACAACAGCTGCAGGAACCGGCACTGCCCCAAGTGCCAGGGAGCGGCGGCGCGCACCTGGCTGGCGGCACGTGAGGCCGACCTGCTCCCGGTCGGCTACTTCCACGTCGTCTTCACCCTGCCGGCCGAGATCGCCGCCATCGCCTTCCACAACAAGGCGCCCGTCTACGACCTGCTGTTCAAGGCGGCATCGGAGACCATGCTCACCATAGCCGCCGACCCGAAGCATCTCGGCGCCCGCATCGGCATCACGGCCGTGCTCCACACCTGGGGGTCGGCGCTGACTCATCACCCCCACATCCACATGATCGTGCCCGGCGGCGGCTTGTCGCTCGATGGCCAGCGCTGGATCTCGTCGCGGCCCGCCTTCCTGCTGCCGGTCCGGGTCCTGTCGAAGCTGTTCCGGCGGCTATTCCTGACACGCCTGGTCGAGCTGCATGCCGCCGGCCGCCTGCAGTTCTTCGGCGAGCATGTCGGCCTCGCCGACCGGCGTGCGTTCCTGCGCTATCTGACGCCCGCCCGCCGCAAGAATTGGGTCGTCTACGCCAAGCCGCCGTTCGCCGGGCCGGAGGCCGTGCTCGCCTACCTGTCGCGCTACACGCACCGCGTCGCCATCGCGAACCGCCGACTGATCTCACTCGACGAGACCGGCGTCACCTTCCGCTACAAGGACTATCGCCGCGAGGGCGCCGATCGCCAGCGGACCATGACGCTCGCCGTCGACGAGTTCATCCGTCGTTTCCTGCAGCACGTCCTGCCCAAGGGCTTCCACCGCATCCGGCACTATGGCCTGCTCGCCAGCACCGGTCACAAGGCCAACGTCGCCAAGGCCAGGGAGCTGCTCGCCGTGCCTGTGCCGAGCGCGACGGAGGAGCCCACCGCGCCGCCGGACCATCGACCGCCGTGTCCCTGCTGCGGCGGCCGCATGATCGTCATCGAGACGTTCCGCGGTGCCGCTCAGCCACGGGCTCCGCCGGCCGCGCGCGCCTGGTCCGGGACGATGGCGTCGTGACCCGGCACGACCTGATGCGATCCCACGCCGGAGCCGTTCCGCTTCGGCCATCGGGCCCGCGCACCTCGATCTCGACTGAGGGACTTATGGTCGGGCACATCAAGGATGCCTCGGCCTGGCTTCGTGCCTACATCCGAACCTCGTAGACACGTCTGAGCGCAACGAGAGCATCGGTGCGGGCCCACCGAAGACAGCGTGCGATCATCAAATTCCCATAGCCCGGCGCGCAAACCCAGCGGGTCCGTGCTTGGCGGCTTTCGAACGCCGGCCCTCACCAAGCCGCACGATCACCGCCGGCCGGCATCCGAAAACCTTCACCA
>CAXTVZ010000408.1:0-2549 GCA_964247685.1 uncultured Acetobacteraceae bacterium
GGGGTCTGGGGTTAAGACCCCAGCGGGGTCCAGGGGCAGAGCCCCTGGCCTTCCTCTACACGAGCTCCCGCCCCTCCCGCTTCCCGTAGGCGATGTAATGCGCAAACGGATCCTGTCCGGTCGCCGCCACATCCGGATTACGGTGCAGATATCGGCTGTCGTCAAAAGCCGGCACGCGCACCAGGCCGTGGCAGCGCTCGGGCGAGATCGACGGAAATTCGCCCAGGAATTCCGCCATTTCGGCGTCGTTGCGCCAGGGCAGCCGGTAGATCGGGTCTGCGCCCGCTTCCATCAGCAGCCTGGCATTACGCTCGAGGCTCTCGAGATCGGAGTTCGACGGCACGTCGCGCAGCGCGAGCCCGCTGTCGATCACGTAGAAATAGGACGGCACGCCCGCCCCGCGGCTGACGCCGCCGAAGCCCGAACGGAGGCAGCGGAAGGTCACGTCCGAGTGCTCGTGGCCGTAGCGGCCGAAACGAGGGTCGAAATAGCCGACATGCTGCAGCGTGGCGCGCGTGAAGCCGAGACACTGGCCGCCCACGACATGGGTGATGCCGGGGTCGGCCGCACGGCAGGCGCCAGTCAGCACGTGGCCGCGGAGATGGGCGGGCACGTAGTTGATGTGGCCGAAGGCGAGTGCCGCCGCGATCCATTCCTGCTCCCAGCCATAGGCCTGGGGCAGCACGTCGTCGTCCATCAGGACCACGATGTCGGCATCGGTGAAGTTCATCAGGTGGTAGAGGCCGCGATTCTTGTTCCAGGCGATGCCCTTGTTGCGGCCGAACACGGCGGGGATGCGGGTCTCCGACAGCATCTCGACCGTGCCGTCGGTGGAGCCGTCGTCGCCGATCACCAGCTCGTAGTCGACGGAGGTGAAGCGCTCGAGGCGGGTGATCAGGTCGAGCAGGGACCTACGCCGGTTGTAGGTGGTCAGCGCGATCCCGAGCTTCGGGCGAACCCGTCCGTCACGACCTCGCTGCATGATGTCGCCCCCGCTGGACACGCGCCAGCATGACGAGCGGCGCCGGCAGCCGCAACACGAGGTCTTTCTTGAGGCACGCGGCCGGACTAAACGCGCAGGTGATGCACGACCGGTCTCGCGTGGTACTTTGGCTGCCGCTCCTCGCAGCACTCGCTGTGGTCGCGGCCTATGCGGGCCAGATCGGGCTCGGGCGGTGGCAGACCGACGAGTACCAGCTGTTTCTCAACGAACGGCATGCGGGCTGGCACGCGATGGTGGCGCGATTGTCGTACTCGCCGCGCCCGCTCTCCGAATTCTTCATCTATGCCTACGGGCGCGCGGTGCTCGCGTTCCGGCGCCCGCTCGTCGTCGAGTGCCTCGCAGCACTCTGGGGCGGCGCGGTCGGGTGCACGCTGCTGGCAGCCGGGCTGAGCGCGCGTGCGACGCGGGGCCGGTGGCTGACGGCGGCGGTGCTGTCGTTGAGCTTCCTCGCCTTCGTGCTGGTGACGAACCCGGTGACCGAGGCGTTCTACTGGCCGGCCGCGGCGCTGGCCTACATGCCGACCTTCGCCGGCCCGGCGGTCGCGCTGTTCCTGCTCGGGGGAGCGCCGACGCCGCGTCGGCTGCGATGGTGCGGGGTGGCGCTGCTGCTGACGGCGCTCAGCAGCGAAGTCGGTGCCGCGGTGGCGATCGGGGTCGCGGCCGGGTGCGCCTGCCTGGCTGCGGCGGGACGAGCGCGGGTTCGGGCTCGCGATCTGTGGTGGATCCTGCCGGGGCTGGCCGGGTTCTGCGTGTTGCTGACGATCGTGCAGAACCGCAGCCATGTGGACGAGCTCGGGGCGGGGACCCGGCAGATCACCGGCCACCTGCTGCTCTCGCTGGAGGCGACAGTCCGGCAGCTGGCCGCGGACGCCGTGTTCGCTGGCGACGATGTTCCGGCGGGTGGAGCGGTGGCCGCGAAATTCCTGTTCGCGGTGGGTTTTGCGCTGTGCTGGGCGAGGTTCGGCGGGGCGCGCGCGGGACGATGGATGGCGGCGCTGGCCGTCGGGCTGTTCGTGGGGGCGTTCTTCTCGCTGCTCGCGGCGTATTACCATTATGGTGACAAATGCTGCGAGCGGCAGGCCACCACGCGGGAGGCGCTGCTTGACCTGCTGTTCGTGGTCGGGGCGACCGCGGCGCTCGCTCGGGTCGCGCTCGTCCGCGTGCCGGGTTGGCTGGGGCCGGTGCTGCTGGCAGCTTCGCTGTTTCCGGCGGCAGCGCGCGTGGGCGGGATCCGTGCCGATTTCGCGGCCGACAAGCTCGCCTTCAATGCGCGGGCGCGCACCTGGGCGTCGGCCGAGGCGACCGGCAGTAGTGCTATGAAGTTCTTCCTGCCGCCCGACGGGGGCGACATGCTGATCCGCGGCACGTGGCAGCCGATCGGCACGTATGATGTCGAGCACGGTGCGCCGGAGATGCTGGCTGCCGTGGGGCGCTTCTTCGGAAAGACGGTCGTGATCTCCTGTCAGCCCTACCAGACCGAGAAGTCCTGGCTGCTGAACGGCCACTTCATCCCGGCCTGCCCGCCGCATCCGGGGCCCCCGGATGT
>CAXTVZ010000409.1:0-2546 GCA_964247685.1 uncultured Acetobacteraceae bacterium
GGATCGCCGTGGGGGATGTCGTCCTCGCAGGCGGCGAGCCGCTCGTCCGCCGGGTCGACCTGCCAGGCCGCCGGGAAATAGGCGAGGAGCGCGCGGGCCTCGCCCTCCGGTGCCGGCGTCACCGGAGCGCCGAGCGCACGAGCCGCCGCAATCGCCGGACCCTCGGGGCCTTTCGCGGCACCGCCGAGCGGGGTCGCGCGCGGGTTGACCTCGATCACGACGGGCTCGCCGGTCGCATCCTCGATGATGATGTCGATGCCGATGAAGCCGGTCAGGCCGAGCCGCGCCGCCAGCAGGCGGGCTCCCTCCACGAGCGCGGGATGGTCGACCAGGCGCAGCATCGTCGAGGGTCCGTGCAGGCGGCCGCATTGCTCCTGCCGTCCCACCGCGACGCCGAGCAGCGCGCCCTCGAAGCAGAAGGCTGCAAGGTCTCCCGCGCAGCCTGCCACGTGACGCTGCGCCACGAGCGCCGGCACCTGTCGGCCGACGCGGTCGGCGAGTACGAAGTGGTCGCGGTTGATCAGCCAGCGCTTGAGCAGGATGAGTGCGCCCGGGCCTCGGCGCAGCGCCGTCAGGGCCGCGTCGATGGAGGCGCGATCATGGCAGACGCGCACGCCTTCGCCGCCGGAGCTGCCGTCCGATTTCAGCACGATCGGGCCCGCGCCCGCTTCCGCCCATCGCAACAGCGTCTCGCAGTCCGTGACCTCGATGGTGTCGGCCACCCGCAGACCTGCAGCCCGCGCATCCTCCATCGTGCCGAGACGCGAGGTCAGGCGGCTGAAATTCTCCGCAGGCCCAAGCGATCTCTCGATCAGCGCCCGCACGGCGGCGTCCCCGCTCGCGTGCAGCTCGTGCATGTCGCGCAGCGCGCGCTCGTCGGTCGGCACCACCAGGTCCGGTGCGGTCGCGCCCATCGCGCGCAGCAGCGCTGCGCGCCGCTCGAAGGCGCGCAGCCGATAGATGGCGACGGCCCGCAGCGCCTCGGCCGGGTGGCCGCGCGGGCAGAGCAGGCTCACCGCGCAACCCGCATCGCGCAACGACGCCGCCAACCGTGCATCGGAGGGCCACCACGTGGTCGAGACCAGCAGGATGCGAGGCGCCGTCCGGGTCGCGGTCGCGCTGTTCGTGGGGCCGGTCGATCGTGTCATCGCGCATCGGTCATCTGTTTGGGCCAAGCTACAGCGATGTCGAAAACGAATTGTAAACGTCTCAGGCTTAGAGACATGAACGAGGGATGAAGCGCCGCACGCCGGACCGGGAGACGCACGTTGGGAATGATCGAAGGCCGCATCAGGCAGGAGCGCGAGCTGGTGCGCTCCGGAATGGCGCCGGTCGCGGTGGCCATCATCGGCGCCGGCCCCTACGGCCTGTCGCTGGCCGCCCATCTGCGCGCCGCCGGCGTGTCGTTCCGCATCTTCGGCCGGCCGATGGGCGTGTGGCGCGACAACATGCCCAAGGGCATGTCGCTGAAGTCGGAACCGTTCGCCACCAATCTCTACGACCCGCAGGGCGCCTTCACGCTCGAACGCTTCTGCGCCGCGCGGGGCCTGCCCTACACCGCGGTGGGAGAACCCGTTCCGCTCGCCACGTTCTGCGAATACGGGCTGCACTTCCAGTCGCGCTGCGTGCCGGATCTCGACGAGCGCCTGGTGGCGCGGGTCGCGCGCCGCGGATCCGAGTTTTCCGTCGTGCTCGAGGACGGCACCGAAGAACGGTTCCGCCGCGTGGTCTTCGCCGTCGGCATCACACATTTCCGTCACGTGCCCGCCGAGCTGGTGGACCTGTTCGAAGGCCGGATCGCGCATTCCTCGGCGGTGGGTGACCTCGAGCGCTTTCGCGGCGGCCGCGTGGTGATCATCGGCGGCGGCGCGTCCGCCGTGGATGCCGCGGTCTCGCTCGCACGGACCGGCAGCGAGGTGCATGTCGTGACGCGGCGTGCGGGTCTCGCCTTCCACGCACCGCCCGGACGGCGAAGCTGGCTGGCGCGGCTGCGGGCGCCGATGTCGCCGGTCGGACCGTCCTGGAAAGGGATGCTCTGCACGCGGTTCCCGAACATTTTTCATCATCTGCCGGAACGCGTCCGCATCGAGGCCACGCGCCGTTTCCTCGGCCCGGCACCCTGCTGGTTCACGCGCGAGGCGTTCGAGCGAACCGTGATCCTGCACGGCCGCTCCACCGTGCGTGCGGTGCAGGTGGGCGCCGCTGGCCTGGACATCGTGATCGACACGCCGGACGGCCCGCGCAGCCTGTGCGTCGACCACGCGATCGCCGCCACCGGCTACCGCACCGATCTTCGAAAACTTCTTTTCCTCGCCGAGGATCTCCTGGCCGGGATCGATCACGTGCAGCACACGCCGATCCTGTCGAGCCGCTTCGAGAGCTCGGTGCCGGGGCTCTATTTCGTGGGCGTGGCGGCGGCTAACAGCTTCGGTCCGACGCTGCGGTTCGCGTGCGGGGCGCGGTTCACGGCGCGGCGGCTGGCGCGGGCGTTGCGGCGGTAAGGCCAGGGGCTCTGCCCCTGGACCCCGCTGGGGTCTTAACCCCAG
>CAXTVZ010000410.1:0-2532 GCA_964247685.1 uncultured Acetobacteraceae bacterium
TCAGCGTTGCCAATCCGTAAAGGATCGCCTCGGGCGCCGGCGGCGAGCCGCGGATCGCGAGGTCGACCGGCAGCGCGGCCCGAAGGCCACCGGGCGTCAGCGCGTAGGCAGCACCCCCCGCGAGCGTGTCGGCCCCCGACGCGCAGTCGCCCAGCGCCACCAGGAAGCGCGGGTTCGGCATCGCCTCCCAGGCGCGGCGCAGGGCGCCTGCCGCATTGCGCGCGAAGGCGCCGGTCGCCACGAGCACGTTCGCCTGGCGCGGCGTCGTCACGAATTGCCATCCGAAACGCTCGACGTCGTAGGGCGGCGCCTCGAGAAGGGCGAGCTCCAGCCGGCAGCCGCCACAGCCCCCCGTAGGCACGTGCAGGAGCCGCAACGTGCCGCCCGGCAGCCGGCGTCCGCTGTCGCGCAGGCGGGACGCGAGCATCGCCACCTGCGCCGGGTCGGGCACCGGTGGGGCGATGAGACGGGCGGCACTCACAGGTCGAACCCCTCCGGCGACAGGCCGAAGGTCAGACGCAGCAGGGTCGCGTCCTCTGCGGGCGCGCCGGCGAGCGCCGTTTCGGCCAGCGCCGCGTGGCCGATCGAGGGATCGCGCAGGTAGGCGCAGGCGATGCGCCCTTCGGCATCGAGCCGCACGAAATGCCACACCTCGCCCTCGGGCGCTTCGGCCGCGCCCAGGCCTTCGCCGCGCTCGCGCCCCAGCGGCGTCGTCAGCGCTCCCACTTCCGGCAAGGCCTGGAGCAGGGCGATGATCCGGGCGGCGGCGGCCGCAATGGCGTCCAGGCGCAGCCGCATGCGGGTGTCGGCACAGCCGCCCTCCTCCACCCTTGCCTCCGCCGCGACCGGTGTGGGCAGACCACGACGCACATCGAACGCCTGGCCCGAGGCACGACCGACGATCCCCGATGCGACCGCGAGCCCGGCCTCGACCGTGCCCACGCGGGCGCGGCCGCGCAGGCGCGGTGCCAGGCGGCGCTCGTAGCCGCGCGCCAGCGACGGCAGCGCTGCCGCCACAGCCTCGGCGGCCGCTCCGATCCCCCGGACCCGTGCGGCCCCGACGCCCGCGCCGACACCGCCCGCCCGCACGACGCCGCGTCCGAACCGATGCCCGAACGCCGCACCCATCGCCTCGCGCCAGGCGGCCAGCAGTGCGAAAGCCTGGTTGCCGAGCCGCACGGCACCCGCCTCGCGCGCCATCCCGCCGAGCAGCGCCAGGAACGCCGCGATCCGCTCGGCCTCACCCGCCACCTCGCGCAGGAGGGCGGCGGGGGCAGGCACCTCCGTCCCGCTGGCCTGCTCGACGGCGCGTGCGAAGGCCGTCGCGTGAGCGACCGACGACACGGCAGCCACACGCTCGACGATGGCGCTGGCGGCAGTGAGATCGCATCCGGCCAGCGAGGCGAGCAGGCCGCGATGGCCGAAGCCATGCGCGAACTCGGCGCGCGCCACGCGCTGGCCGTCCACCGCGAGCCGCGTGCGGAGCAGCCCCTCGGCCACGCCCACCGGCCCCTCCTCCAGCAGCGCCCAGCTCTCGTCGCAATCGGGCCGCCATTCGGGTGGCTCGGGGCCGCGCGCGGGCGGCCCGGGCCGGTCGCGCAACGGCGCGGTCGCGGGCCAGGTGCCGTGGTCGAGCAGCGGGCGGAGGTCGCGCGCATGCATCGCCTCGAAGCCCCACAGGTCGCGCACGATCCGCTCGTACGGGCTGGCCGCCGGCAGCGGACCGGAAAGTGCGAGGTAGCGACCCGCCTCCACCGCGACCGTCGCGATCAGCGGACGCGCGCGGTCGGGATGGAACAGCGCGTGCACCTGGCCGTTCGCCTCCGCCCAGAGGGCCAGCAGCGGCACCGCGCCTCCTGGCCGAAGACCCTGGCGCGCCCCCAGATCGGCGGCGAGGCGCTGCCAGGCGCCCGCCTCGAGCACGTGGCGGATCCCCTCACGCCGGCCCGTCCGGATGCTGTCCACCGGGTCGGGCGGGAACAGCGAGCGCCCGCTCAACCTCCGCCTCCCGCGGCGACCACGCCGGCGGCATCCGACAGCGCATCGGCGAGCGGTGCGGGCATCGCCACCCCGAGCAACACCGAGAGTGCCATCGACAGGGTGAGCAGCACGGCCCTGCCACCGGGCGGCGCCGCCGGCGCGACGCGCGGGCGGAGCACCGCCAGCGAGAAGGCGGCGAGCGTGCCCCCGAACACCACGCCGATCACCGGTCGCGTCGGCAGCGTCGCCTCCGCCAGAAGCACCAGCGCCGCGAACCCGCCGAATGGCGGTAGCCACGCGGCCGAGAGCCGCGCGGCAGTGCGGGCCGCGCCGGGACCGGCCCGCGTCGCTTCGAGCCGCGCGAACCCCGCGAGTGCTGCGAACACGAGTGCAGCGAACCCCGCCTGCAGGCCCGCGACACTGCCCAGACCCCAGCCGAACAGCGCCGGACCCCACAGCCCGGCCACCGTGCGCGCGCAGGCTTCGTCGTCGGTGCGGGCCCGGCGGACGCCGACCGCGCCGGCCGCGAGGGCGGCGAGCCCGGCCAGCAGC
>CAXTVZ010000411.1:0-2517 GCA_964247685.1 uncultured Acetobacteraceae bacterium
TAGTGCTTCGCCCACCGCGTCGCGATGATCTCCGGGCTCGCATCGTCGGTGTGCCCGCCGGCCTCACTCTCGTCGTACAGCACCGGATCGCCGAAGCTCTCGAGCAGAGCCGCAAACTTCCGCGCATGTCCCGGGTTGACGCGATCGTCCGCGGTGTCGCTGGTGATGTAGGGCTCGGGATAGTGCACGCCCGGCCGCGCGTTCTGATAGGCCGAGTATTTCGCGATGAACGCGCGGTCCGTCGGCACGTCCGGATCGCCGTATTCCGAGATCCACAGCGAGCCTGGCGGCAGGTGCGTGTAGCGCAGCATGTCGATCAGCGGGTTGCCGATCACCACCGCGCCGAACAGCTCGGGGTGCTGCACCATCGAGACGCTCATCAGGATCCCGCCGTTGGACGCGCCGAAGATCCCCAGATGGCGCGGCGTGGTGACGCCCGTGGCGATCAGGTCGTGCGCCACGGCGGCGAAATCGTCGAACGCGCGCTGGCGGTGTTCGCGCAGTGCCGCTTCGTGCCAGGCGGGTCCGTACTCGCCGCCGCCGCGGATGTTGGCGATCACGTAGGCATAGCCCGGCTCGAGCCAGAGTTTCCCCACTTCCGGGCGATAGGACGGGACGTACGGGATCTGGAACCCGCCATAGCCCACCATCAAGGTCGGCGTGGAGCCGTCGCGCTTCATGTCGCGGCGGTGCACCACGAAATACGGGATCATGGTGCCGTCGGCCGAGCGGGCGTGACGCTGCTCGACGGTGTCGCGCGAGGCGTCGAAGCGGTCCGGCAGCGTCATCACCTTGGTGGTCGCCGCGGTGGCCGCGTCCGCGAGCCAGAGCGCGGTGGGATCGAGGAAGCCCTGGCTGGTCACCAGCGCGCCGTCGCTCGTCGCGTCGGCCGAGGTGATCCGCAGCGTCTGGCCCGCGGGCAGGCGGAGATGCGTGCCGGTCCAATGGCCGTGGCTGAACGCATAGCTGACGACCACGCCCTCGACATCGACGAGCTCGCTCACCAGCACCCGGTGCGCGGTGGTCATCACGCCGTTGTCCTGCGGGTCGGCGATCGCCTCGCGCGGCCCGGGCGCGTAGACGAGCACGGGCGTCGCGTCCCCGGTCTGCTCGAGCTGGTCCAGCGGCAGCGAGACCACGGCGCCCGACGGAAAGCCGCGCCAGTTCTCGCCGATCGACACCACCACCTGGCCGTCGACCAGGCCCTGCAGGTTGGCCTTCCGTGGCAGCGCCAGGCGGAGCGGTGCCTGGCCCTGGCGGAGGAGGCTGAACTCGGCGTCCAGGTAGGTGATCTGCCGCACCGCCACGATCGCGCGCATGTGCCCGCTCGCGTCGCGAAGCACGACGGGGTCGAGCTCGGCGTCGTCGCGGTCGCCGCGGAACAGCACGGGCGCCTGGGCCGGATCGCCGCCGCGCCGGAGCATGCGGAGCTCGATCGGCATGCCCGAGCGCGCGATGTCGGCGCCGTGGCCGGACCAGTCGCGCGCCACGATCAGCGTGTCGGCGTCGATCCAGTCCGCGATCTGCTTCTGGGCGGAGAGATCGAACCCGCCGGCCACGAACCGTCCCGCGCCCGCGTCGAACTCGCGCACCGAGATCGCGTCGCCGCCGCCGTCCGAAAGCGACAGCAGGCAGCTTGTCCCCGCCGGCGGCAGGCAGTCGGCCCCCTTCGAGAAGTAGTTCGCGTGCTCGCGCCGCGAGAGCGCGTCGAGGTCGAGCAGCACGTGCCAGGCGGGCTTGCCGGTGCGGAACGCGGCCAGCGTCACCGTGCGCCACAGCCCGTGCGGGTTGGCCGCGTCCTGCCAGACGTCGTCGATCGTGTCGGGATTGCGGAACACGGCGCGGGGCAGGCGGTCGCGCGCCTCGAACAGCGTCAGCGCCGTCTGGTGGAAGGCGGCATAGCGCGGATCGCCCTCCAGCACGGCTTTGGTGTGCGCGTCCTGCTGGGCCACCCAGGCGAGCGCGCGGGCGCCGTGCACAACCTCGAGCCAGCGGAACGGATCCGGCGCATCGGCGCGCGCGAGGGCGGCCGCCGCGACGCACAGCGCCGCGGCGGTCCCGAGAGCTCTGCGCCGCAACTTACTTCGCGCGTTCGATGGAGGCGGTGATCACGGCCTCGGCCTCGGCCCGGCCGGCCCAGCCGGTGACCTTCACCCATTTGTTGGGCTCGAGATCCTTGTAGCGGGTGAAGAAGTGCTCGATCGACCGGCGCAGGATCTCGGGCAGGTCCTCGATGCGCTCGACGTCCTTGTAGGTCGGGTGGATCTTCTCGTGCGGCACGCAGATGATCTTCTCGTCCTGGCCGCTCTCGTCCTCCATCTGCAGCATGCCGATCGGCCGGCAGCGCACCACGGCGCCGGGCACGACCTGGGCGGGGCAGAGCACCATCGCGTCGGCCGGGTCGCCGTCATCGGCGAGGGTGCCGGGGATGAAGCCGTAGGCGGCGGGATACGCCATCGAGGTGAACAGGAAGCGGTCGACGACGATCGCGCCGCTCTCCTTGTCGACCTCGTATTT
>CAXTVZ010000412.1:0-2510 GCA_964247685.1 uncultured Acetobacteraceae bacterium
CGGGCCGGCCGCCGCCATCAATGCGGCACCGCTTCGGTCGGCCCGCTCAATGCGGCACCGCTTCGGTCGGCCCGCTCAATGCGGAGTCTCTTCGGTCGGCCCGCTCAATGCGTGCCGAGCGCGCTCGTGGGAACCGCGTGCTGCACCGTGTGCACATGCGGCTTGGGCGGAAAGATGCCCACGAACAGGACCGCGACCGCGAGCACGACGAGGCCGGCGCCGAGGACGATCAGGAAGACGCGGATCATATCGTGGAACACCCGGGGCACGCTGTGGGCAGGTGCCGCGCGATCGCTCCCGGAGAAAGGGGACCAACTCTGCCTCGCGGGAGCCACGGGCATCTTTCTCCGAAGCGAGCGATTCCGCTCGGCCGGATGATGCTCTACCGTCGGGCATCATGACGCGCAACACGGCCCTTGTCGGCCGACAGCCCCCGGAGTCAACGAAGGACCTGCCGGCCAGGGACGGGCAGGCGTTCGACCCCGGTCACCGTGAGCTCGCAGCCGGCGTGCGGCGGCGGCTGGACGGCCGCCCGCTCGTGCTGGTCGGGCTGATGGGCGCGGGCAAGACCACGATCGGCCGCAAGCTCGCCCACGTGATCGGCCTCCCCTTCATCGACGCCGATCACGAGATCGAGCGCGCCGCCGGCTGCACGGTGGCCGAGATCTTCGCCCGCTACGGCGAGGCCGAGTTCCGCACCGGCGAACGCCGCGTGATCGCCCGCCTGATCTCAGGTCCCCAGGCGGTGATCGCGACCGGTGGTGGTGCTGTGACCGACGCCGCCACGAGACGACTGATCCGCGACCGCGCGGTCTCGGTCTGGCTGCGCTGCGCCCTGTCGACGCTGCAACGGCGGGTGGCGGGCCGCGCCCATCGCCCACTGCTCGCGGGCGGCGACCTCGCCCACACGCTCGCCCGCCTGCACGGCGAGCGCGCCCCCCTCTATGCACAGGCGGACCTCACGGTGGATTGCGGCGACGACTCGACGGACCGGACGGCGGAGCGCGTGGCCGAGGCGCTGGCCGGATCCCGCGCGGACCGGCGCGTGGCGGTCGCCCTCGGCGCGCACTCCTACGAGGTCGTGATCGGCGACGGGTTGCTGTCGCGCGCGGGCGGCCTGCTGCGACCGCTTCTCGCCCAGCCGCGCTGCATCGTGGTGACCGACAGCGTGGTGGCCAGCCTCCATCTGCCGACGCTGCTCGCCTCGCTCGACGAGAGCGGCATCGCCACCCGCACCGTGATCGTGCCGCCGGGCGAGGCCAGCAAGAGCCTCGCCGTGTTCGGCCGCCTCGCGGACGAGATCCTCGCGGGCGGCATCGAGCGTCGCACCACGGTCGTGGCCCTGGGCGGCGGCGTGATCGGCGACCTGGCAGGCTTCGTGGCCGCGACGATCATGCGCGGCGTGCCCTTCGTGCAGATCCCGACCACCCTGCTCGCCCAGGTCGACAGCTCGGTGGGCGGCAAGACCGGTATCAACACGGAAGCCGGCAAGAACCTGCTCGGCGCGTTCCACCAGCCGGTGGCCGTGCTGGCCGATATCGGGGCACTCGCGACCCTGCCCGCGCGCGAGCTCCGGGCCGGCTACGCCGAGATCGTCAAGGCCGGCCTGATCGCCGACCCCGCCCTGTTCGCCTGGTGCGAGCAGCACGGGGCCGCGGTGGTGGGCGGCGACCGGGCGGCGAGCGCCGAGGCGGTGGAGCGCGCCTGCCGGTTCAAGGCGGCCGTGGTCGCCGCCGACGAGCGCGAGGAGGACGCAGGCGGCGGCCGCGCGCTGCTCAATCTCGGCCATACCTTCGGCCACGCGCTCGAGGCCGAGGGCGGCTATGACGGGCGCCTGCTGCACGGCGAGGCGGTGGCGATCGGCTGCCATCTCGCCTTCCGCCTGTCCGCCGCACTCGGGCTCTGCCCGGGCGCGGATGCCGAGCGCGTCACCGCCCATCTCGCGCAGGTCGGCCTGCCGACCGCGATCGCCGCCCTGCCCTTCACCGTGACCGCCGAGCGCCTGATCGGGCACATGGCCCGCGACAAGAAGATGCGCGACGGCGTGCTGACCTTCATCCTGGCGCATGGGATAGGCCGCGCGCACGCGGCGCGCGACGTGCCGCAGGAAGCGGTCGCGCAACTGCTGCGCCTCGAGGGTGCGGCCTGAACGCTCACGAGTTGAGCAGAGTGGATGTTGCTGATCAGCATCAGGTTCGCGATCGCGCTACGAGCGGCGGTTCCCCGCACGACGTCGCGGGATGCGGATTTATCGTCATTGTTGCCGATTTTCCCCGTCGCTGGCGGAGCGTTACGGAGGAGGAACCGAACTGTGGCGATCGCGCCACAGCCGCCCGGTTGTTAGGCTCCGGACGCCGATCCGCCCTCCAAAAGGGCAACCAGAGGTTCTATTCTCGTCTTTGGCATCACGATCATGCCGGTCGCCGCTCGCACGTTTCGAGCAGCGATCGCTGGATACGGATGAATAAACACAAGGACCGAGGCAGATGCGTCTCCGCACGGCACTACTT
>CAXTVZ010000413.1:0-2495 GCA_964247685.1 uncultured Acetobacteraceae bacterium
AGAAGGCCAGGGGCTCTGCCCCTGGACCCCGTTAAGGGCGCGGCCCTTAAAACCCTGTACTGAAGGTCACAGTTCAAGCCCGCGGCCAGAGTGCGACAGACTTCGCCTCGCCCCCAACAATCAGGGTTCCAAGGGACGACTGTCCCTTGGCGGGTCCAGGGCAGAGCCCTGGCCTTCAATACCCGGCAGGCCCCTGCGAACCGGGAGCCGGATACGCCTGACTCGAAGGCGGCACATCGCCATAGGGCGGGATCATCCCGGGCTGCGCGGTGGTCGGCTGCTCATAGGGGTTCGGCGGATAACCAGGCTGCGGATACGCCGGCGGCGCCGCACCAGGCGCCATGAGGTAGCCGGGAGGCGGTGACATCGAACCGGGGCTGGCCGCCCCGCCCGCGGTTGGCGGCGTCAGCGTCGTCGGGGTGCCCGGCTCAAAGGCGGGTGGCACCGAGGGGCCAGCGGCGGCAGGCCCGGTCGGGACGCCGCTAGGTGCCAGCGGCAGCGGGGCACCGCCGGCAGGCGCCCCCGGCGTGAGCGGCGCCCCGGGCGTGAGCGGCGCCTGCTCGACCGGCGCTTCCACGGCGCCGTTGGTGATCAGCCAGTCATGCAGCGTGTGGCGCACCTGGTATTCGAACTCGACGTTCATGTCCTCCATCGCCTGGCGCGTCAGCTCGTAGAGCGCCGCAGGCCCCGCGGGCGCGCCGTTGTCCGGCGTCTCGGAGCGCGTCACATGCGCCTCCGCGAAGCCGGCATGGCCGCCCGTGCCGTTCGAGATCTCCAGCCGGGCGGAGAGGTGCTCGGTGATGCCGCCATCGGTGCGGGTGATCGAGGCCTCGGTCACGACGAAGGTCGCGGTGCCCGCGCCGCCGGCAGCGATGATGCGGTCATGCGCCATCTGCTGCATCGCCTGCGCGGGCTGGACCGGGCTCCGCGCCGCGAGGTCGCCCTCGGGCGGGCTCGACTGGTCCTCCACCTCCACATCGGCCACGTTCAGCCGGATCGGCGTGAGATAGTCGAAATGCAGGGCCGGGAAGTTCTGCGGCGGCGGTGGCGGCGCGTCGTCGCAGCCGGACAGCCACGTGGTCGCCAGCAGAACGGGCGCCAGACGGCCGCTCCAACGCACGAAACTTCTGCCCATGCGACCTCCTCGTCGGCGTGTGCGCCGGGCGCGGAGCGTGCCGCGACGCTCCGGGGTGGTCAATGCGCGCCGCGCCGCAGGCGATAACCCGACATCCGCCGGCGGCAGCTAATCCGGGGTTCCGTCGGCCGCTCCCCGGATGGTGTCGCGCGGGAAGCGGAAATCGTGGTTGCAGAACTCGCAGGTCATCACGATCGAGCCGTCGAGGCTCATATGGTCGAGGTCGTCCACCGGGAAGCCTTCGAGGATCGAGGCGAGTCGCGAGCGCGAGCATCGGCAGCCATAGGCAAGCGCGCGCGGGAGCTCGGCCGCGACGCCCTCGGTGTGGAACAGGCGGTAGAGCAGCTGCTCGGGGTGAAGCTCGTCGTCGAGCAACTCGTCGTCGGTCAGCGTGGCTGCCAGCGTCACGGCCGTGTTCCACGATCCGTCCGGGTCGGGGTCGAAGCCCCGGTCGATGCCGCCCTCGCTCGCCACCCGCTCGAGGATCAGGGCGGAGGCGCGCCAGCCCGCCGCCGTCTCGCGGGCGGCGAGATGCACGCGGCAGGCGATCTGCTCGCTGGTGTCGAAATAGTGCAGCGCCATGTCGGCCAGGTTGTCGCCCTCGATCGCCACGATCCCCTGGTGGCGATCCATGTCGGGTCCCTGGTCGACGGTGAAGGCGAGATAGCCCGTGCCGAGCAGGGCGGCCGCACTCGGCGCGGGCTCGACGGCGAGCAGCGCCGCGAGCTTGTCCGCATCGGCGCGGGCGTAGCCGCGGAGCTCGCCCTGGTCGGTGCAGTCGGCGAGCAGCATCGAGACCGCGCCCTCGCCCTTGGCCTGGAGGCTGAACGAGCCGCGGAACTTCAGCGCGGTGGCGAGACAGGCGGCGAGCGCCAGCGCCTCGCCGGCGAGCCGGGTCACGACGGCGGGGTTGTCGTGGCGGCGGAGCAGGGCGTCGGCCAGCACGCCGAGCCGCACCAGCCGGCCACGCACCGGGCGCCCCGGCAGGTGGAACGGGGTGACGCCGCGCGGCACCACGATGTCGGGCACGTCGGGGCGGCTGCTGTCGAGGAAGTCGGGGGTGGCAGGCATGCAAGCCGAGATAGGGGGTTGGGGGCGATCGTGAAAGCCCGGCGGCGGCAAGGAAGGCCAGGGCTCCGCCCTGGACCCGCCAAGGGGCGAGCCCCTTGGATCCCCCGGACTCTAGGGGAGCCCCGAGCCATATGCGGCCGCAGACCCCGTTCAAGGGCGAAGCCGTTAAAACCCGTAATGAAGGCTGGAGTAGAAGCGTCGCGACAGGGGAATCCCAGACCCCGCTTTACCTCCGCCCCCAACAATCAGGGTTCCAAGGGACGACCGTCCCTTGGCGGGTCCAGGGCAG
>CAXTVZ010000414.1:0-2494 GCA_964247685.1 uncultured Acetobacteraceae bacterium
TACTTGATCAGCGCGATGAACGCGGTGCGGTTCGGGTCATACTCGAGCCGCTCTACCGTCGCCGGCACGTCGAACTTGCGACGGCGGAAATCCACCAGACGGTAGCTCTGCTTGTGTCCGCCGCCGCGAAAGCGCGAGGTGATGCGCCCGTGATTGTTGCGGCCGCCCGAGTGCGACTTGCCCTCGGTCAGCAGCTTGACGGGCTTGCCGCGCCAGAGCTCGCTGCGGTCGATCAGGATCGTGCCGCGAAGGCTCGCCGTGACCGGGTTGAAATGCTTGAGTGCCATGTCGCCTGGTCCCGGATCAGCCGAGCTTCGTCGTCGGGTCGATCGACTGACCCGGCGCGAGCTTCACATATGCCTTCTTGACGTCGGACCGGCGACCCGGACGACCCTTGAAGCGCTTCGTCTTTCCCTTCGCGACCAGCGTGTTCACGGATGTCACCGTCACGCCGAACAGCCCCTCGATCGCGGCCTTGATCTCGAACTTCGTCGCATCCGGCGCGACCTTGAAGACGATGCCGTTGTGCTCGGAGAGCATGGTCGCCTTTTCGGTGATGATCGGCGCGCGGATCGTGTCGAACATCGCCTCGCGCGACATCCGGGACGCCGCTCCACGCAGTGCCAGAACGTTGGTCATGCCAGCCGCTCCTTCAGCGCTTCGATGCCGGCGCGGGTGATCGCCAGCACCTCGTGGTTGAGAATGTCGTAGACATTGGCGCCAACGGTCGGCAGCACGTCGATCTTGTGCAGGTTGCGCACCGCGCGGCCGAACTGCTCGCTCACCACGCCGTCCACGATCAGCACCGAGGTCCAGCCGAGGCCCGCCACGTGCTTGGCGACCTCACGGGTCTTGCCGGCACCACTCTCGGCCGTCTCGATCACCACCAGCTTACCCTCGGCCGCCTTCTGCGACAGCGCCGAGATCAGACCAAGACGGCGCACCTTCTTGGGAAGGTCGAAGCCGTGATCACGTACGACCGGGCCATGCACAATGCCGCCGGTGCGATACTGCGGTGCCCGCAACGAGCCCTGACGCGCGTTGCCCGTGCCTTTCTGGCGATACGGCTTCTTGGTGGTGCCACGCACCTCGCCCATGCCCTTGGTCTTGTGCGTGCCGGCGCGGCGCTTCATCAGCTGCCACTGCACGACGCGCGCCATGATGTCGGGGCGCGGGGCGATCCCGAAGATTGCCTCCGGCAGATCGATCGTGCCGGCCGCGGCGCCCTCGAACGTCTTGATTTCGACTTCCATCGTCCCGGTCCTCAGCCCGCCGCCGCCGCAGGAGCGTCCACGACGCCCGCGGGGTAGGGCGCATCCGCATGGCGCGCGCGCTTGATCGCATCGCGCACCAGAACGTAACCCTGACGGGCGCCTGGAACGGCGCCGCGCACCATGATCAAGTTGCGCGCCACATCGACGCCGGCGACCTCGAGATTGAGCGTGGTGATGCGCTCGTCGCCGAGATGGCCCGCCATCTTCTTGTTCTTGAAGGTCTTGCCGGGATCCTGCCGGTTGCCGGTCGAGCCCAACGAGCGATGGCTGATCGACACACCGTGCGAGGCCTCAAGACCGGCGAAGTTCCAGCGCTTCATGCCGCCCTGAAAACCCTTGCCCTTCGACGTGCCTGTAACGTCGATTTTCTGGCCGACCACGAAATGCGAGGCGGACAGCGTCGTCCCCGCTTCCAGCACCGCATCCTCGGCCACCCGGAACTCAACGAGCTTCATCTTCGGCTCGACCTTGGTCCGTGCGAAATGTCCCCGGTTCGGCTTCGTGACGTTCTTCACCTTCGCGCGGCCGATGCCGAGCTGCACGGCGGTGTAACCGTCGCGCTCCACGGTGCGCGTGTCCACGACCTGCACCTCATCGAGATGCAGGACGGTCACGGGCACATGGGTGCCGTCGTCCCTGAACAGCCGGGTCATGCCCAGCTTCTTTGCAATCAAACCCGTACGCATTGTCTCGGCTCGGCTCAGATCTTGATTTCGACGTCGACGCCGGAGGCCAGGTCGAGCTTCATCAGCGCGTCCACGGTCTGCGGGGTCGGCTCGACGATGTCGAGAAGCCGGCGATGGGTCCGGATCTCGAACTGCTCGCGGCTCTTCTTGTCCACATGCGGCGAGCGGTTCACCGTGAAACGCTCGATATGCGTCGGCAAAGGAATAGGCCCCCGAACCCGCGCGCCCGTCCGCTTCGCCGTGTTCACGATCTCCCGCGTGCTGTTGTCCAGCACGCGGTGATCGTACGCCTTGAGGCGAATGCGGATGTTCTGGTTGTCCATGGTCTTACAAAATCCAGTTCGGGCTGCGCGCGCGGGTTCGGGACACCAATCAGGCGGTGATCGTCGCCACCACGCCGGCGCCGACGGTGCGGCCGCCCTCGCGGATCGCGAAGCGGAGCCCCTCGTCCATGGCGATCGGCGCGATCAGCTCGACATCCATCGAGATGTTGTCGCCCGGCATCACCATCTCGGTGCCCTCGGGGAGATGCAC
>CAXTVZ010000415.1:0-2491 GCA_964247685.1 uncultured Acetobacteraceae bacterium
CCTTCACTCGATCCGGTCGAGCCGCCGCAACCCCGGAAACCCCCGCATGAACACCCCCACCACCACCAGCGTTCCGATCCCGCCCACCACCACTGCCGGAACCGTCCCCAGCAGCGACGCGAGCACCCCGCTCTCGAACTCGCCGAGCTGGTTCGACGACCCGATGAACAGCGTGTTCACCGCCGCCACCCGTCCGCGCATCTCGTCGGGCGTGCGCAGCTGGATCAGCGTCGACCGGATCACCACGCTCACCACGTCCGAGCCGCCAGCGACAGCCAGCGCTGCGACCGAGAGCGGCAGCGAGCGCGACAGGCCGAACACGATCGTGGCCACGCCGAACATGGCGACCGCGGCGAACATCACAGCACCCGCGCGCCCGCGCACCGGCCGGCGCGCCAGCGCGAGCGCCACGGCGAGCGCGCCGACGGCGGGTGCCGCGCGGAGCAACCCCAGCCCCTCCGGGCCCGCATGGAGGATGTCGCGCGCATAGACCGGCAACAGGGCGGTCGCACCTCCGAGCAGGACGGCGAACAGGTCGAGCGAGATGGCGCCCAGGATCTCCGGCTGCCGCCGCAGGAAGGCGACCCCGCCGAACACGTTGCCCAGCGTCACCGGCGCGCGCTTGCCCTCGGCGGCGGGCGCGACCGGGGTGGTGCGTGCCAGCACGCTCAGCGCCGCCGTGCCGCTCAGGAACGCGGCGGCGGCCGTTGCATACGGAACCGCGGGGCCGATCCCGTAGAGCAGCCCGCCGAGCGCGGGGCCGATGATGGTCGCCGCGGTGAAGAGCGATGACGAGAGGGCGGCCGCCTGGCTGAAACGGGCGCGCGACACCAGCGCCGGCAGCAGCGACTGCATGGCCGGCTGCTCGAAGGCGCGCACGCCGCCGAGGAAGGCCACCAGCGCGTAGATCAGCGCGGGCGTCAGCGCGTGCATTGCGGAGGCCACCGCCAGCACCACGCTGCCGAGCGCGTCGGCGCCAAGGCACAGGCGCGCCACGCGGCCGCGGTCGAACCGGTCGAGCACATGGCCCGCCACGAACACCAGGCACATCACGGGCACGAACTGCGCCGCTCCGAGCAGTCCGAGCGCCAGCGGCGAGCGGGTGAGCGCGTAGATCTGCCAGCCGAGCGCCACGGCCTGCATCTGGCTCGCGAGCGAGGACAGGGTGCGCGCCGCGAGAAAGGGGAGGACGCGGCGGCGGTACAGCAGCGCCGCATCCGCGCCGGCCATGTTCATCGCCCGGTCAGACGGTGAAGTATTTGGCGCGCGGATGCAGCACGACGAAAGCGCTGGTCGACTGCTCCGGATGCAGCTGCCACTCGTCCGACAGCGACACGCCGATCCGCTCCGCGCCGAGCAGCTGCAGGATCGGCGCCTGATCCTCGAGGCGGGGGCAGGCGGGATAGCCGAACGAATAGCGCGAGCCGCGATAGCCCTGGCTCAGCAGCCGGTCCATGTCGCGGTCGTCCTCGCCGGCGAAGCCGAGCTCGGCGCGGATCCGCTTGTGGGTGACCTCGGCCATGGCTTCCGCCATCTCCACCGAGAGCCCGTGCAAATAGAGGTAGTCCTGGTAGCGGTTCGCCTCGAACCACTCGCGCGCGACGTCGGACGCCGACTGGCCCACGGTCACCACCTGCAGGCCCACGACGTCGCGCTCGCCGGCGTTCACGTCGCGCACGAGATCGGCGATGCACTCGCCGTCCTCGCGCGGCTGGCGGGGCAGGGCGAAGCGCGCCACCTCGCGCGCGTGATCGGCCGGGTCGAACAGGATCAGATCGTCGCCGTCGCCGGCGGCCGGCCAGTAGCCGTACGCCGCCTGCGGCCTGAGGATGTTCTCCGCATTGCACAGATCGAGCATGCGCCGCATGACCGGTCGCAGCTCCACGCGTGCCCAGTCGAGAAAATCCTCGATGCGGCGCCCCTGTTTCCGAAATCCCCATTGCAGCTGGTAGAGGCTGCGCTCGTTCAGGAACGGCAGGATCGCGCGGGTTTCCGTGGAGATCACGCGCGGTCCCCAGAAGGGCGGCGTCGGCACCGTGTATTCGGCGGCGAGGCGGTTGCGGCGCGCACGCGCGGCGGCGGCGTCGATCGTGGTGACGACCGGCTTCGGCCCGCGCTCGCGACGGCGCTTCGTGCCGCCGTCGCGTTTGGCCTGGTTGGCGGCCAGGAACTCGTCGAGCGTGCCCCGCGCCACCCGGTCCATCAGGTGCAGGCCGTCGAACGCGTCGCGCGCGTAGGCGACATGGCCCGTCGTGTAGGCGCCGGCGCAATCCTCCTCGACGTAGTTGCGGGTCAGCGCCGCGCCGCCCAGCAGCACGGGCAGCGTGACACCCTCGCGCGCCATCTGCTCGAGATTTTCCCGCATCACCACGGTGGATTTCACCAGCAGGCCCGACATGCCGATCGCGTCGGCCTTTTTCTCGCGCGCCGCCGCCAGCATGTCGGCCAGCGGCACCTTGATGCCGAGATTGATCACCCGGTAGCCGTTGTT
>CAXTVZ010000416.1:0-2486 GCA_964247685.1 uncultured Acetobacteraceae bacterium
GCCATCAGATGCGGGATGCCGTCATAGATCGACAGCTCCAGCATCTTGGGGTCGATCATGATCAGGCGGCACTCCTCCGGGCTCAGCCGGTAGAGCAGCGAGGCGATCATCGCGTTCACGCCCACCGACTTGCCCGATCCGGTGGTGCCGGCGATCAGCAGATGCGGCATGCGGGCGAGGTCGGCCAGCACGGGGTTGCCGCCGATGTCCTTGCCGAGCGCGATCACCAGGCGCGAGCCGTGACCGGTGAACTCGGGCGAGCCGAGCAGCTCCGAGAGGAACACCGTCTCGCGCCGGGCATTGGGCAGCTCGATGCCGATCACGTTGCGGCCGGGCACGGTGGCGATGCGCACCGCGGTGACCGAGAGCGAGCGGGCGATGTCGTCGGCGAGCCCGATCACGCGGGCGCTCCGGATGCCGGGCGCGGGCTCGAGCTCGTACAGCGACACCACCGGACCGGTGCGGATGTCGCGGATCTGCCCCTGCACGCCGTAATCGGCGAGCACGGTCTCGAGCATCCGCGCATTCGCCTCCAGCACCTCGGGGGCCGGGCCGAAATCGGCGCGCGACGGCGGCTGCTTGAGCAGGGCCACGGGCGGCAGGCGCCAGCCGGGCGTCGGCGTCATGCGGATGTCGGCGGCGCGCTTGGGGCGACCCAGCACCGGCTCGCCGCGGGTTGCCACCGCTTCCTGCGGCTCGGCCTCCTCGGCGCGGCGGCCGAGCAGGCGCAGCACAGGCGTGACCGCACCGAACAGCGAGGGGCGCGGATCGGCCGCGGTAGGTTCGGCCAGGTGCCTTGCTGCGGTCTCGGGGCCGGGCAGCGCGATGGTGGGGCCGGACGGGGTCGGCTCGATCCGCACGGCGCGACCGCGCCGGCGTCGCTTGGCGACCGGTTCTGGAGCGACCAGAGGCGCGGATGCGGGCGCGCCCGCGCGGGCCAGGAGCGCGCGTGCGCTGGCGCTCGCATCCGCGGCCAGGGACGCGCCGGGGCCGATCTCGATGCTGCCCGGAGGCACGGTGGCCGGCACGCGCGACCGTGCCGGAAAACCCACGGCCGACCGGCGCGCCGTCGCCGCCGCGGTCAGCCCCGTGTCCCACCCGTCCGCTTCGTGCCGCCGGCGCCACCGGAACGGCAGCATCGGCAGGCGGGCGACCCGGCTCCATTCACGCGCCGATAGGCCGAAGGCGAGCGTCAGCAGCAGGGTCGCGAACACGATGCCGATGCCCCAGACCAGCCAGCCGCCGAGCGGGCCCGCGAGCCCGCGTCCGGCGGCAACCGCCCCGCTTGCGATCGTCTCGCCCGCCGCACCGCCCGGGCCGGCCGCACTGGGCCAGCCCGCGCCGACACCGGCGAGCGGCGGCAGGGCCGCGAACACCGCGGCCGCCGCCGGCAGCGAGGCGAACAGGGCGGCGAGCCGGAGCGTCATCGAGCCCAGCCCGCGATGGGCGGCGACGCGCCAGGCCCAGGCGAGCAGGCAGGCCGCCGGCACGAAGCCCGCGAGCCCGAACCACTGCAGCAAGAGGTCGGCCACATCGGCGCCGGCGGCACCCGCGATGTTGTGGATCGGGCCGGTGCCGGCCGTGTCGAAGGAGGGGTCGGCGGCGGAGTAGGTGGCGAGCGAGAGTGCCAGCGAGATGCCGGCGATCGCGAGGATCAGTCCGCCGAGCTCGGCCAGACGGGTCTGGAACCGGGCCTGCATCTGCGGCGAGGCGAGGCGACGTGCGGCATCGGTGAGGCCGGCAGGCATGCGGCAAGGCTCCAAACGGCGGGCGACGCGGACATCATACGCAATCGGCCCCGCTCCGCAGAAGCACTACGCTCACTCCAGGCGCGGATAGCCGGCCGCCGTGGCCTGGGCGACCAGGGCGCCGACGGCGTCATAGGCCGAAAGCGGGAGCTCGGCGAAGCCCGCGATCAGCAGCGCGTGGCAGACCGGACGCATCGTGGGGTCGTCCGCGACCGCGTGCAGCGCCTGTCGGAGCCGCTCGATGGCGGCGGCCGGGGTCGAGGCCGGCACGACGAGGGGAAGCGCCGGCGAGGCGGCGGTCTCGGCCAGGATCCGCAGCCGCCCGGTGAGCGCGGGCTCGAGTCGCGCGAGATGGGCCCAGGTGACGCAATCGATCGCGGCGATGTCCGCCTCGCCATCCGCCACCGCCGCCATGCTGGCCGCATGCGCGCCCGTGACCCGCACGTCGCTGAAGAACGGCTTGCCCCCGGCCAGCGGGGCGATCGCAGCGCGCAGGAGGTTCATGCCGGTGTTGCTGCCGTAACCGTTGATCGCGCAGCGTGTGCCGCGTGCGTCGGCGAGCGAGGCGATCGCGTCCTCGGCGCGGACCACGACGAAGCTGCGGTGATTCGGTCCGTCGCAGCCGGGCGCCATGTAGAGCGGGACCGCGAGCACCTGGAGGCCGTGCGCCATGAGCGTGGTGGTGAGCGGCAGCCCGCAGGTCTGCGCCATCACCAGGTCCGGATCGGTGAACTCGAA
>CAXTVZ010000417.1:0-2467 GCA_964247685.1 uncultured Acetobacteraceae bacterium
GACCATCAAGCCGGCGGCGGCTCACCCTCGATCGGGTCGTATCCCGCCTCGCGCAGCAGTGCTGCGATGTCGGCGGCAGCGCGGTCGAGGATCTCCGGGTCGGTGCCCTTGGCCACGATCGCGACGCCCTGGCGCTGCGGCGAGTAGAACGGGTACGAGCCGAGGTCGAGCGACGGATAGCGCTCCGCGAGCGTCGTGAGCGGGGCGGCGATCGCACCCTCGCCCACGCCGAGCGCGTGCACCGCCCGCATCTGCACCGCCTCGCCCGTCGGCAGGCGCGGCATGAGACGCTCGAACATCGCGCGCATGATGTTGGGCACGCCCGCCATCACGTGGACGTTGCCGATGGTGAAGCCGGGGGCGATCGAGACCGGGTTCTCGATCGGAACCGCGCCGCGCGGCATGGTCGCCATCCGTCGGCGGGCGGCGTTGAACTCGGTGTTGCGCTCCTCGTACATCTTCGCCAGCAACGCGGTCGATTCCGCGTGCGGCTCCCAGGGCACGCCGAAGGCGGCGGCGATGCACTCGCTGGTGATGTCGTCATGGGTGGGGCCGATGCCGCCGGTGGTGAACACCTGGTCGTAGCGGGCGCGGCACTCGTTGACGGTCTCGATGATGGTGCGGGCAACGTCGGGGATGACGCGCACCTCGCGCACCGGCAGCCCAAGCGCGCCCAGGCGTTCGGCCAGGAAGCGGATGTTGGCGTCCTGCGTGCGGCCCGAGAGGACCTCGTTGCCGATCACCAGGACGCAGCTCGTGGGGTTCGCCATCCGGCGAGCCTACAGGGGCCGGGCGATTACAGGAAGTTCCGCAGCATGGGGACCAGCGGTTTGCCGGCGGGCGTCATGGGGTAGTCGGCGAGGTTCTGCGGTCGGACCCAGGCCAGGCGCTGGCCCTCGCGACCGGTCGCGGTGCCGCTCCAGCGACGGCAGAGGAACAGCGGCATCAGGAGATGCAGGTCGCCGTAATCGTGCGACGCGAAGCCGAACGGGGCCATGCAGCCGTCGGCGACGTCGATGCCGAGCTCTTCCGCGAGCTCGCGGACGAGCGCCTCCTCGGGGGTCTCGAGTCCTTCGATTTTGCCGCCGGGGAACTCCCAGAGCCCGGCCAGCCGCTTGCCCTCGGGGCGGCGCGCGAGCAGCACGCGGCCCTCGGCGTCGACCAGGGCGGCGGCGGCCACCAGCAGGATCCGCTGTGGCGCGACGGCGGCGGGTGCGGCGGGGGAGCGCGCCGCCGCGGTGACGTGGAGGTCGTGGCGGTCGGCCTCGAAGCGAAAGGTCGGGTGCTCGGCACCGCGCGCCGCGAAATGCCGGGTGCCGGTGCCGGTCTCGCGGAAACCCACGCGGCGGAGCACGGCGGCCGAGGCGGGGTTGTCGGCGGCGACGGCGGCCGAGAGGCGCTCGATCGCGAGATTGGCCAGACCCCAGGTGGCGACGCGGCCCACCGCCTCGCGGGCGAAACCCTGGCCCCAGAAGCGGCGGCCGATCCAGTAGCCGAGATCGCCGCGGCCGGGCTCGGTGTCGAGGCGGAGGCCGATGCAGCCGATCAGAATCTCGCCGTGAAGCACCGCGAAATGATGCGAGCGGTCCTCGGCGAGCTGGGCGGTGACGGAGCTGATCCACTCGTCGGCGAGCGTGCGGGGATAGGGGAACGGCAGGTGCGACAGCATGCGCACGATGCCCCAGTCGTTGACCAGGCGGTGGAGGGCGTCCGCATCCTCCGGCCGCGGCGGCCGGAGCAGCAGGCGGTCGGTCGTGAGCGTGACCGGGTCGGCCAAGTCAGCTCCGGTAGGCGGCGTTGATGTCGATGTAGCCGTGCGTGAGGTCGCAGGTCCAGGCGGTGGCCTCGCCGCGGCCGAGGCCCAGATCCACCGCGATCTCGATCTCGCGGCCACGGATGTGCGCGGCCACCGGGGCCTCGTCGTAGCCGTCGACCACGGCGCCGTCGCGGGCCATCCAGGTGCCGCCGATCGCGACCGCCAGCCGGTCGCGGTCGGCGCGCTCGCCCGACTTGCCCACCGCCATGACGATGCGGCCCCAGTTCGCATCGCCTCCGGCGATCGCGGTCTTCACCAGCGGCGAGTTGGCGATCGCGAGCGCCACCCGGCGGGCCGAGCTTTTGCTGTCGGCACCTCTCACGTCGACGCGGATCAGCTTCTGCGCGCCCTCGCCGTCGCGGACCACCTGGAGGGCCAGGTCGAGCAGGAGCTCGCCCAGCGCGTGGCGAAAGTCGCGGAGTGCCGCGCGGTCGTCGGGACCGATGCGCGGGTGCGGGGTGGCGCCGGTCGCGAACAGCAGCACCGTGTCGGAGGTGGAGGTGTCGCTGTCCACCGTGGTGCGGTTGAAGCTCTCGTCCACCGCACGGCGGAGGAGCTGCTGCAGCAGCGAGGCGGGGATCTTCGCGTCGGTGGCGACGAAGCACAGCATGGTCGCCATGTCGGGCGCGATCATGCCGCTGCCCTTGGCGA
>CAXTVZ010000418.1:0-2461 GCA_964247685.1 uncultured Acetobacteraceae bacterium
ACCATGTGGACGTGCCCGATCGGCTGAACCCACAGAAGATGGTGGGGATAGGAGACCCACACGCGGTGGGTTTGCAGGAAGTCGGCGCCCAGCAGCGCGTGCGTCCGGATGTTCGCGATCGCGATCCAGGGATCGGAGATGCGTTCCGGTCCGATCTCGAGCGAGCGGAAGCGATGGAGCCACGTGGTGAGCACGCGGCCGTCGACGCCGCGCCCCGCGATCTTCCGGTCGGCCTGCAGGACCTTGGCCGTCACCTCGGCGGAGGTAGCGGTGCCGAGATGCACGATCGTCATGCCGGCACCGCTGTCGAACTGCAGCTTCGTCGCGCGGCCGTCCAGCCTGGCACTCAGCACGATGGCGTTCTGCTTCTCGAGCGCGAAGCCGTCCCGATAGACCGTGCCGTCCCAGGGCTGCGGAAAATCGGCGTTGCAGGCCTCTTCCGTGTAGAGCGACACATGATGCGCCGGGAGATCGAACTCGACGTCGTAGTTCGCCAGGAAGTCACCACCGAACATCCCCGATAGCGGCAGGCCGCCGGCCGTCGCGTGACCGAGACTGCCGGCTTCCAGCAGGGTCACGTGGCGCGCGGCCGCCGTTCCGAGGTCCATCTTCTCGATCTCGACCAGCGGGGCAAAGGTCGCGCCGCCGATACTCTCGATGATGGCGCCGCGCGAGCGGTCGACGGGCAGGTTGAAGCGTGCGGTCGCGTCCGACGTCACGAAGGACATGAAGGCGCCGGTGTCGACCACGAAGGCGGTCGGCACCCCGTTGATCCCGACCTTGACGATGGGCGAGCCGCTCCTGTTGAGGACGGCCATGTCGGCCACTTCCTGCATGACGCACCGGCTGTTGTCGGCGGGTCCTTCGGCGCAGGCGGCGAGCAGCAGCGGGAGAGCGATCGAGATCCATCGGGCCGAAGGCATGCGCATGCGGGTGGAACTGTCTCTGATCCGGGAAAGGAGAAGCGGCGGCCCCGATCCGGTCAAGTCGGTCCCTAAACTGTGCGGCATGCAGCCGCGCCCGTGTTGCCGTTTCGGTACAGGATCGAACTCTCGGCAGGGTCGCTGGTCGTCGTCAGTTCCGAAGCGATGCCCGCATCAGGAGCACGACCGGGATCGTTCCCAGCGCGGCACAGGCCGAGGCGAGCACGCCCGCGTCGCGCCCGGCGTGGTCGCCGACCATCCCGAACAGGATTGGTGCGATCGCACCCGAGCCGATCACGGCGGTGTAGAATACGGCAAAGGCGCGACCGACATCCTCGCCCGGGGCCAGCTCCGGCACGGTGCCGTAGAGCACCGACGACGTGCCGTTGATCACCACGCCGAGCAGCGGCAGCACCGCAAGTGCCGACCCGAGCGGTGCGGCCAGCACGGCCACGATCAGCAGTCCGGTCGCGAGCTCGGTTCCGATCACGCAGGCGACCACGCCGAAGCGGTCGCCGAGCCAGCCGCAGGCCGCCTTGCCGAACGCACCGCCGCCGAACAGCATCGCGAACGCCAAGCCGATCGCCGTCTCGCCGCCGCCCTTGGTCTGGATCAGCGCCGGCAGGAACAGCAGGAAGCCCATGCGTGTGGCGGTGTCGAGCACGCCCGCCAACATGAGCAGGCGGAAGCCGCCGCGCGGCGGCCTGGCCGCGCGCGCGTTCTGAACCGCGCCCGTGTCATGCGCCCGGCGCGGTAGCACGACGGCCAGGGCTGCTGCCGCCAACACGCTCGCCAGCCCCACGATCGCGGTGGCGCCCCGCCAGGGAACGACGAGCAGGAGCAGAGCGACCGCCGGCGGAAACATCGATTTCCCGAGATCGCCCGCGAAGTTGTAGAGGCCGAGCGGTCGACGTGCGGCCGCACCGAACGCGTCCGAGACGAGCAGCGATGCACGCGGGTGCTGCACGCTCGAGCCGACACCCGCCAGCACCAGGCCCGCGCCGAGCGTCGCGATCCCGCCCGGCAGGCTCGTCACGACGTAGCCCGCGGCCGCCACCAGGGTCGCGCCGACCAGGGCCGCACGCCCGCCCGCGCGCCGCCGGGTCCAGCCATCGGCCGGCACCTGCAGGCCGCCCATCGTGCCGTAGTAGAGGCAGCGCAACATCGCGAGGCCGGCGTAGCTGAGCCCGAACTGGCGCTGCCAGACGGGGAGCAGCACGTAGATCAGGTCGGTGAGGCCGTCATGCACGAGGTGGGCGAGGCAGGCGCCGGCCAGAGTGCGAAGGCCAGGGCTCTGCCCTGGACCCGCCAAGGGACGGTCGTCCCTTGGAACCCTGATTGTTTGGCGAAGCACTCCGTCTCTCCCGCGCACCTTCAGTGTGGCCTTCTTCCCAGCCGAAGTCCTCGAACGGATGCTAAACCTGTGAGTGGAACGCGTTGAGACGCTTGCTCCTCACCCGTATGGTGAGCTGTCCTCACGGGACATGCGCCAGCTCCCACCCTTGTCCGCGCTCCGCGTCTTCGAGGTCGCGGCGCGC
>CAXTVZ010000419.1:0-2455 GCA_964247685.1 uncultured Acetobacteraceae bacterium
CCTACCGGCTCGGCTGGTCGCGGCTCAGCTGCATCGGCTGCATCTTTGGCAACGCGGATCAGTGGGCGAGTCTGCGCTACCTGGCGCGCATCGAAGAGGGATGAACTGGACCGACCAGGCCGTCTCCACCCTTCACTCCTCCTGGGCGGACGGCCATTCCACCGCCGAGATCGGCCGCCGCATGGGCATCACGAAGAACGCCGTCGCCGGCAAGGCGCATCGGCTCAAGCTGGCCGGCCGCCCATCGCCCATGGGGAGCAAGCCGAGCACGGTCGCCAAGATCAAACGCGGGACTCAGCGCAGCGGCCGCTCTCGCGAAACACGGCCGGTTGTCGCGGCGGCTGCGCTCTCACCCGCACCGCCGACATCTCCAGCGCCAGCACGCGTGGCCGCTCGTCCGGCTCCGCTCGCCCTGTCCTCGCGGGCATGCTGCCAGTGGCCGATTGGCGAGCCCGGCTCCGCAGGTTTCCACCTGTGCGATGAACCCGCCCTGGCGAGTCGCCCCTACTGCGAGGCGCATTGCCGCAAGGCTTACGTTCGGCCGACCCGAGTGCTCGCGCTTGCAGGCTTTGGACCGGGAGAGCGGCCTTGACCGGCCGTCGTCGGCGCCTTCGGCGCTTCCGCCGCACAATGTCGGCCGAAGGTCGCATCCGCTGGAGGCGCACGTCTTTACCTTCGTCTTCTACGGCCCCGACGATCGCCGCACCGGTCAGCTCGCCGCCGTCGTCGTCAGGGGCCGCGTGGGAGCGAACGGCGCGATCCCGACGGCCTACGAGCGTGCCGCCGCGCTCGGGCCAGGTCCCTACTGCGTCAACATTCAGACTTGCCCGTCACGGTCGTTGCCCGAGCACTCTCCTCGTCTGGACCGGATCTGCGCGGAGCAAACCGCCTTCCCGCGCTTCCTGGATCTGCTCATCGCGGTCGCGGGATACCGGCCGTCCATCCGGCTCGACCTGATGGAGAGCAATGGCGCGGTGCTGGCCCACACCTACGATCGGGCGCAGGCAAGGCGAGGCGATCCGCGCCGCGCCTTCGTCACCGGAGAGATATCAGATAGCCAAGACATCGAGGCATGTAGATATCCTGGATCTCCGAGAGAGCAGATAGCCTGAAAGGCGTCCCGCATGCCGAGCTGCCCGCGCCAAGGGTGGGTCGCTCGGCCGCTGCGCTGGGCCTGCGCGATCCCGGCGCACGGCGCCGCCTTTGCCCGGCCGGTTCGGATGCGGAGCCTCGGGAGGTGTTCAGAGCCAGGAAAGGGCCGAGCACCATGAGCTTTCCCCGTCGCCGCACGTCCGTCAGCACGGACGCCACCCGCCGCGACCACTACCAGGAGGTCACGGACAAGATCATCGAGGCCTTGGAAGGAGGCGTGATGCCCTGGCGCCGCCCCTGGAACCCCGACCTCGTGGGCGCTGATGCCATGCCGCGCAACGCCACCACGCGTCGCCGCTACCACGGGATCAACGTGCTGATGCTCGGCCTGTCACCGTTCGCCTGGAGCACCGGCGACAATCGCTGGTGCTCCTACAAGCAGGCGGCCGAGCGCGGCTGGCAGGTGCGCAAGGGCGAGCGCGGAACTACCGTGTTCTTCTTCAAGAAACTCGCGGTGAAGGACGGCAGCGGCGCTGCCGCCGACATGACGGGCGGCGAGGCCGGGGAGCGGTTCATCCCGATGCTGCGCGCCTACACCGTCTTCCACGCCTCTCAGATGGACGGCATTCCGCCCATCGCGCCGCCGGCCCCGCTCGAGGTCAGCTGGCGCAGGCCGGAAGCGGTCGACACGTTCGTCTCGAACAGCGGCGCCGTGGTGCGGGTGGGAGGCGGCCAGGCTTTCTACTCCCCGGGCTCAGATCACATCCAGATGCCGCCGCATGCGGCCTTCGCGTCGCCGGAAGGCTTCGCGGCAACCATGCTCCACGAGCTGGGGCACTGGACAGGGGCCAAGCACCGGCTGGACCGCGACATGACTGGTCGGTTCGGAAGCGCCTCCTATGCGGCTGAGAAACTGCGCGTGGAGATCGCTTCCGCGCTGATGTGCGCGGAGCTCGGTCTACCTTGTGAGATCCCGAACCATGCGAGCTACCTGCAGTCCTGGCTCGGCAAGTTGCGGGAGGACAAGCGCGAGATCTTCCGCGCCGCGGCGGCAGCGCAGCGCAGCGCAGCGCGGATTACTGCCTCGCCTTCCACCCCGACTACCGCGATAGCGACGCCGAGGCGCCTCACGCGGAGGACATCGAGGACACCAAGCTGGCAGCCTAATGCCCCATGAGGGTGAGACAGCACGATCAAGCGAGTGCGGTATCGTCGCGGCTCGTATCAAACCGCTTTTGGTCCATCGTCTGAACGAAACGACTTAGCGGGTGCTAAGGATTCGACCGGCGGCTGAATGTCTGGGTTTGCCCGGAAGCGGCTGGTCCGCTTCGGAGCGCACGATCGGAAAAGCGGGCATGCCATC
>CAXTVZ010000420.1:0-2421 GCA_964247685.1 uncultured Acetobacteraceae bacterium
ACGTCTACTTCTTCGAGACCGCCCGCCGCACCGGCATGGAGCAGGTGGCGCTCTACGCTCACACGCTCGGCCTCGGCGTGCCGCTCCCGATCGAGCTCCCGCACGTCAAGGCAGGCCTCATCCCCACCCCCGAATGGCGCCGCAGCCACGGCCAGCACTGGAACGGCGGCGACACGATCAACGCGGGCATCGGCCAGGGCTTCGTGCAGGTCACCCCGCTGGCACTCGCCACCTATTGCTCGCGCATCGCCACCGGCCGCGCGATCCAGCCGCACCTCACCCGCACGCTCGCGGGCAAGCTCCAGCAGGGGGCGAGCCCGGGCGACTGGCCGAGCATGGGCCTGCCCGAGGACACGCTCCACGCGATCCGCAACGGCATGTGGGCGGTGGTCAACGAGCCCGGCGGCACCGCGCCCAAGGCGCGGCTCGACATCCCGGGCGTGCAGCTGGCGGGCAAGACCGGCTCGGCCCAGGTCCGACGCGTGTCGCGCTGGGCGCGCGAGTTCGGCCACTTCAACTCGGCCAAGCTCGCCTGGGAATTCCGGCCGCACGCGCTGTTCATCTGCTTTGCGCCCTACGACGCGCCGCGCTACGCGGTGGCGCTGGTGATCGAGCACGGCAACGCGGGCGCGGACGTCGCGGCTCCGCTGGCGCGCGATATCATGGCCGACACGCTCGGCCGCGACCCCAGCGAACGCCAGAGCGAGCCGCCGGGCCAGACCGTGGCGGAGGTGACTCCCAGCACGCCGTCGCCTGTCGTGGTGCCTTGAAGGCCTTGGGGCTCTGCCCCAAACCCCGCCAGGAGGGAAGGCCCTCCTGGACCTGCCTACTGTTTTTTGAGTCTGGGGGCGCTTGTCTCCAGCGGGGCGTGCGGCGTCATGCTCAGGCGTGCTGCGCACGAGGCCTCGCATTTTCTTCCTTATGCTGACCGACAAACGCCTCCTCCGCCCCGAGCCCTCCTTCGGCCTGCTGGCCAAGCTCTGGCGCGTCAGCTGGCTCTACGTCCTTCTGATCGCGGCTCTCGCCGCCGTGGGCTACGCCGCCCTGTACTCCGCGGCCGGCGGCGCCCCCCGCCCCTACGCGGCGCCCCAGACCGTGCGCTTCGCCGCCGGCCTGGTGATGATGCTGGTCCTCGCGCTCACCGACATCCGCGCGCTGGCCCTCCTCGCCTGGCCGCTCTACGCCATCTCGATCGCCCTGCTCGTGCTCGTGCTCAGGATCGGCCATGTCGGCAAGGGCGCCGAGCGCTGGATCGACCTGGCCGGCATCCAGATGCAGCCGTCGGAATTCGCCAAGATCGCGCTCGTCCTCGTGCTCGCTGCCTACTTCAAGAACGCCAGCTGGAAGCGGATGGGCAACCCGCTCTTCCTGATCCCGCCCGCGATCCTGATCGCGATCCCGGTGGCGCTGGTGCTGAAGGAGCCGAACCTCGGCACCGCCACGATCATCGGCCTGGTGGGCGCCGCCGTGATGCTCGCCGCCGGCGTCCGGCTCTGGCAGGTGGCGCTCGCCATCCTCCCCGTGCCTTTCGCCGCCGACTTCGCCTACCGCCACCTGCACGACTACCAGCGCGCCCGCATCACCACCTTTCTCCACCCGGAAAGCGACCCGCTCGGCGCCGGCTACAACATCATCCAGAGCAAGATCGCGCTCGGCTCGGGCGGCATGTGGGGCCAGGGCTTCCTGCACGGCACCCAGGGCCAGCTCGACTTCCTGCCCGAGAAGCAGACCGACTTCATCTTCACCACGCTCGCCGAGGAATGGGGCCTGGTGGGCGGCTTGTGCGTGATGGGACTCCTGCTCCTCCTGATCCTGGGCGGGATGCTGATGGCGCTGCGCTGCCGCCACCAGTTCGGCCGGCTGCTGGCGCTGGGCATCTCGGTCAATTTCTCGCTCTACTGCTTCGTGAACCTGTCGATGGTCATGGGGGCGATCCCCGTGGGCGGCGTGCCGCTGCCGCTGGTCTCGTATGGCGGCTCGGCGCTGCTGACCGTGATGTTCGGCTTCGGGCTGCTGATGTCGGTCAACGTGCACCGCGACGCGGACTTCGGTCCGAGACGCCGCGACGACGACTGAATGGCGATCTCGCCGCATCTGCTCCGCCTTTACCGTCGAACGGACTACGTGGTGGGGCTCGGCCCTCCCATCCGCATCGGACGACGCACCGACCTCGCGCACGCGGCCGTCCTGCTCACCGCCGCCAACCCGTGCAGCCGCCGGATGCCGGACGGATGGAACACTCGCATGAACCGGGCGCTGGCGGACGCCGCACGCCGCGTCGGACCGGTGCCGGCGGAAGGGAGGCTCCGCGACTGGCGCGAGGAAGGCTTCCTGATCGAGGCGTCGCGCGCAAGAGCGGCGGTCCTCGGGCGGCGATTTCGGCAGAACGCGGTCGTGGTGCTTCGGCCCGGGCAGCGTGCG
>CAXTVZ010000421.1:0-2411 GCA_964247685.1 uncultured Acetobacteraceae bacterium
TTTAAGGGCTGCGCCCTTAACGGGGTCCAGGGGCAGCGCCCCTGGCCTTCTTCGCTCAGGACTTGTTGCCCGGATTGGCCGGCTGCAATCCGTTGATCAGCGTGTGCTCGCTCCGGAAATCGCAGTTCGGCACGTTTTCCTGCATCTGCAGGCCGCTCTGGTAGTGGTTGCAGGTGCCGTGCTGGGGTGGCGGCGGGCCGTCCGGCCCGGCCGTGCAGGCGCCGAGGCCGAGGGCTGCGAGGAGAACGGTGATGCGGTGCATGGGTGCGACCCTCCGCGGGGCAGAACGCGCGTTATCGACCTTCGGCGCGCGGAGACCGGTGCGGAGGCCGTGCGCGTGGCGCTGGGCCTGGCGCCGCATCCGGAGGGCGGGTCGTATCGCGAGACGTGGCGGGACGTGCCGGCGGATGGCGCGCGGGGAGCGGCGAGCGCCATCCTGTTCCTGCTCGATCGCGACGAGCGCAGCGCCTGGCACCGGGTGGATGCGGACGAGATCTGGCTATGGCAGGGAGGTGGGGCCTGCGCGCTGCGGGTGGCGGGGCTGGAGGGGCAGGTGACGCGTCATCTGCTGGGGCCGGATCTTGCGGCCGGGCAGGTGATGCAGGCGGTGGTGCCGGCGGGGTGCTGGCAGGACGCCATGCCGGTAAGCGAGGCGTGGGTGCTGGTGGGCTGTGTCGTGGCGCCCGCGTTCCGGTTCGAGGGGTTCGAGCTGGCGCCGGACGGATGGAGCCCTGTCGTGACGGTTTGACGGGATTGCACCGGTGTCGCGCCCGAACTTGAAATTCGTAGGACAAGTCAAGTTCGGTCTGGTCGCAGAACGGAATGTCGGTGTGATTTCCTCTGCTGCGTCATGCGGCGGTCTCCGCCCGGGCCGATCAGGATAGACCTGTCCGCATGACGCCCCAGGCAGCCGTGGCCGGGTGGCCCTGGTCAGGCGGCGCTGGCGATGCCATCGAGCTGCGCGATCGCGTCGGGGGGAAGTTCGAGGCTGGCGGCGGCCAGGTTCTCGCGCAGATGCGCGCGCGTCGACGTGCCGGGGATCAGCAGGATGTTCGGCGCGCGCTGCAGCAGCCAGGCCAGGGCCACCTGCATCGGGGTGGCGTCGAGCGTGCGGGCGACCTCGGTCAGCGTGTCCGACTGGAGCGGCGTGAAGCCGCCGAGCGGGAAATACGGGACGTAGGCGATGCCGCTGCTGGCGAGTTCCGTGATGAAGGCGTCGTCGTGGCGATGGGCGAGGTTGTACTGGTTCTGCACGCAGACGATCGGGCAGATGCGCTGGCCGGCTTCGACCTGGGAGGGGAGCACGGTGCTCAGCCCGATATGGCGGATCTTGCCCGCGCGCTGGAGCTCGGCGAGCACGGTCAGCGGCTCGGTGATGTCGCCCTCGGCCGGGCCGTGGATGTCGAACATCAGGCGGAGGTTGACCACGTCGAGCACGTCGAGGCCGAGATGGCGGAGATTGTCCTCGACGGCACTGCGCAGTGCCTCGGGGGAGAAGGCCGGGCGCCAGCTACCTTTGTCGTCGCGACGAGCACCCACCTTGGTGACGATGACGAGGTCGTCGCGATACGGGGCGAGCGCCTCGCGGATGATGTGGTTGGTGACGTGCGGGCCGTAGAAATCGCTGGTGTCGATGTGGTTGACGCCGTGCTCGACCGCCTCGCGGAGCACGGCGCGGGCTTCCGCGGGGTCGCGGGGCGGGCCGAACACGCCTTTGCCCGCGAGCTGCATGGCGCCGTAGCCGAGGCGGCGGACCGTGCGGTCGCCGAGCTGGTAGGTGCCGGCCCGGTCGCTGGCGGATGGGGGTTTGATGGTGGGCATGGGCGATCTTCCTGGGTGGATGAGCTGAAGCTGGGGATGGCGCCTGCGGAGTGAAGCCGCACAAACGGCACAGGCTGTGCGAGACTGCGCACAATGAGCGCGAATCCCGGCAAGCCCGATCTCGGCGATCTCCGTGCGTTGATGAGTGTCGCCGACGCGGGCGGGTTTCGCGATGCGGCGCGGCTGACCAACGCGAGCGCCTCGGGTCTGAGCGAGGCGGTGCGGCGGCTGGAGGCGGCGCTGGGCGTGCGGCTGCTGCACCGGACCACGCGTTCCGTCGAACCGACCGAGGCCGGGCGCGGGCTGATCGCGCGGCTGCGTCCGGCGATCGCCGAGATGGAGGCGGCCCTCGACGCGGTGGGCGAGACGCGCGACCGGCCGGCCGGACGGCTGCGGTTGAACGTGCCGGTGAGTGCGGCGCGCCTGGTGCTGCCCGCGATCGTGCCGGGGTTCCTGGCGGCGTTCCCGGAGATCCGGCTGGAGGTGATCGCCGAGGACGATTTCGTCGACCTGGTGGCGAGCGGCTGCGACGCCGGGATCCGGTTCGACGAGCGGCTGGAGGCGGACATGATCGCGGTGCCGATCGGGCC
>CAXTVZ010000422.1:0-2411 GCA_964247685.1 uncultured Acetobacteraceae bacterium
CGCGGCTTGCTCTCCACGACGGCCTTGCGGCCGAGCGCCCTCTCGAGCAGCTCCACGAGATGCGCCGTCCGCTCCGGGCGCCGGTTGCCGATGTTGTACACCCGCCCCGCGCCCTCCGGCCGGTCGAGGCAGCCGAGCACGCCCGCCACGATGTCGTCGACATAGGTGAAGTCGCGCTCCAGCGCGCCGCCGTCATAGAGCGTGATCGTCTCGCCGCGCAGGATCGCGCGCGCGAAGCTCCACACCGCCATGTCGGGCCGCCCCCAGGGACCGTAGACGGTGAAGAAGCGCAGGCCGGTCTGCGGGATGCCGAACAGGTGGCGGTAGGTCTCGCTCATCAGCTCGTCGGCGCGCTTGGTGGCGGCATAGAGCGACACCGGACGGCTGACATCGTCAGTTTCCCTGAACGGCATGCTGGTGTTGCCGCCATAGACCGAGGACGAGCTCGCATAGACCAGGTGGCGCAGCCGGGGGATCCTTCGTGCGAGCTCGAGCACCACGAGATGGCCCATCACGTTCGCCGTGACATAGGCGTACGGGTCGATCAGCGAATGGCGCACGCCCGGCTGGGCGGCGAGGTGGAGAATGCGGTCGATCCCGGGGTGGCCTTTCGCCACCGCCTCGATCGCGTTGCGGTCGGCGATGTCGGCCTGGTGGAAGCGGAAGCCCGCGTGGTCCTGGAGCGTCGCGAGGCGGGCCTGCTTCAGGCGCGGGTCGTAGTAGGCGTTGAGGTCGTCGACGCCCACCACCTCGTCGCCGCGGTCGAGCAGCGCCCTGGTTGCATGCATCCCGATGAAGCCGGCAGCCCCCGTGACGAGAACGGTCATCGCGTCGGCAGGCGGCGCCCGCGCAGCAGCGCCGAGACGATCGCCAGCGCGAGCAGCACGGGCACCGCCACCAGGAGGAGGCCGAGCAGCAGAACCGCGATCACCGTCACCGTGAGTGCGGACACCACCAGCAACGGCACCGATCCCCGCGGAAGGGCGTGCCAGAGGCGGCCGAGTTTCGCCCAGAGCGACGGGGGTGCCAGCACCTCGCCGTCGAGTGTCACGTCGATGGTCGTCACCGTGGGCGGCCGGGGTGCTGCTTCCATGCGCACAAAGATCGGACGGCGATGACTGTCACACAAGCGCCCGATGTTTCGGCGGCGATGGCTTGACGCGAAGAGCGTTGCGGCACATCTCCCGTTAATCCGGACCGCGTCGGTCCGCTAACGGTTGTTGCCGCCGAGGATGCCATGCTGAGGCTCTCCCGCCTGACCGACTACGCTGTGGTGGTTCTGGTGAAGCTCGCGCGCAGCAGCACGGGCGTGACCACGTCGACGTCGCTCGCGGCCGAAACGGGGCTCCCCGAGCCCACCGTCGCGAAGGTGCTCAAGGCGTTGGCGACCGGCGGCCTGGTGGCGTCGCAGCGCGGTGCTCGCGGCGGGTATCGGCTGGAATTGTCGCTCGAGGCGATCTCGATCACCCGCGTGATCACCGCGATCGATGGTCCCATCGCGCTGGCCGCCTGCGTCGATGGTGGCGTGGGCGGCTGCCAGGCGGAGACGCTCTGCCCGATCCGCGGTCGCTGGGACGTCGTCAACACGGCGATCCGGACCACGTTGGACGGGATCACGCTCGCGCATATGGAAGCGAGCGCGCCCACACCTGTCGCGCGCGCGGGCACGCTTCCCGCCGCCGCTACTTTGGAATTGGCCGGTCTCTAGGGTCCGGACGGAGAGATAGAATGCCTGCAGTCGCGGAAACGCTGAACACCGTCCAGGGCCTGTCGGAAGGCGGCTACAAGTGGGGGTTCGAAACCGAGATCGAAATGGACATGGCGCCGAAGGGCCTGTCCGAGGACACGATCCGGCTGATCTCGGCCAAGAAGGGCGAGCCCGAATGGCTGCTCGCCTGGCGCATGAAGGCGTATGCGGCGTGGTTGAAGATGGAGGAGCCGCGCTGGGCGCTGCTCAACTATCCGGAGATCGACTACCAGGACGCGTATTACTATGCGGCGCCCAAGAAGAAGGACGGGCCGCGCTCGCTCGACGAGGTCGATCCCGAATTGCTGCGGACCTACGACAAGCTGGGAATCCCGCTGCGCGAGCAGGCGATCCTGGCTGGTGTCGTGGGTGCGCCGGGGGCGCCGGGCGACGATGATGAGGACGAGGAGCGCGAGCCCGGTGCGCGCCCGCCGATCGCGGTCGACGCGGTGTTCGACAGCGTGTCGGTCGCGACCACGTTCCGCAAGACGCTCGGGAAGGCCGGCGTGATCTTCTGCTCGATCTCGGAGGCGGTGCGCGAGCATCCCGAGCTCGTGCGGCAGTATCTCGGCAGCGTGGTGCCGGCGGCCGACAACTACTTCGCGGCGCTGAACTCGGCGGTGTTCACCGACGGATCGTTCGTGTTCATCCCGAAGGGTGTCCG
>CAXTVZ010000423.1:0-2400 GCA_964247685.1 uncultured Acetobacteraceae bacterium
TACGACGGGCGGTGTCGATCGCCTTCTGGCGGCGAGCCCTCTCCTCGGGGGTGATGAGCAAGGCGTCCAAGGTCTGCTCCTTTCGCTGTGTGGTGATAACGACTTTACTCTCGTTTGGCGCGACCACGCCGCGGTTTTGGCACCTCCAGCGGTCCGACCTCCTGGCCGTCCTCATCGAGCAGGACGAGGCCGATCACCGCCTCGGGTGGGTTCTGGTCGATCATGACGCTCTGTCCGTCAGGGAGCTGGATGACTGCAGATCCCGTGGCGACGGATCGGCGGTGAGCGCGCGCGACGATGACGGCCGCCTGTGCGGGCGAGGCGGCATCGATGGTGATGTCGCTGTGGCCTTGGCTCGTGCGGGTTTCGATGAGCCTCAACTGGACCGGCATTTGTACAGACTCCGGGTTGGCCGTGGGGCTTGCCCACGGACTTGGATGACCACGCGCTCTTGTTCTTGAAGCCTGTAGCGAACCGCTACCTGAGTAAGTCGCTCTCTCGAACCGAGAACGAGATCATAGCATCAAGCGCAGAACCCACAATGCGGCTTTTACTGTATTAGCACACGTCCAGCGCGACTTGTATTACCGCATCACTGCGTTTTCGCCGGGTTCGCGCCGTTTCTTCTGTTTTACTTCGTTCGCGCCAGTAGCGGCAGGCGGGATGTCCCGCCTGCCGCTTATCGGACGCTCAGAACGGGACTTCGTCGTCAAGATCGCCGCCGGCCGGAGGTGTCCAGCCGTCACCGCCGGCTGTATCGCCGCCAGTGTCGCGGCCGTCACCCGAGCGATTGGTGTCGAGCAGGATCATGTTGCTGTTGTAGCGCTTCAGCACGATCTCGGTGCTGTAGTGTTCCACGCCCTGCTGGTCCGTCCACTTGCGCGTCTGCAGCGAGCGCGGAGAACTCCTCGGCCTCGGCGATCGTCAAGCTGGACGCGGACGCAGCTTCACCAAGCGCCGCCTCGAGCTGTCCCCGCATCGTGGAGTGGCGGCAACGACGGCGCATCAGCGCGAGGCTGCGCACGGTCGTCTGCGTGCCGATCAGGCCCATCGTTCGTGCCACACGGTTGAACAGGCCTACGTTCTCGCGTGCGATGGCGCGCTCGGCCATCGGCAGCAGCCACGCGAGGTCGTCCGGATCGGAGGCGGCGGCGACCATCGCCAAGCATCCACGCAGCACGTGAGGAACCATCCAGGCATACTGATTCTCGACCCCGTAGCGCCTCGCCTCAGCGTCCTTCTCATGGACCATGACGCCGGGCCCTCCTTGGCGGACAAACCGGTCGGGCACGCGCGCATGACCGTCTCGGCAGCCGCTCGCACTGACCCCGTTCGGGCGACCAAGGCCGCCACGAGTGGCGCTAGACGCGGCAGTATGGCGGCCCGGTAAAGCGGAACATGCTCATAGACGAGGGAGAGCTCGCGGCTCTCGCCTAGCAGGACCGCCTCGCGCACGAAGCTCCGGACGAAGGCGAGCTCGTCGCGGCTGCGCGGTCCTGCTAGACGAGCCTTGAAGGCCGCCAGAGTCTTAGCCGAGAGCCGAGGCACGTCAGGCGTGATCAGCACATCAAGCCACTCAGAGGCTTCACTCACCGGCGTAGCCGCGTCCAGCCGCAAGAGCACCTCACGGCACAACCGGAACAGATGCGGCAGTTCGCGAGGAACAGACTGCTCGTCCTGCACGGCTTGATCGAACCAAACCTCGTCCGGGAAGCTGAGCCCTCGGCGTTGAAGAACGCGAGATAACTCAACATGCCGTTTCGCCTGTAGACGATGGAATGTTCCTTGCTCTCGCCGGGAAGCTGGGACGAGATCGGGAATCCAGACGAGTTGATAACCGCCTCGTCGGCATATCTGCGGAACCATTTCGGCGGATAGGGGAGGTGAGCGCGCCCAATCAGCTCCGGCATCATGCAAGCGCGGATTGGGACATACTGCCGCACCATATTCGTGCGCCGCAGTGGGGGATGACTAGCGAATTCGAAGGTGGATACGACCCTCGCGCCGAAACGATCGATCCACGCGTCATGAAGCCGGTGGAAGATCCCCGGATCGATCGCTTCCATCTCGGCCAGCCACTGGACGAACGGGCGTTCCATCGCCCCGATGTCGGCAAGGACCATTCTAAAGACAGAGTAATCGGAGCTGGGAGATGTTGATCCGGTCATGCCGGGTTGATACTAAATGAAGGGCTATCAGGACAGACTGTCCTAGAAAACGGTGAGGGCGTGCGGCAGCGCTGATGCTCAATCCGACGCCGAATTCGAACACGCATCTCCGCACCGTCCCGGGACGCCGGACTCGCGGCTTGGCTGCATCGCCAGCATTACACCTACCGGCTATAAAGGCCACCTGCGGAGGATAGCCGCAGGCCACTCGCTCGCGGGGGCAGCAATGCGC
>CAXTVZ010000424.1:0-2398 GCA_964247685.1 uncultured Acetobacteraceae bacterium
CGGAACGAGAACATGACGATGTTGTCGTCGGTTCGCGGCGTCAGGCTCGACCCTGCGGTGGCCCCCGTGCCCTCGAACGCCGTGCGCCTCGTATACGACCATTGCGTGCCGGCCTGCAGCGTTCCGAACGTTCCGTGCAGGAAACGCCACCAGCCGCCGACCGTGCCCTGCGTGATGCCGCGCGTGTTGGCGGTGCAGGTGAGGGCCGATCCCTCGGTGTCGCAGCCGGCGTCGGAGTAATGCCCGTTGCCGTAGCCGAAATAGGCGAGCTTGCCGCCGATCACCTCGTTGTAGGAGCGCTTCTCCGCCTGTTCGGAACCGACATAGCTGTAGAGGTCCCAGTTCCGGGTCGGGTGCCACACCAGGCCGAGCAGCGCTTCCGCCTCGGGGATCGGGATCGCCTGGCCGCGTGACCCGATCGTCGCATCGGGCAGCTGCGCCTCGCCGTAGCGGCCGATCCCCTGCCCCACCAGCCCTGACGCCTGGAAGGTGAGCTTCGGCCCCACGATCGGCAGGATGAAGCCGGCGCCGACACCACCCGCGAGCACCGTGTTGTTGTGGCCGGACACGGCGGGCACGGTCGAGGTCACACGGTCGCTGAAGAAGCGCCCGAGCCCGTACACCTCGTAATGGCCGAAGCTCGGATCGTAGGCGAGCTTGGCGATCACGTCGGGCGCGATGTCGGTGGAGTAGTTCGCGGTCGCGTTCAGCAACGAGCCGCCGGCGTTCTGGTAGTTGACCGTGCCGCCGATCACGCCCGGGCTGTTGGCGTTGTTCACGGAATACGACGCGAGCGGACTCTCGAACGAGATCGCGGCCCAGAGCCGGCGATCGAGGAAATCCTTGGTGAAGCGGAGCTGCCAGTTGCGGGTCCAGTTGAAGCCCGGCACGTAGGCGTTGTCGATCGTGAGCGGGATCTGCTCCTGGCGCGGCGTGATGCCGATGCGGTTGAGCGTGACGAGGCTCCAGGCCTGGCCGCCCAGCACGTGGAACCCCCAATCCGTGCGGTCGATCGCAGCGAAGGCCTCGCGGATGCCCATCGCGTAGCTGTTGCTCTCGTTGGAGTTCGAGGTCGTGCCGGACACCTTGAAGTCGGTCTCGAAATAGGCGCTGACCCGGGTGACCGGGTTGACCGCACCCTCGACCAGCAGGGCCAGGCGCGAGGAGCGCGCCGAGCCGCGGAACTCGGGCTCGTGGTAGGTCGCCGATTGCGGGTAGGGGATCGCGTTCCAGCTGGACGTGACGTCGGCCACCTCGTTGCGCGTGCGCACGATCGCGGTGGCATCGATGTAACCGCCGAGCGTCACGGTCACGCCGCCGAGCTGGAAGCGCCCGTACTGGCCGATCGCGGAGGCCTTCTGCTGGCCCACCGTCTCGATCCCGTGGCCGCCCAGGCCGTTGACTGCGCCCACCGGGTTCGCGTTCGGCGCCACGGCGCCGCCGATCCCCGCGCTGCTGGCCGAGCCCGTGAACTCCGTGCCCGTGAACTGGCGCTGCCCGGCATAGGAGGCGGCCACCGCCGCGTTGGCCGCGCGCGCCTCGCGCCTGGCCTCGGTGGCGGCCTCGTTGGCGGCGCGGACCTCGGCGCGGCGCGCGGCGAGCCCCTTCTGCACCGCGTCGAGCTGGGCCTGCAGCTGGCGGATCCTGCTCTCGATCCCGGCGATGCCCTCGTCCGGCGTCGCCGCCAACGCCGGCGGGGTCGCCGCGAGCGCAACCGTCAGCGCGCTCGCGGCGCGGAGATGGGCCCGGAAGGAAGGTAGGCACAGCATCGTTGAACACCCGGTCTCGTTCGTGCGGGCGAACAATACACGGGTGAGACGCGAGATCTACGAGGCCGGACCGTCCTACCTGTTAATCATACGGTCTGTGGCCGTGCGACCACAGCGTTGATCTCCCATATCCCGTTCTGCGGTGTGCATTCGAACGGCACCCCGTTCGGCAGTCGTCGATCGGTCGGCTGCCCGATCAGGGCGCGCACGGCGCGGAACAGCGCGCCATGCGCCACGAACAGCACGACACGTCCGGGCTGGAGATGCGGGACCAGCGCCTGGCGGGCGCGCTCGCGGAGCTCGGCGAAGCTTTCGCCGGCGTCCGGCGTCACCTCGCCGCGCAGCCATTCCTCGTACCACTCGCCCATCACGGCACCTTCCCGCGCACCGAACGAGACCTCCTGGAGGTGCGGCTCGGTCGTGACGGCGAGACCGAGGCGCGCGGCCACGATCCGCGCGGTCTCGGCGGCGCGCTCGAGCGGCGAGGCCACGATCGCGTCCACGCGCGTCCGGGCGAGGCTGGCGGCCGCCTCGACCGCCTGGGCGCGGCCACGGTCGTTCAGCTTGATGTCGGAGCGGCCCTGCGCGCGGCCTTCGGCGTTCCAGGCGGTCTCGCCGTGCCGGAGATA
>CAXTVZ010000425.1:0-2381 GCA_964247685.1 uncultured Acetobacteraceae bacterium
CCGGCGATGTCGTTGGTCTTCGAGGCCACTTCGCGCACCATCTGGGCGCCCATGTTCTCGAACTTGTCGGAGAGCTCGATCTCCTTGGCGACCGTCACACCGTCCTTGGTGATGCGGGGCGCGCCGAAGCTCTTGTCGATCACGACGTTGCGGCCCTTGGGGCCGAGTGTCACCTTCACCGCGTCGGCGAGGATGTCGACGCCGCGCAGCATCCGCGCGCGGGCATCTGCGCTGAAGCGCACTTCCTTAGCTGCCATGTTCTCTTGTCTCCCGATTGGACAACAATATTCGGCTGATCAGGCCGCGACGTTCTCGACGATGCCGAGAATGTCGCTCTCTTTCATGATCAGCAGGTCTTCGCCTTCGATCTTGACCTCGGTGCCGGACCACTTGCCGAACAGAACGCGGTCGCCCGCCTTCACTTCGAGGGCCACGATTGCGCCCTGCTCGTTGCGCGCGCCGGGGCCGGCCGCCACGATCTCGCCTTCGGAGGGCTTCTCCTTGGCCGTGTCGGGGATGATGATGCCGCCGGAGGTCTTTTCCTCGCCGGTCAGGCGCCGGACGACCACGCGGTCGTGCAGGGGACGGAACTTCGCCATGTGGGAACGCTCCTGGGCCCCGTTCCGGGACCCGTTCGTTTGCCGCCGCTTTCTTCTCGTTGAACCCACCGTAGCCGAAGCGGCTCCTGGCGCAGGCGGGCCTGGCACTCCCCGGAGGCAAGTGCCAGCGGGGAGATAGCGTTCGACCCCCCGGAAAGTCAAGGGTGGCAGCACTCCCGGGGCGTGAGTGCCAAGTTGCTGATAAAACTCGGGTTTTTATTGCTTTGTTAACCCGGACACCCTGATGCTGACCGCTCCACGGCTGTCACACCGGGAGAAAAACTTCGATGGACCTTCGTACGCAGCTCAATGGTTGGCGCCTCACCACCGCCGAGATCCTCTACCACCTGCCCGACCATCCTGGCGTGCTCCAGACCTTCATCTGGCAGGAGCTCGATCTCGCGCCGCGCTTCCCGGCGCTCAACCGCTTCCTCGAATTCTGGGCGCGCGAGATCGAAGGGCCGCTCCATTCGGTGCGCGTGGGCACCAAGCTGCTGATCGGCCCCGCCGAGCTCCGCCTGCCCGGCGCCGTGCTCACCCTGCAGTAGAGTCGCGGTCTCCCGACCGGTCGAGCTTCGCGCCTTCGGTCGCGCGCTCGCGGCGCTCGGTGTCCTGCGCATCGCGGGCACGTTCGGCCCCGGTCCGGCCGTGGCGGACACGATTGGTCGCGGCCTGGGCCACCTGCACGGCCCGCTCGCGCTGCTTGCGCCGCTTGTTGAGGTTGACGATCTCCGCCATCGCTCCACTCTCCGCATCCTCAGCCAAGGATGCTTGTTCCATGGGACAGAACGTCACGCTCACCGCGCCCGACGGCCACGAACTGGCCGCCTACACCGCGGGCCTGTCGGATGCGCCCCGCGCGTTGGTGGTGATCCAGGAGATCTTCGGCGTCAACCACCACATCCGCAACGTCGTGGACGGCTTCGCCGATGCTGGATTCTACGTGATCGCGCCGGCGCTGTTCGACCGGGCTGAACGCGGCGTGGAGCTCGCCTATGACGAGGCGGGGATCAAGGCCGGCATCGCGCTCAAGGAGCGCATCAAACCCGCCGACAGCATCGCCGACCTCACCGCCGCCGCCGACTGGCTCGCCCGCGACCGCGTCGGCATCATCGGCTATTGCTGGGGCGGCTCGTTGGCCTGGTGGGGTGCCACCCGCACCAACCTCTTCGCCGCCGCGGTCGGCTGGTACGGCAGCGAGACGGTGAAGACCGCCGACGAGACCGCGCGCTGCCCCGTGCAGCTCCATTTCGGCGCCGAGGACCACGGGATCCCCGTCGACGCGGTCGAACGGTTCCGCGCGGCACAGCCGGGCGTGGAGGTGTTCGTCTACGAGGGCGCGGGACACGGCTTCGGCTGCGACGAACGCGCGAGCTACGATGCGCGGGCGGCGGCGGTCGCGCAGGAGCGCAGCCTCGCCTTCCTGCAGTACCATCTCTGAGGCGGAAACTGCAACCGGAGGGGTGTCGCGCGCGAACCGCGAATACAACGCCACGTTGAACCCAACGCCACGGAGGAATTCAGATGCGCCTCATTCTGCTGATCATCGTCGTGCTGCTGCTGCTCGGCGCATTGCCGACCTGGCCGTATAGCAGCGCCTGGGGATACTACCCGTCGGGCGGCCTCGGGCTCGTGCTGGTGATCCTGGTGATCCTGCTGCTGGTGGGAGTCATATAGAAGGCCAGGGGCTCTGCCCCTGGACCCCGCCAGGAGCAAGCGCCCCTGGACCCGCCAACATTTGGCAGGTCCAGGAGGGCCTTCCCTCCTGGCGGGGTTTGGGGC
>CAXTVZ010000426.1:0-2365 GCA_964247685.1 uncultured Acetobacteraceae bacterium
TCAGTCGTACGATAGCTATCGTAAGACATGTTTTACGATAGCATCGCCGGCAAGGGCCGGCATTCCTTCTGTGGTCCGCGAGGGCGCCATGCGCTTCGGGCCTACCTGATCCAGGCGATCGGCCGCGGCGGACACGGCCGCGGCGGCCGCGGCGGCTTCATGGGAGGCGAGCCCTTCGACGACGGCGCCTCTGGCCGAGGGTGGGGCCACGGTCGCGGCGGCCCGTTCGGCGGGCGAAAGTTCCGCTCCGACGAGCTCCAGCTCGTGATCCTCGCTCTGCTGGCCGAGGCGCCGGCGCATGGCTACGAACTGATCCGCCGGCTCGAGACGCGCTCCAACGGCTTCTACAGCCCGTCGCCCGGCGTCATCTATCCGGCGCTGACCTTCCTCGAGGAAACCGGCGCGACCGAGCTCGAGCCCGAGGGTGCGGGCGCCCGCAAGCCCTATCGCCTGACCGATCGCGGCCGCGAGACGCTGGCCAAGCGCCGCACCGAGGCCGACAGCATCCTCGCGGCGCTGGACCGGATCGGCGAGCGCATGCAGGGCGTGCGCGCGGCGTTCGCGGGCGCCGAGTTCCCCGATCCCGAGACCGCCGACGAGGTCGGACGCGCGCGGTCCACGCTCAGGCGTGCGCTGATGTCCAAGCGCGGCGCCGGCGCCGACGAGCTCCGGCGGGTGGCAGGCATCCTGGAAGCGGCGGCCGCGGCGATCCTCGGGACCGGCGGGAAGTAGGCGCGCGTCGCATCGCCTCCGGGCCGCCCATGCAGTGCCCGGCGGCCCACGCGCGCTCAGCCATGCGCGTGCGCGGCGGTCGTGCCGTCCTCGGCGGCGCCGGGATCGCGGGCGGCCGCCCTGATGGAATTCGGATCAAGCTTGCCGTCAAAGCCTCGATGCAGGAACGGGGCGAAGCGGCTCATCCAGGCCTTCACCGCGCCAAGCGCCGCCGACTGGTCGTTCGGATTGCGGCCGTTCGCGACCAGCAGCTCGTAGACCATCATCTCGCTGCCATCCGCATGCGACCAGACCGCGGCCGAGAGCCAGGCCGGTACGGCGACGCCGAGATCGCGGATGCGCCTCATCGCGGCGTCGTCGATGTCGCGCGCGGGGCCCGCTGCGGCTTCGGACGGCGGCGGGATGTCGGTCTTGCGCACGAACCAGCATGTGCGACCCGTGTCCGACCACGTGGCCCGCTCGTAATTGCTGTTGCTGTTGCATTCGGCGTCGACGCCGGCCTCGCCGCCGCCGTCGGCCGGACCGGTGGTCGCCAGCACCTTGAGAAAGCCGGTCAGCCTGGCACCCTGCCACCGCCCGAGCACGGTCGCGGTGATTTCCGCCGCCTGCTCGTTGCGCCCGGCCACGAGCTCGTGCCAGTCGCCGGCCGGCAGCGGTACGGTGCGACCGCCGACCGTGAGTGTCCCGTGCAGCGGCGGATCGATCGGCGTGGCGACGACGCCGCTTGCATCACGCGAAGGCGAGGCGGCGGGTGAAGCGGTCGCGGCCTGTGGCGCCGGCGGGGAGGGCAGCCACGGTGGCAGATGCAGCCAGGCGGGGCGGTGGATCCAGGACGGCAGGCGCGGCGGCGGCGCGGGATAGAGCGCGGTCAACGCGCCGAAGACGAGGGTCGCGGCGAGCGCGAGCCGCCAGAGCGGCGCGCGGCGCCAGAGGCGGCCGACGGCGGTCAAGATTTCAGAGCTCTGCCCTGAACTTGTCTAGGGCAAGCACCCCCAAGCCCGCCTAACAACAGGCAGGTCCAGGAGGGCCTTCCCTCCTGGCGGGGTCAAGGGGCGTCGTGCGAAGCACGCTGACGCCCGATGCCCCTTGCCTTTCTTCAGTCCGCAATTTCAGCCGCCACGCCCTCGGCTCCCGCGAGGATGCGCACCCGCTTCGCCCCCTGCGTCTTCGCCTCGATCAACGTGTCGCTGATCATATCCTCGATCGAACGCGTGAGGTCGCGCGCACTCGCCGCCGCTCCCAGCCGGTCCTGCCGCTGCATCACCGCAAACAGCAGTGCCGGGTCGATCCCGCCGACCTCGATGCCGAGGCCGTAGCTGTCGATCATGGACTCGATCTCGAGTGCTGCCACGCGCGCGATGTCGAGCCCGTGCAGCGAGCGGAACACGAAGATCCGGTCGAGCCGGTTCAGCACTTCCGGGGCGAACCCCGCCTGGCGCAGCGCCTCGACCGACTCGCCCCGCATCCTGTCGGGGTCGTCGGCATGGCGTTCGGCGATCTCGGTCAGGGTCTCGGTCGCGATGTTCGAGGTCAGTACGAAGATCGCGCGGCTGGTCGACACCAGCTGGCCGTTCGAGGCCTCCGTGATGTGCCCGTCATTCCAGGCGGTGAGGAACTTCTTGAACACGTCCGG
>CAXTVZ010000427.1:0-2323 GCA_964247685.1 uncultured Acetobacteraceae bacterium
GGGGTCTGGGGTCAAGACCCCAGCGGGGTCCAGGGGCGGAGCCCCTGGCCTTAACCATGCGCCGCGCCCCGACGATCCCCACCCGCCTGACGATCCCGCCGTCGCGCCTCTTCGAGCGCCGCCGCGAGACCGGAGTCGGCCTCTTCGTCGCCCTCGCCGTCGCCGCCCACATCGCCGCGGTCGGCGCCTTCGTGGCCGCCCCCATGATCGCCGACGCCCTCCACGTCGGCGCCGCCCCCCTCCACCAGCCCCCGCCCGCCACCATCGAGATGATCCAGGAGAACACCCCCACCGTCGGCGCCTCGAAGCAGTCCCGCGCCGCGCGATCCGCCAAGGCCACGCCCGCCCGCCAGGGTGGCGCGCCCCAGCCGCTCACCGCCCCGACCTCGGACGAGAAGGTTGCCGCCAACGCCGGCCCGGCGAACCAGCAGGCGGGCCCCGCCTCCGCCGACCAGGGCACGCCGGAGATCGCCCAGAACTCCACCCCCGCGCCCGAGGTCAATCTCGACCTCGACGACGACGGCACCCCCGGCACCGGGCTCGTGGACGGGCCGGACGTCATCCCCGCCAGCCCCGATGCGAAGCACCCGAACCTGCCGCCGGTCTACCCGCGCGATGCGGCGATGCACGGCGAGGCGGGCACGGTGGGCCTCCTCGTGCAGGTCGGCCCCGACGGGCACCCCACCGGCATCCAGATCGCCTCGAGCTCCGGCTATTCCGAGCTCGACGCCGCCGCCCGGCGCGCCGTCGAGCGCTGGCATTTCCGCCCCGGCGAGCAGGACGGCCATCCGACCAGCTCGGTGTTCAACCAGCAGATCACGTTCGAGCTCGGGAACCCCCGCCCTTGATCGCACGCGGGCAGGGCCGCGGCGGGAGATCGGGCCCGGGTTACGGACTGGGCCCGAGGCACGGACTGGGCGCATCCCCCATCCGCAATCTCGCGGGCGGCGTGGCCTTCGTGCTGGTCGTATGCGCGGTCGCCGTCGCCGCCTACTGCCACCAGGGCTGGAGCTTTGACGACAGCCTCTACATGACCGTCCTCACCGTCTTCACGGTGGGCTATGGCGAGGTGCGCCCGGTCGACACCGAGGCGCTCCGCCTGGTCACGATGGGCCTGATCGTGTTCGGCTGCACCGGCATGATCTTTCTCACCGGTGCGCTGGTGCAGTTCATCACCGTGAGTTCCTTCCAGGACGTGCTGGGCACGAGGCGGACCCGAATGGAAATGGAGAAGCTCTCCGGCCACACCATCATCTGCGGGCACGGCCGGCTCGGCCGCTCGCTGGTGCGCGACCTCATGGCCGCCGCGTCCCCCTTCGTCGTGGTCGAGGCCGACCCCGCCCGCGCCGCCGAGCTCCGCGGCGAGGGCCATCTCGTGCTCGAAGCCGACGCGACCGAGGAGGAAGCGCTCGCGCACGCCGGCATCGCCCGCGCCCGCGTGCTCGCCACCGTCCTGCCCAACGACGCCGCCAACGTCTTCATCACCCTCTCGGCCCGCGCCATGAACGCCGCGCTCACCATCATCGCCCGCGGCGAAGCGCCGGCCACCGAGCGCAAGCTCCTCCAGGCCGGCGCCAACCACGTGGTCCTGCCCGCCCATATCGGCGCCGAGCGCATGGCCGAGCTGATCCTCTACCCCGCCACGCTGGCGATGCGCCCGCCCGCCGCCCGCATGCGGCAGATGGGGCAGGACCTCCACCGTTTCGGCCTCGAGCTCGTGACCGTGATCGTCGTCCCCGGCTGCCGCCATGACGGGCGCACGGTGGCCGACGTGGAGCGCGCCACCGACTGCTTCGTGGTCACCGTGGAGCAGCCCGGCGCCGACGCCGCCCACCGTCCCGCACCCGAACAGGTGCTCACCGGCGGCGACGGTGTCACGCTGATGGGCCGCATCGGCGCCGTGCCCGCCGCCGACTTCGTCGGCACCTGATGGCGCATGTCGCCGACGCGGCCGGCTTCGTCGCCGCCAAGCTCGCAGAAACGGTGCTCGCCCCCTCGACGCTGCTGCTCGCCCTCTCGGTCGCGGGCCTCCTCCTCCTCGCCACCCGCCGCCGCCGCCTCGGCACGCTGCTCCTCGCCCTCTCGATCGGTGCCGAATGCGCCGCCGCCGTGCTCCCGGTCGACCGCTGGACGCTCGGCCCGCTCGAGGACCGCTTCGCCACCTGCCGCATCCCCCCGCCCGACATCCACGGCGTGATCGCGCTCGGCGGCGCCATCGACACCGCCGTCACCGAGGCGCGCGGCCTCCCCACCCTGAACGGCGCCGCCGACCGCATGACCGAGCTCGTCCGCCTGGCCCGCCTCCTGCCCACGGCCACGCTCG
>CAXTVZ010000428.1:0-2322 GCA_964247685.1 uncultured Acetobacteraceae bacterium
GAGGCCGACGACGCCCATCCGCCGGGCACCGTCGCCCGGGTCCGCGCCGGTCTCTTCCACGGCTTCGTCGAGCGCCTCGCCCCGCACCACGACGCCTTCGCCACCGATCCCGAAGGCTGGGTCAAGCTGCTCACCGAAGCCGCGGCACTGATCGACGACACGACCGCGCCCGCCGCCGCACTGAGCGCCGCGATGGCCTGATCCGCCGTCGCTACGACCGGACCTCGACAATTCCTCCCTTCCGGACGAAGCTTGCGCAGAGCTCGCTGAAAACCGGCGGCGCATGACGGGAGGCCTCCCATGACCACCTACGTCTTCACGCCGCCACCCGAAACATACTCCACCGACTGGGACGACAGTGCCGCCTGGACGCCGAACGGCGTTCCCGACGACGCGTCCGCCGCCGTCGTCATCGACGAGGTGGCGCCACCGCCCGGACTCTACGATTCGACCGGCGTCGTGATCGACAGCGGCTCGTCCTACGGGATTGGTAGCCTCGATCTCGGTGCCGGCATGGAGCTGACGATCAACGGCACCCTCGCGGTCGCCGGCACGGTCGACCTCGAGGGTACCCTGTCCCTCGACGGAACCCTCGAAGCCGGATCGCTGACCGACGTGTCCGGCCAGAACCTGACTCTCAACGGTGTCCTCGACGTGTCCGGGAACTTCACCAACGGCGCTCAGATCTTGGGTGGCGACACCGGGCCGCAGTCGGGCCTGCTGATTCTCGCCAGCTCGTTCACCAACACGGGCCTCATCGACGGCAATGTGGCGATCGGGACCTATACGGGCGGTTTCGCCAACCTTGCCGCCGGAACATTGACCGGCGGCATCTATGTCGCCGACGTATCGGACACGATCGCGTTCGACGTCGGCGCGCTGATCCAGAGCGACGCGAGCGACATCGTGCTCAATGGCGGCAACATCACGATGGTCGCTCCGTCCGGAAGCCAGGTGTTGACGATCGAGCAAACGCTGACAAACGTCGCGGCCGGAGGAACCCTGCAGATCGAGACGCCCACCACCTGGAACGCGCTGACGGTCGATGGCGTGCTCACCGTCGGCCGCAGTTTCAGCCCCGACGACCTCGTGATCGACGCAGGCGGCCTCGTGCTGGCGGGCGACGGTTCAATCAGCGGACACATCACGAACAACGGTGAGATCGAGTGCGGGCAAACTCTTGGCGCAGCGTTCCCGCTGATCGGCGACGTCACGGGAATCGGAACGATCGTTCTGGACGGGACGGTCATCGTCAGCGGTCTCCTGCCGCCGTTGCCATCAGAGGAGGTGGTGGGCGCGTCGGTGCTGATCGACGGTTCTGACACCAACGATGTCCAGTTCTATCCGGGAAGCGGGATACTTGAGCTGGACGAGGCTCCCAACTTCGCCGGATCGATCCTGGATTTCACCGCGTCAAGCAGCGGCCTCGTGGGCGCCGGCGGCAACGCAATCGTGCTCGGCGGCATCGCTGCCTCGTCCATCACCGACGTGAGCTACACCGGAAACACCAGCAGTGGCACGCTGCACTTCGGTGCCGGTGGCGAGGAGATCGACCTCCGCTTCGTTGGCGACTACACGCTCGCGAGCTTCGCCTTCAGCGTCGATCCCTCCAGCTCGACCAGCACCGACATCACGGAAAACCCCTGCTTCGTCGCCGGTACCGCGATCGACACGCCGAGCGGCCCCGTTCCCGTCGAGCACCTCAGGGCGGGCGACGCCGTGCGCCTCCATGACGGCGGCACCGCTCCCGTGACCTGGACCGGCCATCGCCGCGCCATCGACGCGCGCGTCGTCCGCCTCCGCCCGCACGCGCTCGGCCCGCACATGCCCAGGCGCGACCTCCTCGTGTCCCACGACCACGCCCTGTTCGTGGACAACGTGCTGGTGCCGGCCCACCTGCTGGTGAACGGCATCTCGATCGTCGAGGAACGCTGGCCGGACGCGACCTTCCACCACGTCGAGCTCGCGACGCACGCCATCCTGCTCGCCGAGGGCGCCCCCGCCGAAACCTATCTCGACACCGGCAACCGCGCCCAGTTCGGCAACTGCCCGCTCAGCTACGACCCCACGGAACCTGCCGGCAAGCCCTGCGCGGAGCTCGTCGTCGCCGGCCCCCGCGTGGACGCGGCACGCGCCAGGGTGAAGCTGCCCGCCCTAGCCCTCGCTACGGCCTGACGCGCCGCCCTTCCCGGTGCCCGAAGGCCAGCCAGTGGCCGAGCGGGTCGACATGGGCGCGGTCGAGATCGGGATTCGCGGCCAGATAGAGATCCTCGTCGAACCCCTCGAGCAGCTCGGCGACGCCGATCGGCCCGCTCTCGATCG
>CAXTVZ010000429.1:0-2310 GCA_964247685.1 uncultured Acetobacteraceae bacterium
ATGATCGACAACGAGCGCGCCACCGCCATCAACCCCGGCGAGGCGATCGAGGAGAAGGTGTCGCTGTCCGACCGCTTCGGATTGTCGCTGGGTTTTCATAACTGCGACCAGGCGACATACCTCACCATGATCGATGGCTATGCCGACGCGCAGGCGCTGCCGATCACGCGCGAGCGGCTTCACGCGGAAGCGCTGGAATGGTCCGTCACGCGCGGCGCACGATCGGGCCGCGTGGCTGCGCAATACATCGCCGACCTCGCGGGCCGGCTGGCCGAAAGGGACGACGCATGAGCATCACGGCACCCACCGAGACGCATCTGGCCGACGGCGCGGTCCTGGTCTCGCTGCATGACGGACTCTTCAATCCGCCGGCCGACATCCTGATCGACCCGGCCTCCGAGGAAGCGACGGCGGCCCTGAAGGTGCAGTTTCCCGACGGGGTCGCGATCAACGTCAACGCGTTCCTGCTGAAGCGTGACGGCGAACTGATCCTGATCGATGCCGGCTGCGGCCGCGCCTTCGGCCCGACACTGGGGCGCGTGCCGGCGACGCTGGCGCGCCTCGGGATCCAGCCTGACGACATCAGGACGGTGCTGGTCACGCATCCGCATGGCGATCACATCCTCGGCCTGTTCGACGACGCGGGCGAGGCGCTGCGCTATCCGGGCGCGGAGGTGTTCGTCCCTGCGATCGACATCGCGCACTTCCGCGATGCCACCGACGAGAATCCCAACCGCGCGGCTGCGCGAAAGCTGTTCGCGGCTCTGGGCGACAGGCTGCGCCCGTTCGGGCCCGGCGCGCTGCTGCCCGGCGTCGAGGCGGTGAGCCTGCCCGGCCACACGCCCGGCATGAGCGGCTTCCTGCTCGGCAACGAGGTGCTGATCTGGGCCGACACGATGCACCTGATGTCGCATCAGCCGCAAAACCCCGACATCTGCCTCATCTTCGACGAGGACCGGGCACTCGCGGCGACCACACGTCGCGAGGCGATGGCGCTGGCGGCGTCGAAGGGCTGGATCGTGGGTGGCATGCACCTGCCGGTGCCCGGGCTCGCGCGCGTGTTCGCCGACGGGATGGCGTTCCGGATGGAAACGATCAAGGCCGGGGGCAGCGCCGGGGCCTGAGCGCCTCCGACGCGAACAACGCCACCAGGCCCGCCACCGGCACGCTGGTGTCGATCCGGCCGGCCACGTGGACCAGCACCCCGGCGCCGGCACCTGCCGCCCACGCGGCGAGCGCACGCGGCTGGAACCCGCGATGGCGCCACAGCGGGTTGCCGGGGAGGGTGCGCGCGAAGTCGCGCAGCGCGCGCGGATCGGGGAACGCCGGACGCCGCCAGAGATCGGCCAGGATCACCACCAGCCAGGGTGTGAGCAGCAGTCCGACGATCGTGCACATCGCCTCCAGGCTGCCGGCGAGATCGAACACCAGCAGGGCGGCGAAGGCCACGACGACGCTCGCCGCCGAGAACATCGCGCCGACCGCGAGACGCGAGCGGCGCCACAGGATCGATTGCAGGTCGAGCATCCCGTTGTAGATCAGCACGGCGCCGCTCGCGGCATTGCCCAGCGCGCCGAGCAGCACGACGGGTGCCACCAGCGCCCGCGGCAGGAGGTCGATCATTTCGCCGAGCACGTGCCCGGGATCGGCGACGCGCGTGGCGAGCAAGAGCCCGGCGGCGGTCGACAGCGCGGCACCCGCGCCCATGCCCGCATACACCACCAGCGCGGGTCGCCACCACGAGTGTTGTGGCGCCACGTAGCGCGCGGCATCGCCGACATAGGGCGCCCACGACAATGCGTTGGCGAACTGCACGGAGATCGCGGCTACGAACAGCGCGTGCGGGGCGCCGAGCGTGATCGCGTGGTGCATGGCGGGATGAGCCATCGCGCACGCGACCAGAGTAGCCACGATGGCCGCGCCGACAACGAGATTCGTCTTCTGTGCCGCAAGCACGGCGGCCTGGCCGAACAGCGCGAGACCGACCGTGACGACGGAGGTGCCGGCCATGGTGGCTGCGAGCACGAGACGCGAGGGTGCGACGGCGAACAGGATGTGCAACGCCCCCGCGATCGCCGGCACGGCGAGCACGAGGGTGAGCGCCACGTAGCCGACATCGATCGCCTGGGTGAGCACGGATCCCAGGTAGCGGCCGCGAATGCCGAATACGGCGCCGCTCGCCACCGTAATGTTGCTCGCGGTGGCGATGCCGATCGGCGCCATGCAGGCGACGATCACCGCGCCTGCGAGGTTGCCGATCACGACGGCGGCGATCGCCAGCGGAAGCGGGAGACCCATCGCCAGCGGCAG
>CAXTVZ010000430.1:0-2301 GCA_964247685.1 uncultured Acetobacteraceae bacterium
AAGAGCTGGGGCTTTGCCCCAGACCCCACCAGGATCGTGTCGATCCTGGACCTCCGATTGTTTTGGGGGTCCAGGGGCCGTCATGCCGAAGGCGTGCTTCGCACGACGCTCCTGGCGGGGTTTGGGGCAGAGCCCCAATCTTCTTGTCAGGCCAAATGCGGCAGCGCCCGGTACTCCCGGCTCTGCATCTCGGCCAGTCGCGAGGCGGTCCGCTCGAACAGGAAGCTGTTCTCGCCGCGCTCGTAGATCGCGTCCGCGCCGGCCTCGGCCGAGGCCACCAGCTTCACCCGCGCCTCGTAGAGCGCGTCCACCAGCACGATGAAGCGGCGCGCCAGGTCGAAATTCTCGGGGCCCAGGCGCGGGATCCGGTCGATCACCACCGTATGGTAGGCGCTCGCCACCGCGAGATAGTCCCCCGCCCCCAGAGCCGTGGCGCAGAGGGCGTCGAAGTCGAACCTTGCCACGCCGCTGGCCGCGAGCGGCACCGGCACGGACCGGCCCGCGACCGTCAGATGGGCCCGGTGCGGACGCTCCCCTTCGGTCAGGGTCGCGAACGCGTGGTCGAGCGCCGCATCCGCCCGCGCATCCGCCGGCGTGAACCAGGTGGTGCCCTCGATCCGGCGCCTGCGGCGGTAGTCGCGCGGGGACGCGAGCTCGAGCGTATCGAGCTCGCGCTGCAGGATCGCGATGAACGGCTTGAACGCGTCCGCCCCGGGCCGGTCCTGAAACAGCCGCTCGGGCCGCACGTTCGCCGTCGCGACCACCACCACCCCGCGCGCGAACAGCGCCTCGAACAGGCGCCCCAGGATCAGCGCGTCGGTGATGTCGTTGACCTGGAACTCGTCGAAGCAGAGCAGCGTCGCGTCGGCCGCCACCGCATCGGCGAGCGGCGGGATCGGGTCGGTGATGCCGGGGTCGCCCCGCCGCATCACGTGGATGCGCGCATGCGCGTCCTGCATGAAGCGGTGGAAGTGGATCCGTCGCTTCGCGGCGATCGGCGCGAAATCGTAGAACAGGTCCATCAGCATGGATTTGCCGCGGCCGACCTCGCCCACGATGTAGACGCCGCGGGGCCGCGCCGGCCCGTCCTTGCGCACGCGCCGGAAGCCGAGCCGTCCGAACAGCGAGCCCCGGCCGGAGATCGGCATCGGCTCGTAGCCGGCGAGTGCCTCGGAGAGCCCGTCGAGGCGCGTGGCCACCGCCAACTGCGCCGGGTCGGCAGCGAGCACGCCCTCGGCCACGCGCGCGCGGTAGGCCGCGAGCGGGCCGGATGCGTCTCCGTCCTCGTCGCTCGGAGATGCGCTCGCGTCGGTCGTGCCGTCCATCGCCGGGGTCATTAGCGCCCGCGCGGGACGGGAGCAACAAACCGGAACGCAAGCTCATCAACCGTTCGAGAGCGATGTAACCAGATCAATGCCTTGTCCGTTCGTTCTCACAGAATGTGTTCGATAGACGTGTCGATCAGATGAGATCGAGGACGACCATGAAAAAGGCCCTGCTTCTCGCCCTATTGGTGGCCCTTCCGGGGACGGGTGCAGCTGCGTCCGGGCTGCGTATGACTGTCGAACAGCCGCACTTCACTTGCGAGGGGCACGACAGCCACTTCAGCCGCGTGTCCTATGTTCCGGCCGCGGGAGCAGGAGACTTGTCGGACGGTGGCGTGAGCCGCGTCTCGGACTTCGCCAGCGACGACGCCGCCCCGCTGCCCTGCTGCGATGGCAAGATCGGCTGCGCGCAGTTCCTCTCCACCAACACCATCATCCGTCAGGCAACCGAGTGGCACGGCTGACTTCTCGGGCGGTTGTCCTTGCGGGGCGCTCGGCTGGGGCGTAAGGCCCGGCCGACATGAGCACCACCGCCACGCTGCCCCTGCTTGACCTGCCCCTGCTTGACCGCACGCCGATCGCCACCGATCCCTTCCCGCATGTTGTCGTGCCGGCGTTTGTCTCGCCCGACGCGCTTGGCCAAGTCCTCGCGGGTCTGCCGCCGATGTCGAGCGGCGGATCCTTCCCGCCCTCGGCGCTGCGCCTCGGTCCGGCAGCGAGCCGGCTGGTCGACGAACTCGAGGGCGACGCGTTTCGCGCCGCCGTCGCCCGGAAGTTCGGGCTCGATCTGGCGGATGCGCCGACCATGCTCACCGTGCGCGGCTGCACCCGCGAGAAGGACGGGCGCATTCACACCGACTCCGTCGCCAAGCGCGTGACGATCCTGCTCTACCTGAACCCGGAAACCGAGGCTTGGGCCCGTCGCGAGGGCTGCCTGCGCCTGCTGCGGAGCCCGACCGATCTCGAGAACTACGCC
>CAXTVZ010000431.1:0-2300 GCA_964247685.1 uncultured Acetobacteraceae bacterium
GGCAGCTGGAAGGTGGGCAGCTGGAAGGTGGGGAGCAGGAGGACGGCGAGGCCGGGCTGCTGATCCTGAACTGGGCCGAGCACAACGGGCCGCCGGTGGCGAACCCCGTCGCGCGCGGCTTCGGCAGCGTCCTGATCGAACAGGCGCTGGCCCATGACATGGCGGCGGAAGCGAAGATCGAGTTCCTGCCCGAGGGTGTGAGGGCGCGCGTGCGCGCGCCGCTCGCCGCGAGCGCGAACCGGACCTTCCCCATCGCCGGTCCGGGGCCGTGAAGCACGCCATTCTCGACGGGAAGCGCGTGTTGCTCGTCGAGGACGAATTCCTCGTCTCGCTGATCGTGGACGAGGTGCTGAGCGAGGCCGGCTGCATCGTGGTCGGTCCCTTCGCCCGCGTGGCCGAGGCGTTGATCGCGGCGCGCACCGAGGACGTGGACGTGGCCGTGCTCGACGTGAACGTGGCGGGCGAGATGGTCTTTCCGGTGGCCCACGCGCTAGAGGCGCGGGGCACGCCGTTCCTGTTCGTGACCGGCTACGGCCAGTCCGCACTGCCGCGCGACCGTGCGGACTGGGAGGCCTGCACGAAGCCGTTCCAGCCGCGACAGTTGTTGGAACGGCTGGCGCGCAAGGTGCAGGCGATCTGAAGAAGGCGAGGGTCCCCGCCCCGCGAGCCCCAAACCCACGGGGTCTGGGGCCAAGGCCCCAGCCGGGTCCAGGGGTGGAACCCCTGGCCTTCCTACGAGTGCACCATGTCGAGGTCCGCAAATCGCGTGAACTCGCCCTCGAAGAACAGATCGATCTTGCCCGTGGGCCCATGCCGCTGCTTCTCCAGCAGCAGCTCCGCCTTGTTGTGCACGAGCTCCATGTCGCGCTGCCACTTCTCGACCGCCGCGTGGAACTTGTCCTCGTTGTCGAAGGTCATCTGCTTGGGGATGCGCTGCTGCAGGTAATACTCATCGCGATAGACGAACATCACGCTGTCCGCATCCTGCTCGATCGAGCCCGATTCACGAAGATCCGACAACTGCGGCCGCTTGTCCTCGCGGCTCTCGACCTGGCGCGACAGCTGCGACAGCGCCAGCACCGGCACCTCGAGCTCCTTGGCGATCGCCTTGAGCCCCTGCGTGATCATGCTGATTTCGAGCACGCGGTTCTCCGGCCGCGTGCCGAGCGCCGGGCGCATCAGCTGGAGATAGTCGATCACCACCAGCGCCAGCCCGCGCGTGCGCGCGAGCCGGCGGCAGCGCGTGCGTAGCGCCGACAGCGTGAGCGCCGGCGTGTCGTCGATCAGCAGCGGCAGCGTCTGCAACTCGCGTGACACCTGCACGAAGCGATCGAAGTCGCGCTGGCTGATTTCGCCGCGGCGGATGCGCTCGCTCGAGACGCGCGATTCCTCGCTCAACAGGCGCGTGGCCAGCTGCTCGGCGCTCATCTCGAGCGAGAACACTGCCACACAGCCTTTCGGCAGCACGTTGTCGCCTTCGGCGCGCGCGTCGGCCAGCAGCGCGCGTGCGGCGCCGAACGCCATCTTGGTCGCGAGCGCGGTCTTTCCCATCGCCGGGCGGCCGGCGAGGATCATCAGGTCGGACGGGTGCATTCCGCCGGTCTTCTTGTCGAAGTCGCGCAAGCCCGTGGGCAGGCCGGAGACGCCGCCTTCGCGATGGAAGGCCTTTTCGGCGATCGCGATGGCGCTGGCGAGCGCGCGCTCGAACTCGATCGGGCCGCCCTCGGCGCCGCCGCGGGTGGCGAGCGAGAACAGCTGCTGCTCGGCGCGTTCGATCTGCTGACGGCCGTCGAGCGTGTCCTCGGCGCTGGTCTCGCCGCCGAAGGCCGAGTTCACCATGCCCTCGCCGAGATCGACGAGCTCGCGCCGCAGCCAGGCGTCGTGGATGGCGCGGCCGTATTCGCCGGCGTTGATGATGCCGACCATCGCCGAGAGCAGCTGCGCGAGATAGGTGGTGCCGCCCACCTCCTCGAGCGCCTCCGAGTGCTCGAGCTCGGCCTTGAGCGTGACCGCGTCGGCGAGCTGGCCCGCCTCGATGCGGCGCGCGAGTGCCGCGAAGATCCGGCCATGCACGGGGTCGGCGAAGTGCTCGGGGAGCAGGAAGTCCGAGACCCGCTCGTAGGCCTTGTTGTTGGCGAGCAGCGCGCCGAGCAGCGCCTGCTCGGCCGCGACGTTGGAGGGGGGTAGCCGGCTCTGGCCGAACAGGGAGAGGTCGGGACGATCGATGGTGTTCACGGGGCTGTTGTAGCCGGTCGGGGAGCGCCGGGTCGCTGTGGATTGCTGTGGATAGCGTGGATGAA
>CAXTVZ010000432.1:0-2272 GCA_964247685.1 uncultured Acetobacteraceae bacterium
CAGTCGGAAAGCCGGATCGTGCTCGCATCCCCCGGCCAGCATGTGCGAGTGGCCGGTTCGGACTGGACCCTCGTCTCGCTCGGCGGCGGCACCGGCCCGAACTACACCTCGCGCATCGCCACCATCCGCATCGACCATGACGGCCACATGGTCGCGGTGGTGCACCCGTCGCGCCGCTTCTTCACGCTGCAGGGCATCGCCACCACCGAGGTCGCGATCCACACCACCGGCCTGGCCGACGACTACGCCGTGCTCTCCGACGAGCAAAGCGGCGCGGCCGTGCTCCGCTTCCAGCACAACCCGCTCGCCCCGTTGATGTGGCTCGGCGCGCTGGTGATGGCGCTCGGTGGCGCGCTCTCGGTCGCCGATCGACGCATCCGGGTGGGTGCGCCCCGCCCACGCCTGCGCGTGCAGGCCGCGCCGAGCATCGCCGAATGAGCACCGCCACGGTCACCCGACGCCGCCTTCTCTATGCCGTGCCGTTCGCCGCTGCAGGCGCCGGCACACTCATCGGCCTCGACATCCTCGCCCGCATGGGCACCGGCCGCTTCGATCCGCACGACGTCGCCAGCCCCGTGATCGGCCGCCCCGCGCCGATGTTTTCCTTACCGCCGCAGCCGCCCGGGACCGGGTTTTCCGCCGACGACCTCCGCCGCAACACCACCCCCGTCCTGGTGAACTTCTTCGCCTCATGGTGCGTGCCCTGCGTGGCCGAGCTGCCCACGCTCGCGAGCCTCGCCCGCCGCCTGCCGCTCTGGGGCGTCGCCTACAAGGACTCGCCCACCGGCGCCGCCGGCTTCATCGCCCGCAGCAGCGTCGCCTATGCCCGCCTCGGCGCCGACGCCGCCGGCACCGTCGCGATCGACTGGGGCGTCACCGGCGTCCCTGAAAGCTTCCTCGTCGACCGCGCCGGCATCATCCGCGGCCACTGGGTCGGCGGCCTCACCGACGCGGTCGTCGCGGGCGAGCTCCTGCCCCGCGCGGCCCATCTATGAAGCGCCGGCCTGTGAGATCCGCCGCCGCACTCGCCCTGCTGCTGGCACTCGCCGCACCCACGCTGGCCCGCGCCGTGAGCGATCCGTCGGAAATGCTCGCCGACCCTCGCCAGGAGGCCCGCGCCGAGGGGATCGGCCGCGAGCTCCGCTGCCTGGTCTGCCAGAACGAGGACATCGAGGATTCCTCAGCCGACCTCGCCCGCGACCTTCGCCACATCGTGCGCACCCAGGTCACCGCCGGCCGCTCCGACCGCGAGATCATGGCGTGGATGGTCGCGCGCTACGGCAATTTCGTGCGCCTCGCGCCGCCTTTCACCCTCGGCACGGCGCTGCTCTGGCTAATGCCGGTCCTCGCACTCGCCGCCGGTCTCGTCGCCGCGTTCCGCGTCCTCCGCACGCCCCGCCAGCCCGCGGATCCGCTCGACCCGGACGAGCGCCGCCGTCTCGCGGCCCTGCTGCGCGTGCCATGACGCTGTTCCTCGTCTGCAGCCTCGTGCTCGCAAGCCTGGTGCTGACGCCTGCCGCCCTCCTGCTGCGCCGCCAGCCGCACGCCACGCGCGGCGTGCGCGAAGCCGCGATCGCGCTGCACCGCGCCCAGCTGCGCGAGCTCGACCGCGACGCCGCCCTCGGCCTGGTGGAGCCCCGCGCGCATGGCGGAGCGCGGCTCGAGATCGAACGCCGCCTGCTGGCCGCCGCCGACACCGACGACCGCGCCCAGGCGACGAACACCGGACATACGGCTCTCACCGCCACCATCGCCGCGATCCCGGTTCTCGCCGCCCTGCTCTACGCGATCGGCGGCCATCCGGGCTGGCCCGCCGACCCGCTCGGCCCGCGTCTCGCCGCCCAGGCCCGCGCCGATGCCCGCGCCGACGCGATGATCGCCCCCCTGCGCGCAGGTCTCGCGACACTCGACCCACATTCCGCGGCGGCACGCGGCGGCAACATCCTGCTCGGCAACGTCGAGGCGCGGCTGGGACGCTGGGACGCGGCATCGGCCGCCTGGCGCGCGGCGCTGGCCGCCGGCTTCGACCCCACTCTCGCCGACGAGGCGGCCGAGGCCGGCATCCTCGCCAATGGCGGCCGCGTCAGTGACCACGATGCCGCTCTTCTCCGGGCGGCGCTGGCGGCAGCACCTGGCGACGCGCCCTGGCGTCTGCCCGCCGAAGCGCGACTGGCCGAGCGGGAACATCAGTCGCTCGGCCGCTGAGCGCTGGGCGATGAGGAAAGGCCAGGGCTCTGCCCTGGACCCGCCAAGGGACAGTCGTCCCTTGGAA
>CAXTVZ010000433.1:0-2242 GCA_964247685.1 uncultured Acetobacteraceae bacterium
GCCTGCGCAAAGGTGCCGTGGGGCTCGCGAGCTTCGGCGTGCTGCTGTTCCAGGATCTGGCGGTGATCCCGCTGTTCGCCGCATTGCCGCTGCTGGCCGCGCCCGGCCACGCGGTCGCGCATGCGGGCGGTGGCGCATTGGCGGGGCTGCCGGCCACCGAACGCGGGCTCGGCATCCTCGGCGCCGTCGCGATCGTCATCGCCTGCGGGCGCTACCTGACGCGCCCGGCCTTTCGTTTCATCGCCTCGGCCGGGCTGCGCGAGATCTTCACCGCGACGGCGCTGCTGCTGGTGGTGGCGGTGGCCTCGCTGATGCAGCTCGTGGGGCTGTCGCCGGCGCTGGGCGCCTTCCTCGCCGGCGTCATGCTCGCGGAAAGCGAGTTCCGGCGCGAGCTCGAGGCCGATATCGAGCCGTTCCGCGGGCTGCTGCTCGGCCTGTTCTTCATGACGGTGGGCGCCGGCCTCGACCTGCGCCTGGTGCTTCATCACGCGCCGCTGGTGGCGGCCGCGGTGCTCGCACTGCTCGCGATCAAGGGCGGCACCATGTTCGCGGTGGGACGAATGGCGGGCCTGCCAAAGCGCGATGCGGGCAGCGTCGCGGCGGCGCTGGCGGGCGGCGGCGAGTTTGCCTTCGTGCTGATCGGCATCGTGGCGGCCAGCGGCGTGATCGGCGCCCAGTTCGGGCGATCGATCAGCGCGGTCGTGGCCATCTCGATGATCGCGACGCCGCTGGTGTTCGGCGGCTGGGAGCGTTTCGCGAGCCGGGCGTGGCGCGGTGCCGCAGCCGCCATCCCGGCCGACGAGGTGTTCGAGCGCGACGTCGATGTGCTGATCGCGGGCTATGGCCGGGTGGGGCAGGTGGTCGGGCGTCTGTTGCAGGCGAACGCATTCCGCGTCTCGGTGATGGATCTGAGCATGTCCACGATCGAGACCGCGCGGGCACTCGGTCGCCGCGTCAATTACGGCGATGCCACGCGGCTCGACCTGCTGGAGGCGGCCGGCGCGCAGCGCGCGCGCGTGCTGGTGGTGGCGATCGACGACCGGGTGCGCGCGGCGGAGCTCGTGGACATCGCGCGCACGAACTTCCCGCATCTGAAGGTGGTCGCGCGCGCCTGGGACCGGCGCGACGCGTACGAGCTGCTGGCGGCCGGCGCCGACCATGTCGAGCGCGAGAGCTACCAGGGCAGCCTGGCCATGGGACGCGCGACGTTGCGCGCGCTCGGCATGCGCGCGCATCGGGCGATGCGGGCGGCCGCGTTGTTCCGGATGTACGACAACAAGGCTTTCAACAAGCTCCGCAGCACCTGGGAACAGGATCGGAAAGGCTTCATCCTCGCGAGCCGCGAAAGTGCGGCGATGTTCGGCCGGCTGCTCGCGGCCGATATCGAGGCGATCGGCGCGGACAGCGTCACATCGGAATGGGATTCGGCCGCACCTCCGGAGCCGGAGGAACGCGTCGCCGCGGGCGAGGGGTTGTGAGCGTTCGGGCGGAGCAACGGTACTCCGTCCGCGTGTGAGGGAAGGCCAGGGCTCTGCCCTGGACCCGCCAAGGGACAGTCGTCCCTTGGAACCCTGATTGTTGGGGTTGCCCGCCGGCGCTTGTAGTCCAGACTTCAACACCGGGTTTTAAGGGCTGCGCCCTTAACGGGGTCCAGGGGCAGAGCCTCTGGCCTTCTTCTCTCGTTACGGGTCCATTCACTATTCGCTGCGATCATCGGAGGACGTTCGGATGAAGGAAGTCCGATCGATGCGAGAGACACAGCCCGCGATGACCGCCATCAACCTCCCGGAACTTGTCGGCCTGCGCCATTCGGACTCCTGGGGCAGCGTCACCATCGATGCGAGCCCTGCCGGGATATCGGCGTCGCATCGAACGGAAACGATCGACGACGCGATCGGCCTGGTGGCGACCGCGTTGTCGGCGCTGCTCGAGCGCCGGGCTGCGGCGGTGGAGATGGTCAACCAGTGGCTGCCGGAGACCATCAGAGGCTGAAGAGCAAGCGTGCGTGCGGCCGATCCGGTCGCCCCCGTTCGCGATCCCGGCCGCGTTGCTCGACCACTTTCGGATCGACCCAGCGTGACTGCGCCCCCCGGAACGCTCCGCGCCGATCCATTCTGCTGGCCCGTGAGGCCGCCCATCAATTCGAAGGAGAGAGCCGCCACCCCGCGCACGCCACAACACAAGTCGAGGATCCCGGGCGGCCTTGCTTGTCGCTTCCCGGCCGCCGCCCGGGATCCTCGAC
>CAXTVZ010000434.1:0-2241 GCA_964247685.1 uncultured Acetobacteraceae bacterium
GCCGCCTGCCGCGAGGGGCTCGAGAACTACTGCGAGGCGGGTTTCGTCGGCACCTATAACGGCGACGACAAGCGGCACGGCACCGGCAACACGTTCGGCGGCTACTCCGACAAGATCGTGGTCGACGAGAGCTTCACCCTCCGCATCCCCGACAACCTGCCGCTCGAGGGCGTAGCGCCGCTGCTCTGCGCCGGCATCACCACCTACTCGCCGCTCAAGCACTGGAATGCCGGCCCCGGCAAGAAGGTCGGCATCGTGGGTCTCGGCGGGCTCGGCCACATGGGCGTCAAGATCGCCCATGCGATGGGCGCGCACGTGGTGCTGTTCACCACCTCGCCGGGCAAGGCGGAGGACGCGAAGCGGCTCGGCGCCGATGAGGTCGTGGTCTCGACCGACCCCGACCAGATGCAGGCGCATTCCGAGAGCTTCGACTTCATCCTCGACTGCGTCTCCGCCAAGCATCCGATTGAGGCCTATATCGCGCTGCTCAAGCGCGACGGCACGCTGACGCTGGTGGGAGCACCCGAGGATCCGCTGCCGATCCCGGCCTTCAGCGTGATCTGGCGGCGGCGGTCGTTCGCGGGCTCGCTGATCGGTGGCATCGCGGAGACCCAGGAGATGCTCGATTTCTGCGCGGCGCATAACCTGACCGCGGATGTCGAGGTGATCGCCATCGACGGGATCAACGAGGCGTACGAGCGGCTCATGAAGCAGGATGTGAAATACCGCTTCACGATCGACATGGCTTCGCTCAAGCGCGACTGAGACTTTTCTGCCCCCGGGCAGATCCTGCCGGTTCCACCCGGCAGGATCTGCCGACCGACCGGGCGTCCACGCGCAACCTGGACGTGTTTACCTTCGCAAGCACTGCCGCGCCGCGTGTGGCACGCAAGATGCTCTGACGGTGTCCGAGACGCTGCGAAGGAGCGGGACATGCATGTGAGTTCGTCGAACACCAACGCCTGGCAGGCGGCAACGCAGATGCAGGCCGCCACCAGCCCGGCCTCCGGCGCGTCCAGCCCGTCGCCCGGTCCCTCGCCGATCGACGATTTCACCGACGAGCTGTCCGGCGCCTCCGGCTCCACCGGCAGCGGCGCGAGCACCGCCAGCACGGGCGCTACCGGCACCGGCGCCACGGGCACGGCCGCCGCGGGCACGGGCAGCAGCGCGTTCTCGTTCGCGAGCCTGAGCTCGGAGCTGCAATCCATGCTCACCAGCCTCCAGGCGGAGAGCTCGGGCACGTCCGCCGCAAGCACCGGCAGCGGCAGTGCGGGCAGCGCGTCCGTCACCCCGACTTCGACCTCAACCCCGAGTTCCTCGAGCGGCAGCACGGCCAGCACGCTCGACGGCAGCACGACCGGCAGCGACCCGTCCTCGATGCTGTCGCAGCTGAGCGCGATGCTGCAGAGCTACCAGTCGGGCGGCTACGCCGCGAGTGCCGCCACCGCGACCGACGCGACGACTTTGACCGTCTGACCTCTTCGCTTCGTGCCGGGCTGAACCAACCTCGCCCGGTGGGCCGAACAACGGCCATCGCCGGCCGACTTCCGAAAACGGAAGTCGGCCAGCCCAAGGGGCTCTGCCCCTTGGAACCCCGCCAGAGGCTGGGCCTCTGGACTGCCACGTGTTTGTCCCGCGCGCGCGCCGGGTGCTTCCGTGAAACACCTTCCCCCACGGGCAGGGGAGGGCCATGTTCAACTCCTGCCAGGCAACGGCACCACGGCCGGACGCGACCTGATCTGGGCGGCGGCTCCCCGTTCCCGGCCTGAGCCCAACCAAGTCCGAGGTCCGATGCCCATGACCGACAAGGCACTCTCCACCCTCCCGCGCGAGGCGAAGGGTCCCTTGGCACCTCCCCCGCCGCTCGACGGCGACCTCAAGCTGGTCGCCGATGCGGTGGCCGCATGGCCGGGGGTCGAGGCCAGCACGCACTGGCGCTTCGATCAGCCGGATGACGTGGACGGGGTGGATTTCTACGTCGGCGCGGATGAGCTCGGCCACATTCACCTCGACGGCGAAATCCACCTGGCGACGGTGGCGAGCCTCCGGAAGGAGCTCGTCCTCGAGGGGCTGGGCGAGCCGTTCCGCTGGGCGCGGGGATGGACGATGTCGAGCGTGCAACGCCTGGGTGTCGTGGGTGCGGTGGCGCTGTTCCGGCGGAATTACGATCGGCTTCGGGCGGGAGAGTAAGGCCAGGGCTCTGCCCTGGACCCGCCAAGGGACGGTCGTCCCTTGGAACCC
>CAXTVZ010000435.1:0-2239 GCA_964247685.1 uncultured Acetobacteraceae bacterium
TCGGCGGGCTTGGCGAGCTCGATCGCCGGCCGGGTCGCATCGCGCGGCGTGTTCTCGGTCAGCATCTCGATGCGGCCGCTGATCTGGCCCCCATCCTCGACCTGCAGGCGGCGGCAGCGTGCGGCCCCCAGCAGCTTGCCGGACGAGCGCACGACCAGCGTGCCGTGGGCCACCAGCGTGCCGTCGATCGTGCCGGCGAGCTCGGCCTCCTCGACCTCGATCTCGCCGCGGAACACGCCGCCGGGGGCCACCGAGAGCTCCTGCGCGCGGATGTTGGTGGCTTCCACCGTGCCCTCGACCACCAGGCGCTCGGCGTCCTGCACGGAGCCCTGCACGGAGATGCCGCGTCCGACCACGAGGGTGCGGCGCTCGGCGGTCTGCGGGCGCGCGGCCATCCCGGTCGCCGACATGGGCGAGGCGCCGGGCCGCGGCGGCGGCGTGAGGCTCGTGGGTCCCGGCGGGAGGCCGGGCGCGGGTGCTGCGGGAACGGGCGGTCGGCTCATCGGGGCGGCCTCCTGGGTCGGGGTCGGGCGGAAAGGTGGCACGCCGAGGCTGTCGGCGCGGGCGGTTGGGGCGGTGGCCGATGCGGGCGTTGCCGCGGGTGTGGCGGCCGCCCCTGTGGGCGTGGAGGCGGAGGAAGGTGCGGCCTTCGGCGCTTCAAAAATCGGGTTCGAGGCGCCGGCGGCCATGTCGGTGCCGGGCGCCTCGTCGGGCCTGCGTCGTTTGAACAAGGGACCCCCTTCGTTTCCACGGTTCTGGCAGCCCCCGGATTCGTCGTCCGGGTGAGGCAACCGCCTTACACGCTCGCGAAGTCGCGAACAAGCGGACATGACGATTCGATTTCTTTGCCGGAATGCTCGACGGATTCGCCGATCGGTCGATGGCGTGTTTTGCATCGCGTGCGTGAATGTTGTAGCGGCGCGGGCTGCAGGAGATCCGTCGATCATGTCGCTCACCGCGGAACAGGACACGCTCGATCTCGTCGGCATCGGCAACGCGATCGTCGACGTGCTCGCTCAGGTGGAGCCCGCGTTCCTCGCGCGCTGGAACATGCAGGCGGGCACGATGGCGTTGATCGACAGCGCCCGCGCCGCCTCGCTGTCCGACAGCCTGGACGCCGAGTCGCGAGGTGCCATCGAGATGATCGGCGGCGGGTCGGTGGCGAATTCCTGCGTGGTAGCGGCGCGCCTCGGCGCGCGCGCGGCCTATCTCGGCAAGGTCGATGGCGACGCGTTCGGGCGCGCCTTCGTGACCGATCTCGCCACCAGCGGCATCCGCTGTCCGGTCGCGCCATTGCATGACGGCCCGGGCACCGGGCGCTGCATGATCGCGGTCACGCCGGACGGCCAGCGCACGATGAACACCTATCTCGGGGCCGCGACCTCGTTCGGCCCGGACGACCTCGACCGCGACGTGATCGCGGGTGCGCGCTTCACCTATCTCGAAGGCTACCTGTTCGATCCGCCGGCGGCGCAGGCGGCGTTCCGCGAGGCGGCCGCGATCGCGCATGCGGCCGGCCGCCAGGTGGCGATCTCGCTGTCGGACCCGTTCTGCGTCGAGCGCCACCGCGCGGGCTTCCGCGAGTTCGTGCGCGACCATGCGGACATCGTGTTCGCCAACGAGCACGAGCTCGAAGCGCTGTACGAGGTGCCGTTCGCCGAGGCCCTGGCCGCACTCCGGCGCGACACCGCGATCGCGGTGGTGACGCGCGGCGCGGCCGGCAGCGTGCTGGCCAGCGGCGACGAGATCCACCAGGTGGCCGCCGTGGCCACCGAGGTGGTCGACACCACCGGCGCGGGCGACGCCTACGCCGCGGGCGTGCTCGCCGCGCTCGCGCGCGGTCTCGGCCTGGCCGAGGCGGGGCGGCTCGGGAGCCTGGCCGCGGCCGAGGTGATCAGCCACGTGGGTGCGCGTCCGGGGCCGGATCTGCTCGCCCGCGCGATGGAGGCCGGGCTCGCCTGACGGGCCCATTCTCACGTCGGGCTCGCATCCGGGCGTCACAATCGCTATCTAGCCGGCCAGCGGGGTCTTACCCCTCCCGAAAACAGAGCCCCGGACAACGATGAACATCCGTAACATCGCCATCATCGCGCATGTCGATCATGGCAAGACCACCCTGGTCGACCAGCTTCTGAAGCAATCCGGGTCGTTCCGCGAGCACCAGCAGGTGGCCGAGCGCGCGATGGACCGCAACGACCTCGAGCGCGAGCGCGGCATCACCATCCTGGCCAAATGCACG
>CAXTVZ010000436.1:0-2230 GCA_964247685.1 uncultured Acetobacteraceae bacterium
TCATCCTCAAATATCGCGGCCACGAGCTCGACCCGAACTGGATGGCGACGGTGGCGGGTCTTCCTGGCAAGGGTTGGAAGAACTTCGTCAGCAAGCATTTCGAGGACGTGCCGCCGATCCGCGCCGAGATCGGCACGGTGGCGCAGGATGCCGGCTTGCCGATCGGCGAGTTCCGCCGCGTGTATCAGACCGTCAGCCGCGGCGAGCGTGATTCCGCTCGCGCGAAGAAGGAGATGATCGAGGCCAACCTTCGTCTCGTGATCTCGATCGCCAAGAAATACACCAATCGCGGCCTGCAGTTCCTGGACCTGATCCAGGAGGGCAATATCGGCCTGATGAAGGCGGTCGATAAGTTCGAGTATCGCCGCGGCTACAAGTTCTCGACCTACGCCACCTGGTGGATCCGCCAGGCGATCACGCGCTCGATCGCCGACCAGGCGCGCACCATCCGCATTCCCGTGCACATGATCGAGACGATCAACAAGCTGGTCCGCACCTCGCGCCAGATGCTGCACGAGATCGGCCGCGAACCCGCACCCGAGGAGCTCGCCGAGAAGCTCGGCATGCCGCTCGAGAAAGTGCGAAAAGTCCTCAAGATCGCGAAAGAGCCGATCAGCCTCGAGACGCCGATCGGCGACGAGGAGGACAGCCATCTCGGCGACTTCATCGAGGACAAGGCGGCGGTCATCCCGCTCGACGCCGCGATCCAGGCGAACCTGCGCGAGGCCACAACCCGCGTGCTCTCCAGCCTCACGCCCCGCGAGGAGCGCGTTCTCCGAATGCGCTTCGGCATCGGCATGAACACCGACCACACGCTGGAAGAGGTCGGCCAACAGTTCAACGTGACGCGCGAACGTATCCGCCAGATCGAGGCCAAGGCGCTTCGAAAACTCAAGCACCCGAGCCGCAGCCGCAAGCTGCGGTCGTTCCTCGACGATTGAGAGGCGTCACGGGGTCGAACACCATGCTGGGGGGCATGCGGGCAGGGCCGGGGGGCGCCACGCGGATCGCGGTCAACGTGACGTTCCTGCGCATGGAGCGGCGGCCGGACACGCCTGGCACCCCGCTTCCAGCCGGCACGACGATCGAGACGCTCGGCGCCCCCACCGTCCCGTTCTATCGCTATCTCTACGCGACTGTGGGCGGTCCCTATTGCTGGTGGCTGCGTCGCATCGCCCCCGACAGCGAGATCGAGGCGCTGCTGGCCTCGCCTGCGATCTCCGTCCACGTGCTCTACCGCGACGGCGAGCCCGCCGGCTTCTTCGAGCTCGACGCACGCTCCGGCCACGACGTGAACCTCGCCTATTTCGGCCTGATGCCGCACATGATCGGGCGCGGCGCCGGCGAGGCGTTCCTCCGCCACGCGATCGACGCGGCCTGGATGCTCGCGCCCACGCAGCTGCGGGTGAACACCTGCACCGCCGACCATCCGCGCGCGCTGCCGGCCTATCTTCGGGCCGGCTTCAAGCCGCTGCGCTCCGTGCGCGAGGTGTGGGACATTCCCGATGTGCTCGGGATGCAGATTCCGGCGGCGCTGCGCCTGTAGGAAGGCCAGGGGCTCTGCCCCTGGACCCCGCCAGGAGCGAGCCCCTGGACCCAACAAACGGGTCTGGGGTTAAGACCCCAGCGGGGTTTGGGGCAGAGCCCCAACCTTATGCTACCACTCCCCCATGCGGATCGGCCTGTTCATCCCCTGCTTCATCGACGCGTTCACGCCCGAAGTCGGCGTGGCCACGCTGAAACTGCTGCGCAGCCTCGGCCACACGATCGAGTATCCTCCCGACCAGACCTGCTGCGGCCAACCGATGGCCAATGCGGGCTTCAACCGGGAGAGCGCCGCGACCGAGCGCCTCTTCGTGCGCAATTTCGCCGCATACGACGCGATCGTCTGCCCGTCCGCCTCCTGCGTGCACCATGTCCGCAACAAGTTCGACGCGATCGAACAGACCGCGGAAGTCCGCGACCTGCGAGCGAAGATCTACGAACTCGTCGAGTTCCTGCACGACGTCGCCGGCATCGACGCATTGCCGCCGGCCCGCTTCCCCCATCGCGTGACTCTGCACAACAGCTGCACCGCGCTACGCGCGATCGGCCACGAGCCCGCGCCCGAGACGGTGGTGCCATTCTTCTCCAAGCCCCGCGCGCTCCTTGCCCGCGTCGAGGGCCTGGAGATCGTGCCGTTCGAGCGCATGGACGAATGCTGCGGCTTCGGCGGCTCGTACGCGGCCAC
>CAXTVZ010000437.1:0-2215 GCA_964247685.1 uncultured Acetobacteraceae bacterium
GGGTTGATCACGCCGCTGCCCTGGACGTGGGTGAGGCCGCGGATGCGGTCGCGCAAGCTGGCCGCGCGCTCGAACTCGAGGTTCTCGGACGCCGCCTCCATCTCGGTGGCGAGCTCGCGCTGCACGGTATTGGCGCGGCCGGACAGGAACCCCTTCGCCTGGGCGACCAGCGTCGCGTACTCGGCCGCGTCGATCCGCCCGACGCAGGGTGCCGAGCAGCGCTTGATCTGGTGCAGCAGGCACGGGCGGGAGCGGTTGGCGAACACCGTGTCGGCGCAGGAGCGGAGCAGGAACACGCGCTGCATGGCGGTGACGGTCTGATTGACCGCCCAGGCGCTGGCGAACGGGCCCCAGTAGGAGCCTTTGCGGGTCTGCGCGCCGCGATGCTTGCTGATCTGCGGGAACGGGTGATCCTCCACCAGCGTCAGCCAGGGATACGACTTGTCGTCGCGCAGGACGATGTTGAACCGTGGCTTCAGGCGCTTGATGAGGTTGGCCTCGAGCAGCAGCGCTTCGGCCTCGGTGTGGGTGGTGACGATCTCCATGGTGACCGTCTCGTTCACCATCCGCCGCAGCCGCTCGTCGAGCCGTCCCACCTGTGTGTAGTTGGCCACCCGCTTCCGCAGCGAGCGCGCCTTGCCGACATAGAGCGCGTCGCCGCGCCGATCGAGCATCCGGTAGACGCCCGGCCGGTCCGGCATGGTCAGCAGCGCACGCTCGATCGCGGCGACGCCCAGGGCTTCCGTCTCGGCGATCGGAGGCTCGCTCATGACGGGCACCTGGCCGGGACAACCCTGTGGACAACTCTGTGGAACAAGACCCGGAAATGTGGACCATCCGGGACATGGAGGCGGAATCCTCGGACTTCGCGAAACGCGGGTCGAGGCGCGCAACTGGTTGATCTCATTGAAGAACGGGGACGGATCGGTGTCATCACTTTAACACATTGGGCCACTCCCTTGGAATCGCAGGGAGTCAATTGGCGCGCGTGGACAAATCTCTCAGGGGCCGTGGCGGTGACGTTCGATCTCGACGCCCACTGCCTCCATGTCGGGAAAGATGTCGAGCTTTTCGACCCTGACCCGCACGATGCGAATGCGATCGTCGAAGAAGGCGCTCTCGGCGATGCGCTCGGCCAGCGTCTCGACCAGCTTCACATGGCCGGCCGCCAGGGTCGCGCGCACGTTCTCGGCCAGGCGCGCGTAATCCACCACCAGCGGCAGCTCGTCGCGCGCCGGGCCGCCCCCCGCCTCGTCGACCTCGATCTCGACGTTGATCCGCACCCGCTGCGTGCGGCCATGCTCGTGCGGCAGCACGCCGATATGGCCCTGCAGCACCATGTTGCGGAGGAAGACGCGCCGCATCATTCCTCCAGCGCGCCGCCGGCAGCGGCCGACTGCCATTGCAGGTGCTGCCCGCCGTCGAGCGCGATCATCTGGCCGGTGACCGACGGCAGGGCGAGCAGCGCGCGCACCGCGGCCGCGACCTCCTCGGGCGAGGTGCCGCGGCGCAGCGGCACGGAAGCGCATTGCCGGGCGAACTGCTCCGCCGATTGCCGCGGCGAGGGAAGCGCCGGGCCGGGGCCGATCGCGTTGACCCGGATGCGTGGGGCGAGTGCGAGGGCCAGCGACCGGGTCAGCGCCCACAGCCCGGCCTTCGAGACCGTGTAGGAGACGAAATGCGGCGTGAGCGACCAGACGCGCTGGTCGAGCATGTTGATCACCACGCCCTCGGCCTCGGGCGGCAGGGCGCGGGCGAAGAGCTGCGTCAGCACGAACGGCGCGCGGAGATTGGGCTCGAGATGCGCGTCCCAGCTGTCGCGGGTCGCGGTCTCCCACTCGTCGCGCTCGAAGGTGCTGGCGTTGTTCACCAGCACGCCGACCGGGCCGAGCGCCGCGGTCGCGCGGGCGATCAGGGGGGCCACCTCGTCCTCGCGCGCGAGGTCGGCGCGGAGCACGGTGCTGGGCACCCCGAAGGCGCGGCACTCGGCGGCGGTGCGCTCGGCGTCGGCCTCGCTCGAGCGGCAATGGATGGCGGTGGAGAAACCGTCGCGCGCCAGGCCGAGCGCGATCGCGCGGCCGAGGCGGACGGCGCCGCCGGTGACGAGGGCGGCGCGGGGCACCGTCATGTTGGGGGGCGGCGAAGAAGGCCAGGGGCTCCGCCCCTGGACCCCGTTAAGGGCGGAGCCCTTAAAACCCGATACTCAGGGCTGGAG
>CAXTVZ010000438.1:0-2215 GCA_964247685.1 uncultured Acetobacteraceae bacterium
CGAACCCGTGCGGGTGTTCGTGGAGCGCCGGCTCACGCTGGTCACGACGCTGCTGTTACTTCTGGTCGTGGTGGGCGTTGCGGCCGTCGAGTATCTCTGACGGAGGTCTACATGACACTTCATCTCTTCGTTCGCATCGAAACCGGAGCGAACACCGGCAAGGTCGCCGGGGCGCTGGCCGAATGCGGTCCGCCGAGCCGCGCGGAAGCAGGCTGCCTCGAATACCGCACCTTCCGCGGTGCGGAGGGCGATGCGCTATTCCTCAAGGAGAAGTGGGAAAGCCAGGCAGCGCTCGACGAGCACATGGGCACGCCGCACTTCCTGGCGTTCAAGAAGGCCGTGGAGGACGCGACGGGCGAATCGATGAACGACGTTGCAGCCATCTGGGTGGCCGAGCCGCTCGAGGCGTAGAGCCGCAGGTTGCGCCCCGAAGCCGGGGCGGTCGGGCAAGACCTGGCGCGCCGGCGCGCGCTGGATCGCACTTTCTCGGGATGCGTGACTTGACAGATCGTCAGCCATGTTATCTGCCTTGTAACGGATTCGTAACACGGCGCGGAGTGCAGAGATGGGACGACGGAAAATCGCCGGTCACGATCGGCAGCGACGAGCGGCGATGGCGGTGGCCGGGCTTCTGGTGACACCAGGGGCTGCTGCCGCGGCGACCGTCACGATCAATGGCCAGTTCGCCGGTCCCACGCCCTTCATCGCCTATGTCGAAACGACGATAACGGGCGGAACGCTCCGGGGCGTCGCGTTCTCGATCACGCCGAAATCGGGCTCGTTCACGCGGCCGATCACGGCTGCCGCCACCGCCAGCTATCTCGCCGCCAACGGCGCCGTCTACGGCAACACCGTCTTCGTCCCGGTGTTCGGGCTCTATGCCGGGCAGACCAGCAACGTGACGCTCGTCTTCTCCTTCACCGACGGAAGTAACCTCCAGGAAACCGTCCCCGTGACGGCGCAGGCCTATTCGGATCCCTGCGCCCAGGTCAACGAGCCTGTCATCGCGAACAATCGCACCGCCACCTCCGACATCAATTTCGACTACTTCCTGGTCAAGGACTACTGCAGCGCGAACTCTCCCGCGATCTTTGACACGGACGGCACCCTGCGCTGGGTCGGCTTCGCAGACGCCGGCTCGCTGCCGGGACTTTTCTACGACAATGCCATCTACACGAGTGACGCCGCCACCGGCGTGAATCGGCTCGACCTGTTCGGCATCTCCACCAAGATCGGCGATTACGCCTCGATCGGCGTGACCTCGACGAACCCGCATAATTTCGACCCGGGCCGCGACGGCATTGTCATGGACGTGAACACGACGTCCGAGCTGGAGGCGGCGGCGATCGAGATCAATCCGACCACCGGCGCCGTGCTACAGCAATGGGACATGGGCCAGATCATCAGCGCCGCGATGACCGCAGGCGGCGACGACCCCAGCCAGTTCGTCTACCCGAACGGGACGACCGACTGGTTCCATATGAACTCGACCACCTACAACCCGACCGACAACACCCTGATCGTCTCCAGCCGCGAGAACTTCGTGATCGCGGTCGATTACGATGTGCCCGCCGACGGCATCCGCAAGATCCACTGGATCCTGGGCGACACCACGAAACACTGGTACCAGTTCCCCTCGCTGCGGCAATTCGCGCTCGCGACCGCTCCCGGAACGCTCCCGCCGATCGGCCAGCACGCTGTTTCGATCGACACGGCGGGCAACCTCCTGCTGTTCGACGATGGTTTCGGAAGCGAGTTCCAGAGCCCCGCCGGATTCACGCGGGGTTACAGCGTGGTGAACAGCTACGCGATCAACACCACGGCGCGCACCGCGACAACTGTCTTCAGCTACGACCCCGAGCCGAGCATCTACAGCTACATCTGCGGCAGCGCCTACGATGGTGGGAGCGGCAGCCATCTGGTCGACTTCGCCACCGCCGCGAGCGACACATTCGCCGACGTCCAGGCACTCGGCCCCAGCAACAACGTCGTGCTAGACCTCAAGCTGCCGCAGACGAACTACTGCAGCGTCGGCTGGAATGCCCTGCCGATCCCGAGCAGGCCGATCCTCTACAGGTGATCATGCAGGTCCAGGACCGCTTGGTCCTGGCGGAGTCCAGGGGCGTCACGCCAGAGACGTGCCGCGCGCAACGCCCCTGACCTCAGCTGGGCTTCTGGTCCCTCGGATGCAGCATCCCCAGATGGGTGCTCAGCG
>CAXTVZ010000439.1:0-2212 GCA_964247685.1 uncultured Acetobacteraceae bacterium
GGCGCCGACCTTCCCGCCCGTCACCCTCGCCCCCGCAGCGCCCCCCGAGCCGCCCTCGCCCGCACCCGCGGCCGCGGCACTTCCGGCGCCGGACGCGCAGCTGCCGCGGCCTTCCGCCCCGATCGCGCTGTTCGTCGCCGGCGAGCCGGGCGGACCGGGCGAGGCGCTGCGGGTGCGGCAGCAGGCGGCGTCCTGCGCCGAGCTCGGATGGACGGTCCGGGTCTCGTCGCTGGCGGCGGTGGGACCGGCGACGGTGGCCGGCATCGACCTGCTGGTGCTCTGGCGCGCCGCCTGGTCCGAGCATGTGCGCACCATGATCGCGATCTGCCGCGAGCAGGGCGCGCGCATCCTGTTCGACCTGGACGACCTGGTGATCGACCCCCAGCTCGCCGATCCCGCGGTGATCGACGGGATGCGCCTCGCGGGCGTCGCCGGCCATGAGCTCGCCCCCTATTTCGAGCGCCTCCGCGAGACGGCGCGGGCGGCGGATCTCACGATCGCCACCACCGCCGAGCTCGCCCGCCACCTGCGTGCCGCCCATCTTCCGGCGATCGTGGTCCCGAACGGGTTCGACGCCGCCCGCCTCGAGGCGAGCCGGCTGGCACGGCGCGCGCGCACGGTCGCCGCACCCGAGGGCGACGGCACGCTCCGCATCGGCTACGCGGCCGGCACGCGCACCCACCAGGCCGACCTCGCGGCCTGCGCGGGCGCCTTGGCCCGGCTCATGGGGGAGCGGCCCGCCATCGCGCTGGTGCTGTTCCGCGACGCCGCGGGCGAGCCGCTGGTGGCGCTCGACGCGTTTCCGGCGCTGGCGCCGTTCAGCGAGCGGATCGAGTGGCGCGACGCGGTGCCGTTCGAGGCGCTGCCGGACGAGATCGCCCGCTTCGACATCGCGATCTGCCCGCTCGAGACCGGCAATCCGTTCTGCGAGAGCAAGAGCGAGTGGAAATACGTCGAGGCGGCGCTGGCGTCCGTTCCCTGCGTCGCCTCGCCCACCGGGCCGCTCAGGCGCGCGATCCGTGACGGCGAGACGGGGTTGCTCGCCGCCGACGAGGCGGGCTGGCATGCCGCCCTGGACGCACTCGCCGCGGACCCGGCGCTGCGGGAGCGGATCGGGTTCGCGGCCCATGCGGACGTGCTCTGGCGGTTCGGGCCGCGGCGCCGGGCCGAGCTCTGGTCGGGTCTGCTGCACGGCGGGACGGACGCCCAGGCGCGCGCCCGCGCCTGGGAGCTGGCCCTCAGGCGCGGGGACTACGCGGGCTTCGGCACGCCCGCGCGTGCACAAACGACCACGATCTGGGAGCATGACACGCTGCGCCCGGCGCCGGTGGCGGTCGCGATCACGTCGTTCGACTACGCGCAGTTCGTGGTCGAGGCGCTGGACTCGGTGGCCGCCCAGACGCTCGACGCGATCGAGCTCGTGGTGGTGGACGACTGCTCGACCGACCGCAGCCTGGCGGTGATCGTGGCCTGGGCGCAGGCCCACGCCGCGCGCTTCACCCGCATCCGGGTGGAACGCACGATCCGCAATTCGGGGCTGGGACCCGCGCGCAATGCGGCGTTCGCGGCGGCGGAAGCGCCCCACATCATGTCGCTCGATGCCGACAACCGGCTGCGTCCCGCGTGCTGCGAGGCGCTGCACGCGCTGCTGGTGCGCACGCGGTCGGCGTTCGCCTATTCGACCATCCCGCAATTCGGCGACATGCAGCTCGCGATCAGCGCGCTGCCCTATGAGCCGGCGCGGTTCATCCCCGGGAACTACATCGACGCGATGGCTCTGGTGGCGAAATGGGCGTGGGCGGCAGCCGGCGGCTATTACGACAACCCCGACGCAAGGGGCTGGGAGGATTATGACCTGTGGTGCCGGCTGGCAGAACTCGGCCAGGGCGGTGTGTGGCACCCGGAGCCTTTATGTGAATACCGGGTGCATGGCGGGTCGATGACGGACGCGGTGACCGAGCGGGACCGGAACAAGCGGGCGCTGGTGGCTTTCCTGGAGGAGCGGCACCCCTGGCTGGAGATCGGCAGCCGGGAGGAAGCACTAAGGGGCCCCGCCCCTTAACCCCGCCAGGACAACCATCCTGGGCCTGCCAAATAAAGTGGGGCCTGGGGTCAAGACCCCAGCGGGGTCCAGGGGCAGAGCCCCTGGCCTTCACTCGGGCACGTTCCGCTCCAGCTCCGCGACCCAGGCCGCCGCATTCCCGTCCGAAGG
>CAXTVZ010000440.1:0-2193 GCA_964247685.1 uncultured Acetobacteraceae bacterium
CACGTAGCCGCGGCCGCGCACCGTGTGCAGGAAGCGCGGCTCGCGCGGGTCGGGCTCGATCTTGCGGCGCAGGCGGGTGACCTGCACGTCGATCGCGCGCTCGCCCGCCTCGTCCATCTCCAGCGTGCGGGCGAGCTCCTCGCGCGAGAACACCTCGCCCGGCCGGCGCGCGAGAACGGTCAGCAGCGCCGCCTCGCCGCCGGTCAGGTGCGGGGCGGGGTCGCCGCCCAGCACCGTCAGCACGCCGCGCACGGGGTCGAACTCGTAGCCGCCGATCCGCACCGGCCGGTCGTTCTCGGTGGCCGTGACGGGCTGGGGCACCCGGCGCAGCAGCGCGCGCAGGCGCAGCAGCAGCACGCGCGGCTCGAACGGCTTGCCGAGATAGTCGTCCGCCCCCGCCTCGAACCCCTCGATCTGGTCGCCCGGATCGCCGCGCGCGGTCAGCAGCAGGATGGGCAGGTCGGAGTTCTGCGCCCGCAACGACGCCGTGAGCTCGAGCCCCGTTTCGCCCGGCATGTTGACGTCGAGCACGATGGCATCCGGCTGGACCGCACGCAGCCGACTGCGCGCCTCGGCCGCGCTCTCGGCGGCGGTGACCCGAAACCCCTGTTCCGACAGGTAGCGCTGCAGCAGCGCGCGCAGGCGCTGGTCGTCGTCGACCACCAGGATATGCGCGGCATCGCTCATGCCCCGCGCTCGGCCTCGGGCTCGTCGGTGAGCCCGCGCAGCACGCGGCGGAACCCGTCGACGGCCGCGAACCCGGCTTCGCTGAACGCGGCCACCAGCTTCTCGCGCTGGTGCTCGAACAGCCGCCGCTCGAGCGCTCGTCCCCGCTCGGTCAAATGGAGATGCTTCTCGCGCCGGTCCACCGTGCCGCGCCGCTGCTCGACATAGCCCTCCGCCAGCAGGTGGCCGAGCACGCGGGCCAGGCTCTGCTTGGTGATCCGGAGCAGCGACAGCAGCTCGGTGACGTTGATGCCCGGCCGCGCGCCCACGAAATGCAGCGCGCGGTGATGCGCCCGCCCGAGGCCGGCCTCGGCGAGCACCGGGTCAACCGAGCCGGTAAAATCGCGATACGCGAAGAACAGCAGCTCCTGCGTCGCCCGCAGCTGCTCCTCCCGCAGGAACAGCAGCCCCTGCCCCGCGCCCGGCGCGCCGGGGCCGTCGGGTGGAGGCGCTGCGCGCGTGGCGAGCCTGGTGGCCATGCGGCGAGATTACGACAGCTTCGTTGACACATCAAACCCCGCTCCCTAGGTTCCGCGCCCTTCCCCACGCATCGCAGACGAGGCAGGCCATGGCGCTCATTCCGTTCGACGACCGGGACGGGCAGATCTGGTGGAACGGCGAGCTGATCCCCTGGCGCGACGCCCGGCTGCACGTGCTGAGCCACGGCGTGCACTATGCGAGCGCGGTGTTCGAGGGCGCGCGCTCGTATGACGGCCACATCTTCCGCCTGCGCGACCACTCGGAGCGGCTGATCAACTCCGGACGCATCCTCGGCTTCGACGTCCCCTGGACGGCCGAGCAGCTCGACCGTGCCTGCGTCGACACGCTGCGCGCCAACAACCTCACCGACGGCTACGTCCGCCCGCTCGCCTGGCGCGGCGCCGAGCAGCTCTCGATCTCGGCGCACGGCACGACGATCCACTGCATGGTCGCGGCCTGGCCCTGGCCGAATATCTTCGGCGCGGACCGGCTCCGCGGCATCTCGCTCGGCCTGTCCAGATGGAAGCGGCCCCACCCCGAGACGGCCCCCGTGGAGTCGAAGGCGGCGGGTCTCTACATGACCGGCACGATGGGCAAGCACGACGTCGCCGAACGCGGCCACGACGACGCGCTGATGCTCGACTGGCGCGGCCAAGTCGCGGAGGCGACGGGGGCGAACATCTTCTTCGTGTTCGCGGGCGAGCTGCACACCCCGGTGCCCGACTGCTTTCTCGACGGGCTCACACGTCGCACCGTGATCGCGCTTGCCCGCGCCCAGGGGATCCGCGTGGTCGAGCGGGTGATCATGCCCGCGGAAATGGGACGCGCGACCGAGGTGTTCGTCACGGGGAGTGCGGCCGAGGTGACGCCGGTGCGCCGGATCGAGGAGCTCGAGTTCGCGACCGGGCCGATCACTGCGCAGCTGGTCCACGACTACGAGGCGCTGGTGCGGATGGCGCCGGATGAGGTGTCGCTTCGGCTGGCGGC
>CAXTVZ010000441.1:0-2174 GCA_964247685.1 uncultured Acetobacteraceae bacterium
ACGAGCTCGACGTGATCGGCTTCATCGGCATCATCCTGCTGATCGGCATCGTCAAGAAGAACGCGATCCTGCTGGTGGATTTCGCGCTGTCGGCTGAGCGCGAGCATGGCCTGTCGCCGCTCGACGCGATCACCACCGCCTGCCTGCTGCGCTTCCGCCCGATCATGATGACGAGCTTCGCCGCCGCGTTCGGCGCACTCCCGCTCGCCTTCGGTTCGGGCGAAGGTGCATCGCTGCGGGCACCCCTCGGCATCTCGATCGTGGGCGGCCTGATCGTCAGCCAGGCGCTGACGCTCTACACCACGCCCGTTGTCTATCTCGCCCTCGATCGGATGCGGCACCGCTTCAATGCGCGCTCACGCCGCCGTCCCGGAGCCGCCACGGCACAACCGACATGAGCACCCGCATATGGTCCTTCCTCGCAGCGCTGCTGGCGTCTGCGTCGCTCTCCGGCTGCATGGTCGGTCCCGATTACAAACGGCCGAAGGTCGAGACGCCGTCACGCTTCAAGGAAGCGCGGCCGCTGCCCGGCTGGCAGATCGGCTCGCCCGCGAACGCGGACATGCCGAAGGGAGCCTGGTGGACGATCTACGGCGATCCCATCCTCGACAATCTGGAGGACGAGGTCGTGCGATCGAACCAGTCCCTGGCGGCGCAGGAAGCGGCCTACCGCCAGGCCGCGGCCCTGGTCGACGAGGCGCGCGGCTCGCTGTTCCCGACTGTCGCGGTCTCGCCGGAAGTGCAGCGTTCAGGCACGGGCGGCAGGACCAGCAGCTTCGCCTCGACCGGTATCACCAGCACGGCGGGCACTGGCACCACGGGGCTCGCCGGCAGCACCGGCACGGCGGGGCTCGGCACGACCGGCACCACCGGCTCAACGGGGATTGGCGGCACGACAGGGACGGGCGGCACGACGGGTACCGGCGGCAACACCGGGATTTCCGGCAGCACGGTCACCTACAATTCGGGATCGGCCACCAGCACGCTCGAGCTGCAAGGCAACATCAGCTGGGATGTCGACCTCTGGGGCCGCGTGCGGCGACAGGTCGAGAGTGAGGCGGCGGCGGCACAGGCGAGTGCGGCGACACTGGCGAACACACGGCTGTCGCTCGAAGCCAATCTCGCGACCGACTATTTCGAGCTCCGCGCGCAGGACAGCCTCAAGAAGCTGCTCGACCAGACCGTGCGCGAATACCAGCGCAACGTGGACATCCTGCACAATCAGGTCCAGGCCGGAACAGGCGACCCGTCCGACTACCTGCAGGCGTTGACGACGTTGCGGCAGGCACAGGCATCGGCCGTGCAGGTCGGCATCGCGCGCGCCGAATACGAGCATGCGATCGCCGTGCTCACCGGCCATGCGCCGGCGGACCTCGAACTGGCACTCGGTGACCTGCAGGGCTACGTGCCGGAGGTGCCTGCGGGGATTCCGTCCGACCTGCTGCAGCGCCGGCCCGACATCGCGGAATACGAGCGCACCGTCGAGGAAGCGAACGCGCAGATCGGCGTCGAGATCGCGGCGTTCTATCCGGATGTCACGCTGTCCGCCTCGGGCGGGTGGTCGGGCAGCCAGCTGAGCACGTTGTTCAGCCTGGCGAATACGGTCTGGTCGCTCGGCTCGTCGGCCACCGAGACATTGTTCGAGGGCGGGATCCGGTCCGCAGCCGTGCGCGCGGCGGAGGCCTCCTATGACGAAGCGGTCGCCAATTACCGGCAGACCGTGCTCACCGCGTTTCAGGGCGTCGAGGATCAGCTCGCGTCGCTGCGCATTCTCAAGCAGCAGGCGGAGGCGGAGCGGCTCGCGGTGGAGGCCGCGAACCAGAGCGTCACGGTGTCGCAGAACGAATACAATGCCGGCACGCAGGCCTACACGACGGTGATCACGGCCGAGACGAGCGCGCTGTCGGATGCCGAGACGGCGCTCACCGTGCAGGAGGATCGGCTGACGGCGAGCGTGGCGCTGGTCGAGGATCTGGGCGGTGGCTGGGACACGGCACATATGCCGAGCAAGGACAGCCTGCAGACGAACGAGCCGTTCCTGCCGGAGTTCATCGACCCGACGCGGGTGCCAGCGCCTGGTTAGACCCGCAGAGAGGGACAGCCCTTCCGGACCGCCCATCGTCATGCAGGTCCAGGATCGCTGATCCTGGCGGGGTCCAGGGGCAGAGCCCCTG
>CAXTVZ010000442.1:0-2173 GCA_964247685.1 uncultured Acetobacteraceae bacterium
GCCAAGCCCGGCGAAGGCGGGCAGCTCCCGGGCTTCAAGGTCACCGGCCTGATCGCCAAGCTGCGCCACGCGACCGAGGGCGTGACGCTGATCAGCCCGCCGCCGCATCACGACATCTACTCGATCGAGGATCTGGCCCAGCTCATCTACGATCTCAAGCAGATCAATCCGGTCGCCACCGTCTGCGTGAAGCTGGTCGCGCGCTCCGGTATCGGCACGATCGCGGCCGGGGTCGCGAAGGCGAAGGCCGACACGATCCTGATCTCCGGCCATGTCGGCGGCACGGGTGCGGCGCCGCAGAGCTCGGTGAAGTATGTCGGCCTGCCCTGGGAACTGGGTCTTGCCGAGGCGCACCAGGTGCTGACGCTGAACCGCCTGCGCAACACGGTGAAGCTGCGCACCGATGGCGGATTGAAGACCGGCCGGGACATCGTCATGGCGGCCATGCTGGGCGCCGAGGAGTTCGGCATCGGCACGGCGTCGCTGGTGGCCATGGGCTGCATCATGGTGCGGCAGTGCCACTCCAACACGTGCCCGGTGGGCGTCTGCACGCAGGACGAGGCATTGCGCTCGAAGTTCGAAGGCACGCCCGAGAAGGTGATCAATCTGTTCTCGTTCATCGCCGAGGACGTGCGCAACATCCTGGCCGGGCTCGGCGTCCGCAAGCTCGAGGAGGTGATCGGCCGCACCGACCTGCTGCGCCAGGTGAGCCGTGGCGCCGACTATCTCGACGATCTCGATCTCAACCCGATCCTCGCCCAGGCCGATCCCGGCCCGCATGCGCGCTTCTGCACGCGGGTGGGCCGCAACGAGGTGCCCGACACGCTCGACGCGCAGATGATCGAGGACGCCAAGCCGTTCTTCGAGCACGGCGAGAAGATGCAGCTGCACTACAACGTGCAGAACACGATGCGCGCGGTGGGCACGCGCTTCTCGAGCCACATCTATCGCCGGTTCGGGACCGACAAGTTCAAGCCGGGCCATGTCACGGTCCGCCTGCGCGGCTCGGTCGGCCAATCGCTCGGCGCGTTCGCGGTGCAGGGCCTCAAGCTCGAGGTGCTGGGCGACGCCAACGACTATGTCGGCAAGGGGCTCTCGGGTGCGACCATCGTGGTGCGACCGCCGCCCTCGTCGGCGCTGAAGAGCCAGGACAACGCGATCATCGGCAACACCGTGCTGTATGGCGCCACCGCCGGCGCGCTCTACGCTGCGGGCCAGGCGGGCGAGCGCTTCGCAGTGCGCAACTCGGGTGCCGACGCGGTGGTCGAAGGTGCGGGCTCGAACGCCTGCGAATACATGACCGGCGGCAATGTCGTGATTCTCGGCACGATCGGCGAGAATTTCGGCGCGGGCTTCACCGGCGGCATGGCCTATGTCTACGACCCGGTCGGCGAGTTCGAGCGCAAGGTGAACGCCGACACGCTGCAATGGCACCGCGTGAGCGGCGAGTGGGAGACCCGCCTGCGACGTCTGGTCGAGACGCACGCCGCCGAAACCGGCAGCCGCTACGCCGCCATGATCCTGCACGATTGGGACCTTCTGGTCGGGCATTTCTGGCATGTGGTGCCGAAGGAATATGCGAGGACGCTCGATCTGGCCGTGGGTGCGGAGGTTGCGCGCACGGCTTAAGGCCAGGGGCTCTGCCCCTGGACCCCGCCAGGATCAGCGATCCTGGACCTGCATGACTTAAGTGTTGCGGGTCTGGGGACGCCGGCCCCCAGCGGGGTTTGGGGCAGAGCCCCAACTCTTCCTCTGAGGAACAAACGATGACCGACCCGCACCCAGCCCTCACCCCCGGCCACGTCGCCGTCATCACCGGCGCCGGCGGCGGCATCGGCCTTGCGACAGCACGGCGTCTCGCATCGATGGGGCTGAAGGTCTGCCTCGCCGACCGCGACGAGGACAAGCTCCGCGCAGCCGCGGCCTCGATCGGGCAGGCCGCCATCGCCATCCCGACCGACGTGTCGGATCCGGCGTCCGTGGCAAGCCTCGCCGCCCGGGTGGCCGAGACACGCGGCCCCGTCTCTTTCCTGATGAACAACGCGGCGGTCGACGGCGGCGGCGATGCGCTGTCCAACCCGGACGGTTGGTCGCGGGTCCTGGGCGTCAACCTTCTCGGCGTGCTGCACGGCGTCCAGAGCTTCGTGCCGGCGATGGCGGAGAGTGGTGCCGC
>CAXTVZ010000443.1:0-2171 GCA_964247685.1 uncultured Acetobacteraceae bacterium
CATGACGACGATCACCGGCATGCGGGTCCTGGACCTGCGCTTCCCCACCTCGCTGGCGCTCGACGGGTCGGACGCGATGAACCCCGATCCCGACTACTCCGCCGCCACCGTGATCCTGGAGACCGACACGCCCGGTCTCGAAGGCCACGGCCTGACCTTCACCATCGGCCGCGGCAACGAGATCGTCTGCGCCGCCATCGCAGCACTCCGCCATCTCGTGGTGGGCCTCGACATGGCGAACGTCGCGGCCGACATGGGCGCGTTCTGGCGCCACGTGACGTCCGACAGCCAGCTCCGCTGGATCGGTCCGGACAAGGGCGCGATCCATCTGGCCACCGGCGCCGTCGTGAACGCGGTGTGGGATCTCTGGGCCAAGATCGAGCGCAAACCGGTGTGGCTGCTGGTGGCCGAGATGACGCCAGACGAGTTCGTGCGCTGCATCGACTTCCGCTACATCACCGACTGCATCACGCCCGACGAGGCGCGGGCGCTGCTGCGTGCGGTGGAACCCGGCAAATCCGAGCGCATCGCGACCCTGCGGCGCGAGGGCTATCCCTGCTACACGACCTCGGCCGGCTGGCTCGGCTATTCCGACGACAAGCTGCGCCGTCTCGCACGCGAAGCGGTCGAGGCCGGCTTTCGCCACATCAAGATGAAGGTTGGGCGCGACCTCGCGGACGACATCCGGCGCCTGACCATCGCCCGCGAGGCGGCGGGCCCCGACGTCAACCTGATGATCGACGCGAACCAGGTCTGGGACGTCGACCAGGCGATCGAATGGGTCGGCAAGCTCGCCTTCGCGAAGCCCTGGTTCATCGAGGAACCGACCAGTCCCGATGACGTCGAGGGCCATCGCCGGATCCGCGCGGGCGTGGCGCCGGTGCAGGTGGCGACCGGCGAGATGTGCCAGAACCGCATCATGTTCAAGCAGTTCATCATGCGCGACGCGATCGACGTGGTGCAGATCGACGCCTGCCGCCTCGGCGGCGTGAACGAGGTGCTCGCGGTGCTGCTGATGGCCGCGAAATACGGCAAGCTCGTTTGTCCGCACGCGGGCGGCGTGGGTCTGTGCGAATACGTCCAGCATTTGTCGATGATCGACTACGTCGCCGTGTCGGGCAGCCGCGAGGGCCGCGTGATCGAGTTCGTCGACCACCTGCACGAGCACTTCCGCGAACCCTGCGTGATCCGCGACGCCGCCTACATGCCGCCCGAAGCGCCGGGCTTCTCGATCGAGATGAAGCCCGAGACGCTCGAGGCCTATCGCTTCCGCGCCGCAGCCCCTCAGCCGTAGAGGCGCGCGTCCCACCAGACCGGCTCGGGCAGATCGTGCACGATGCCGGCGGCGTCGGGATGCAGCGGATTGATCAGGATGTTGCGTTCGAGACGCGCCGGGAGCGAGGGCACGAGCAGCAGCGCGGAACGTCGCTCGCTGTACCACGCGTCGCCGAATGTCTTGCAAAGGCCCTCATCCCGCCCGTCCCAGCCGGGGTGCGCCGCGGTGGCGAACACCTCGTAGCTGGTCGCGTTCGGGATCGTGATGCGGACGTAATGCTGGTTGGGAGGCAGCACGGCGTTCGCGTGCACCAGCTTCTCGAGCATCGCCGTCGAGTAATGCTCCGACGTATAGATCACCGGCGAAGCCCGCGTGTTCCAGCGTCCGGGATAGAGCCGTGCACCCTCGCTGTCGTAGATGGGATAGGCGCCCTCGGGATCGCCGATGCGGAAGGCCGTCAGTACGCGGTCCGTGCGTGCGCCCTTCACACGCCTCCGCCATACGCCGCGCGACCGAGCAGATTGACCACCAGGTCCGCTCCGGGGCTGGTCGCGAGCGCCACATCCAGCGGCGCCTTGCCGTCCAGCATGGCATGTGGGCGCGAGAGGAACTCGCGCGCGCGCTCCGGTGTGCCATAGATGTCGAGCGCGAAGCTGAACACCTTGGCGAGGCGGGCGAGCCGGTCGCCCTCGTCGCTGCTCAGCCGCTGCGACGACGACCGGCGCCGCCGCTCCAGCGTCGCCTTCGGCACCAGGCGGAATTTGAAGCGCGCATCGTCGGGGGCCACGGCGTCGGCCAGGCGGTCGAGCGCCGCGACGGGCAACCCGCTCTCGATCGACGTGGCCAGCGCCAGGCGCGATGCCTGCACACCCGTCGCCAGGCCCAGCAAAGCTTC
>CAXTVZ010000444.1:0-2145 GCA_964247685.1 uncultured Acetobacteraceae bacterium
GCGCGCAGCTCGATTTTCTTCGTTTTCCGCTCGGCGCGATGGACGACAAGGCGGACGTGCGCCGCGAGGCCGAGCGGCTTGGACTGCCGGTCGCCGGCAAGCACGACAGCCAGGACATCTGCTTCGTGCCCGACGGCGACCACGCAGCACTGGTGGCCGCGTCCCATCCGGAGGCCGCGCGCGAGGGCGCGATCGTGGACGAGGACGGGACCGTGCTCGGCCGCCACGAGGGGATCGCCCGCTACACGGTGGGCCAGACCAAGCGCCTCGGGCCGGCGGCGATGCGCAACGGGGTGCGCCAGGCGGTGCGGCGGATCGAGCCCGCACGAGGGCAGATCGTGATCGGCCCGCGCGACGCGGACGGCACCACGGCCTTGCGGCTGCGCGAGACCAACTGGCTGGTCGCACCACCCGCCGAGCCCCGCCCGTGCACCGTGCAGTTGCGCGCGCGTGAGGCGCCGCGGCCGGCCACCATCCGCGCGCTGGCCGACGGACGCGCCGTCGTGACCCTGGCGGCCGGCGCGCATCCTGCACCGGGCCAGGCCTGTGTCGCCTATGAGGGAAGCCGCATCCTGGGCGGCGGGTTCATCGAGCGGGAGGACCTGGCTTGAGCGACGCGGCGCGGATCGTCATCGGCACCCGGCGCTACTCCTCCTGGTCGCTGCGTGGCTGGCTGGCCGTGCGGCTCGCCGGCCTCGCGGTCGCCGAGGAGATCGTGCCGATCGCCGGTGGTGCGACGCCGGGGCTCCGCGATCGCACCCCGAGCGGCACCGTGCCCGCCCTGTTCCACGAGGGGCGTTGGATCTGGGAAAGCCTGGCGATCGTCGAGTATTGCGCCGAGCTCGCTCCCGCGCTGTGGCCGGGCGATGCGGGCGCGCGCGCCCATGCGCGCTCGATCAGCGCGGAGATGCATGCGGGCTTCGGGGCACTCCGGCGCGCCATGCCGATGAATCTCGGCCGCGATCGGCGGGGCCTCGCAGGCGGCATCTCCGCCGAGGTCGCGGCCGATGTCGCGCGGATCGCCACCATCTGGCGCGACGCGCGGGACAGACACGGCGCCGGCGGTCCGTTCCTGTACGGAGAAACGTTCGGCGCGGCCGACGCGATGTATGCCCCCGTGGTCACCCGCCTCCTCTCCTACGACGCCGTGCCGGATGCCGGCAGTGCGGCCTACGCCGATGCGGTGCGCGCGCATCCGCTGGTCGCCGCCTGGTACGACGCGGCCGCCGCCGAGCCCGCCTCCTGGCGTCTCGCGGGCACGGAGACCATCGGCTGACCACCAACCCGGGCGCGCCCGCAGCACCCTCACCTGTCGCGATCGTGCTGCCGCCCCGGGAAGAATTCTCGCCGGAAGGTGCCGGCGCGATCGGGCTGCTGGTGGCCACACTCGCCGACAGCACGGACGTCGTGATCGGTCATGCGACCGAAGCCCTCCCCTTCCCGCGCTGCGCCTTCGAGCCGGCGGCCACCCCGAGGCTGCCGGGCTTCTCGGCGCTCGGCACCTACGGGCGCGGGGTGGCGGCGACGCTGGCGCGGCTGCGGCCACGGCGGATCGAGGTGCACAACAAGCCGCTGCTCGCAGCCCGCCTCCGGCGCCGCTTCCCGCGGATCCCGGTCGCACTCTTCCTGCACAACGACCCGCGCACCATGCCGGGTGCCCGCACCGCGTCCGAGCGGGCGGCGCTGGGCGCGCGCGTGCAGGTCGTCGCGGTCTCCGCGTTCCTGGCCGGGCGCTGGGGCGAGGGCTGCGCGGTGCTGCACAACGCGGTGGCCCTCGCCGAGCTTCCGGACCTGCGCGCGTCGGGCCAGCGGCAGCCGATCTTCCTGTTCGCGGGACGGATGGTCGCCGACAAGGGTGCGGACGTGTTCGTGGCCGCGTGCGCACGCGCGCTTCCGCGTCTGTCCGGCTGGAGTGCGGCGATGATCGGCGCCGACCGGTTCGGGGCCGCCAGCCCCGAGACGCCGTTCCTCGCCGCACTCCGCCCCGCCGCCGCCGAAGCCGGCGTCGAGCTCCGGGGCTACGCACCCCGGGGCGCGGTGCTGTCGGCGATGGCGCAGAGCGCGGTGACCGTGGTTCCGAGCCGGTGGGAGGAGCCGTTCGGCATGGTCGCACTCGAGGCGATGGCCTGCGGCTCGGCGCTGATC
>CAXTVZ010000445.1:0-2145 GCA_964247685.1 uncultured Acetobacteraceae bacterium
CTCAGCTTCCCGTCGATCATCGCATTCTCGGGCTTCGTGTTCGCGGTGCTGTTCAAGGATTATCATCTCGGATGGCTGGCCGTGGTCGCCGCGGTGCTGTCCGGCACGCTGGTGGGCTGGATCAACGGTCTGCTGATCGCGCGAGTCGGCATCCCGTCCTTCATCGCGACGCTCGGCACGCAGTTCTTCTGGGCCGGCATGGCGACCGTGCTGTCGGGCGGCCGCTCCTACGCGCTGCGCGGGGTGGAGACCTCGTCGGTCTGGCGCGTGCTCGACGGACGGATCGGCGGCAACGACCCGCTGCGCTGGTACACCCAGGTGTCGATGGAGGCGGTGTGGACCGGTCTGCTGGTCGTGTTCCTCTGGTTCGTGATGAACCGGCACCGTTTCGGTGAGCACGTGCTGTTCCTCGGCGACAGCAACGATGTCGCGCGCGTGGTGGGCATCCCGGTGGCGCGTGAAAAAATCAGACTGTTCGCGCTGATGGGCACGACCGGCGGGATCGCCGCTGTCATGCTCACGCTGGAGAACCGGAACTACTTCGGCGACCAGGGCTCGGGCTACCTGCTGACCGCGATCGCCGCCGTGCTGATCGGCGGCACCTCGATCCTGGGCGGGCGGGCGACGATCGTCGGCACGATCTTCGGCGCGCTGATCATGGGGATGCTGGAAGCGGGACTGGTCGCCTCCGGCCTGACCGGCGCCTGGGTGCGCACCGTGCAGGGCCTGGTGTTCCTGGTCGCCATCGTCTTCTACCTGCTGGCGGACGAGCCGGCCCGGCGCGAGGCGTTCCTCGCCCGCTTCGGGGTTGCCCGCCGCCGCGGTGGCGCGCCCGCGCGCCCTGCCGCCAGTTCATGAACGACCACAACAAGAAACGGGATCGAGGGACGACATGAGGAACACACTGATCGTGGCGGCGGCCGGCGCGCTGCTCTGCGCAGGCGCCGGCCTCGCCGCAACCGCGCAGGCGGCGGACGTGCCCGGCCAGGGCGTCACCATCTACATGCAGATGGGCGGCAATGCCGGTGACGGCTCCACGCTCGCGCGCACCAACGGCGCCCGGGCCGCCGCCCACGCGCTCGGCGTCGACAAGCTCAACGAGCAGTATTCCGGCTGGACGCCCGAGACGATGGTCGCCCAGTTCAAGCAAGCGCTGGCGGCCCGCCCGTCCTGCATCGTGATCATGGGTCACCCCGGCGCCGACGCGTTTCACGACCTGGTCCGCCAGGCGGTGGCGCAGGGCATCGTGGTGACGGACGGCAACGCCCCCCTCACCGCGTTGCAGGGGGAGTTCGGCCCGGCGGGCTTCGGCTATGCGGGCGTCGACCTCTACGCCGGCGGCACGCTCACGGCCAACGCGATGATCAAGGCCGGCAATCTCAAGAGCGGCGACCAGGCGATGGTCTACGGCGTGTTCTCGCAGGCCGAGCGCGGCCAGTCCGAACGCGGCCTCGCCGACACGCTGGAGAAGGCCGGGCTCAAGGTGGACCGGCTCGAGATCTCGCCCGAGGCCAACTCGGATCCGACGCTGGCCGTGCCGATCCTCGCCGCCTACGTCCAATCGCACCCGCAGCTCAAGGCGATCGGCACGCAACAGGGAACGGTGACCGGACAGCTCGAGCAGGTGTTGCGCAAGGCCGGCAAGGCGCCCGGCCAGATCACCGTCGGCGGCATCGACCTCGCGCCGGCCACCGTGGACGGGCTGAAGTCGGGCTACGTGTCGGTGACGCTCGACCAGCTACTGTACATGCAGGGCTTCATGCCCGTGCTGCAGTGCGTGATCTCGTCGAAATATAAGATGCCGGGGCTCAACCTGAACACGGGCGCGGGCGTGGTGACCAGCAAGACGATCGACAGCGTCACGAAGCTGATCGACGCCGGGATCCGCTGACAGGGATGTGGGGCTCTGCCCCACGCCCCGCTGGGGCCTTGGCCCCAGACCCCATGTGTTGGGTCCAGGGGCTAGCTCCTGGCGGGGTTTGGGGCAGAGCCCCAAGTCTTCGCACCAAGCGGTCGCGAAAGCCCAACGAAAGGGTTCTAAGGGCTCGCCCTTAGCGGGTCCAGGGCAGAGCCCTGGCCTTCTTCGAGGCGCGCCGGATCGACGTCGGCCGCAAGAAGCAGCGCCTCCGGCAGCGTCTTGCCGGT
>CAXTVZ010000446.1:0-2139 GCA_964247685.1 uncultured Acetobacteraceae bacterium
GAACAGGTCGCCGTTCGTGGACTCGGTCATGCGGTTGTCTAGAGCATCGTCCGCGGGAGCGGAATCGACGATGTGGGCCCGGTCTCCCGCCGCCCGAGTTCCGACGGCCGCAGACCCGCACCCGGCCGGGCGCGGCGCTACTCCCCGGCCGACGCTGCGCCAACGGAGCAGATCGCCCGAACGAGCTCGTTCTCATGGCCCATCCACACCTCCATGCCGAGCGTGATGTCGGCCGGGCAGGACATCCCCATGCTGCATTGCCTGCTGACCTCGCGCTCGATCGGTCGGCGTTGCGCCGGCGTGAGCTTGTTGTTCACGCGGTCCCACGGACCCGTTTCCGCATGCGACAGCGTGTGCTCGTCCCAGCCCTGCCGCGGACACCGGCGATGAACGGCGTCGAGCAGCCTGAAGGCGCTGACGAGCGGCGGGTCATCCTGATCGGGCCAGGCCGGGGCATGGCCGACCGCGGGGACAGCCGTCACCGGGCTTGCGGCGGCGAAGTCGATGTTCGGCACGACGAAGCTGCGCGAACCCCGCCCGTCATGGGCGTCGCAGGTGACGATGCTGGTGTTCCGTCTCGCCCGCTGCACGTCCACCCGCGCGCCGAGCGCGATGTCGATGCAGCCGCCCGCCTGCGCGGCGGCCACGTCCTCGGGGCGCGCGGTCGGGCCCGCCGCCCTGCTGCTGCCGTCCGGGCGGGTCAGCTTCGCCAGGGCGTCGGCGGCCGAACACATCAGGCCGGGCCGCGTCGCGACCATCGTTTCGGCCGAGGCGAGCGCGGAAGAAAGCAGCGTCAGCGTGAAGGTCGCGAGCAGGATGCGCAGGGGCCGCCTCCAGGCCGACGTTGCGACATCGTTCCTTTCCGGAACGGCCGACCGCGGGAGTCACAGCCGGGCCGCACGCATCGGAGGAAGGGCCGGGACCATCCGGCGGATTGACCGTGTAAGGCGGTCCGTTGCGTGGCCGTGACGGCCGGGCCTGTCGGCAACTCCGTCGCCCCGCCGATTCGCGCGATGGCGTGGCTCCGCTCGCGTCGCCTTGACAAGGCACCGACGTGAGCCCCCCATGGCTGCCAAGAAAAGTCCGGCGCCCGGGTCGCCGGCGCCATCCGGGAGCCGTGCCATGACCGGGATTGCCGCGTTGCCACGCGCGGGCGCCACGACCTCGGCGTCGACGGGCGACTTCGTCGACATCGTGCGGATGGAGCAGGTCCAGAAGTTCTTCGGTGCCGTGCATGCGCTGCGCAACATCGACCTGCGGATCGGGCGCAACGAGATCGTCGGGTTGATCGGCGACAACGGTGCCGGCAAGTCGACGCTGATCAAGACGATGACCGGCGTCACCGCGCCCACCTCCGGGCGTATCTACGTGCGGGACAAGCTGGTCGATCTCGCGAACTACTCGGTGTCGATGGCGCACGATCTGTCGATCGAGACAGTGTATCAGGACAAGTCGCTCGGCGAGAAGCAGCCGCTGTGGCGCAACTTCTTCGTGGGCCGGCAGATCACCAACCGCTTCGGCTTCATCGACATCAAGAAGCAGAAGGAGGTCGCCGCCCGGATCCTCGAGGACACGATCGGGTTCCGCGGCGTCGGCATCGGGGTCAACGCCACCGTGAAGAATCTTTCGGGCGGCGAGCGGCAGGGCATCGCCATCGGACGGGCGATGCATTTCAACGCCGACCTCATCGTGCTCGACGAGCCGACGGTCGCACTCGCGGTCAAGGAGGTCCGCAAGGTCCTGGACTTCGTGCGCCTGATCAAATCCTCCGGGCGCGCCTGCGTCTACATCGAGCACAACCTCGCGCATGTCCACGAAGTCGCCGATCGCCTCGTCGTGCTCGACCGCGGCGCGGTGGTCGCCGACATTCAGCCCAAGGACATGACGGTGCCGGAGCTCACCGAGTACCTCATCGACCTGCAGAAGAGACAGCACTGATGGCGCGGACGGAGACGCGCGGCCTGTTCGATCGGATCGAGGGCCTGCCGATCATCATCGTGTTCGCGCTGATGCTGGCGCTGTTCATGTGGATGGCGCCGCTCGTGTTCCTGGCGCCGAACATCTACATGACGTTCCTGTCGACGCTGCCGCCGCTGATGGTGCTGGCGATTGGGCTCACCTTCGTGATCGCGGCCGGCG
>CAXTVZ010000447.1:0-2137 GCA_964247685.1 uncultured Acetobacteraceae bacterium
CCTTCGAGTTCCGTCGCGTTCTCGATAACCTTCGCGACCAGCCCGTATTCGATCGCCTCATCAGCGCCGAGCCAGTAGTTCCGGTCCGTGTCCTTGGCGACCTTCTCGTAGGTCTGCCCGGTCTCGCGCGCGAATAGCCGATTGAGCCGCTCCCGCATCTTGATGATCTCGCGGGCCTCGATGTCGATGTCCACCGCGGGTCCGCGCACGCCGCCCATAGGCTGGTGCAGCAGGAAGCGGGTGTTGGGCAGGCAGAAGCGCCGCTCCTTCTTGCCGGCGACGTAGATCAGCGCGCCGGCCGAGGCGACCCAGCCAGTGCCGATCATGCGGACGGGGGCGACGCTGTCCACGAAGCGGATCATGTCGTGGATGGTGTCGCCGCTTTCGACATGGCCGCCGGGCGAGTTGACGTAGATGTCGATCGGCTTGTCGCTGTCGCCGGCTAGGGCGAGCAGGCGGCCGGTGACGTCGCGGGCGACCTTGTCGTTGATGGCGCCGAAGATCAGCACCTTGCGCTGGTCGAAGAGACGCTTCTCGAGTTCGTTGACCGGCGAGGAGAGGGTCTTGTTGTCGCCCGGCTCCTCCTTGTCGGGGCCGTTGGGCTCGGGGACTTCCGGACCATCGGGATCTTCGTCGTCGAGGCGCGTCTTCGACACGTTATCGAAGTGCGTCTTCGACATGATGGGCTGGAGCCCGGGGGGGCGGTGCATGGGGTGGAACTCCTTGGCTCGTCCCACAGAGAGTGTGGTCTCGGAGGCCGAATGTCGAGTTGGCCCCCCGTCCGGTTGTTGGGGCGCGGGCGTTTCGTTAGAAGCCGCGTCGGGGGTGTCAGCGCATCATGGTCAGCAGGATGGAGGGTCGAGGGCGGCTGTTGGGTCGTTGGTGCTGGCTCGCTCTCCTGCCGCTGGCCGCGTGCGGGCCGGGGCACAGTCCGGAGGACGCGCCGTTCGCCTGGTGGCACGGGCTTGAGGGCGGGGTGATCGCCCAGCAGCGGCCGCCGCCGCCGGGCGTGGACGATCCGTACCCGCATGTGGGCACGACACCGGCGCGGCCGACCGTGCCGTCCAAGACCGTGCGGGACTCGCTCACCGCGTCGCTCGCGGCGCAGCGCACCGAGACGCACCGGCTCGACGTGGACCAGCCGATCCCGCCGCCGGCCGCGGCCCCGGCGCCGGCCAAGGCGGGTGCCGCCGCACCGCCCGCATCCGCCACGATCGAGGCGGCGGGCGACGCGCCGGCGGCAGCACCCGGCGCGCCGGCGCCGCCACCGCCGAAGCCCGCGCCGCTCGCGACGCCCGAGCAGCAGGAGGCGAAGGAGCCCGTGCTGGCCATGCCGCCGGCGCCCGCGGCCGTGACGGTGGTGGGGAGCGGGCCCTTGCCCGAGATGCCGGCCAGCCCGCCATCGCCGCCGTCGTTCTCCGACTTCGCGATCCCGACCACGCAAGTGGCGCGGCTCACGCCCGATTACGTGCCGGAGGCGGTGCATCTCAGCAATCTCGGCTTCGTGCCCGGCTCGGATGAGCTCCTGCCCGCAAGCCGCTCGCTGCTCGACCACATGGCGCGCGGCTCGGGCACGCGAGCCGTCGCGGTGACCGGGTTCGGCGAGGCGCGGTCGGATGCGCCGGCCGACCAGGAGACAGCGCTGCACCTGGCACTCGCGCGCGCGGCCACGGCGGCCGCCGAGCTGCGGCGGTCGGGGGTCGTGAGCGCGCGGATCAAAATAGCGGCAAGCCCCTTCGGTCGCGGCGGGGACGTGACCGTAGTACAGTAAATCGCCCGCCACCCCCGACTCCAGCGAACGGTTCGCCATGACTGACGAGTTCCACCGCATCCGCCGCCTGCCGCCTTACGTGTTCGCCGAGGTGAACAAGGCGAAAGCGCAGGCGCGCGCGGCCGGCGAGGACATCATCGATCTCGGCATGGGCAACCCGGACAGCCCGACGCCGCCGCACATCGTGGCCAAGCTGGTGGAGACGGTCGCCGACCCGCGCTCGCACCGATACTCGGTGAGCAAGGGAATCCCCGGGCTGAGGCGCGCGCTCGCGAATTACTACCGGCGGCGGTTCGACGTGGACCTCGACCCCGAGACCGAGGTGATCGCGACGCTGGGCTCGAAGGAGGGGCTGGCGAACCTGGC
>CAXTVZ010000448.1:0-2133 GCA_964247685.1 uncultured Acetobacteraceae bacterium
CCTGCAGCAGATCCAGCTGGCTCCCCACCGGCGGCACGAGCCCCAGGTGCCGCCACCCCGGCTCTCCCAGCATCCGCCCGCGGCTGGTGCGCAGCACGAACCCCTCCTGGATCAGGAACGGCTCCACCACGTCCTCGAGCGTGTCGCGCGCCTCGGCGAGGGCCGCCGCCAGCGTCTCCACCCCCACCGGGCCGCCGCCGTGGTGCTCGGCGATACGGCGAAGGTAGCGCCGGTCCATCGCGTCGAGGCCGCGCGCGTCGACCTCCAGCCGATTGAGCGCGCGATCGACCGAGGCGATGTCCACCGGCCCGGCATGACCGTCATGCAGCGCAAAGTCGCGCACGCGGCGGAGCAGGCGGCCGGCGATGCGTGGCGTGCCGCGCGCGCGGCGGCCGATCTCGGCGGCGGCGTCGTGGTTGAGCGCGAAAGCGAGCTTGGACGCCCCGCGGCTCACGATCAGGCTGAGCTCGTCCGGCGTGTAGAACACCAGGCGCAGCGGGATGCCGAACCGGTCGCGCAGCGGGGTCGCCAGCAGCCCCGCGCGCGTGGTGGCGGCCACCAGCGTGAACGGGGCGAGATCGATGCGCACCGAGCGCGCCGCCGGCCCCTCGCCGATGATCAGGTCGAGCTGGAAATCCTCCATCGCGGGATAGAGGATCTCCTCGATCGCCGGCTGCAGGCGGTGGATCTCGTCGATGAACAGCACGTCGCGCGGCTGCAGGTTGGTCAGGATCGCGGCCAGGTCGCCGGCACGCTGGATCACCGGGCCGGAGGTGGCGCGGAAGCCCACGCCCAGCTCGCGCGAGACGATCTGGGCAAGCGTGGTCTTGCCCAGGCCCGGCGGCCCGTGCAGCAGCACGTGGTCGAGCGCCTCGCCGCGGGCGCGGGCGGCGGAGATGAACACGGCGAGGTTTTCCCGGCTCGCCCGCTGGCCGATGAAGTCGGCGAGCGCGCGCGGGCGGAGGCTGGCCTCGGCGCCGTCATCGGCGTGTCGCTCGGGGGAGACGGTGCGGGAGTCGGGCTCGGCCATGGCCGTGCATCATCCCCGATCCCGCAACTGTTGTCCCCGTTGGAAAGGAAGGCCAGGGGCTCTGCCCCTGGACCCCGCCAAGGGCTCGCCCTTGGAACCCCATTGTTAAGGGATCCAGGGGCAAGCCCCTTGGCGGGTCCAGGGCGTCACGCCGGAGGCGTGCTGCGCACGACGCCCTGGCCTTCTCCTCACATCGGCGGCGTCACACCGTCCTGCCCCACGGCCACGACCTTCGCGGTCGTCTTGCTCATCGCCGTATCGGTCACGATGAACACCTTCGCCCCAGCCTTCGCGAGCGACGCGTCGCCCGGCACGAAGGTCACGACCGGCGTGCTCGGCCGGACCACGATGCGGCTGCTGCCGCCCTTGTACGTGACGTTCAGCACCACGGTGCCGCCCTGCCCGGTGCGGCTCGCGACCGTGCCGTTGGTCATCGAGGAGGCGCGGGCGGCGTGCATCGACGAGACGGTGCCGTTGGTCATCGAGCTCGCCTTGGACGCGGGGGCGCCGTCCCACGGGTAGTGCCCCTCGCCGGTGCCGCGCATCGCCTCGGGGAAGATCACCACCTCGTAGGATCGCATCGCGCTGTCCGGACCGGTCGTGGCCGTGCCGATGAAGTCGCCCTGCTTGAGCTGGTCGAGGCTGGAGCGCGTGACGCCCAGAAACTTCGTCTCCGGCGTCGTCGTGACCGTGACCGACTGGCCGTCGCGCGTCTGCATGATGATCGAGTTCTGCGCCACGGAAGAGATCGTCCCGCGCAGTCGCGGCGATGGCGCGGGCGCCTGCGCCACGCAGGCGAAGGACGCGGAGAGGATGAGGAGGTGTTTCCAGTCGGGTCGCATCGTGTGTCTGATCCTTGGAGAAGCGGGGCCACAACGCATCCGTGTCGGGAAAGACGCAAGAGGAAGCCAGGGCTCTGCCCTGGACCCGCCAAGGGACAGTCGTCCCTTGGAACCCTGATTGTTTGACGCGAAGCCTGCGGCCTCCTGGACTCCGTCTTGAGTCCGGGGTTTTAAGGGCCCCGCCCTTAACGGGGTCCAGGGGCAGCGCCCCTGGCCTTCTTCAAGCCGCGCGTTCCACTCCGCAGGGCATCGCCAAGTAGC
>CAXTVZ010000449.1:0-2119 GCA_964247685.1 uncultured Acetobacteraceae bacterium
GCTTCTTGCGCGCCTTCATGATGTTCGGCAGCGAGGCGTAGCGCGGCTCGTTCAGTCGCAGGTCGACGGTAACGATCGCGGGCAGCGTCAGCGCGATGGTCTCGAGGCCGCCGTCGACCTCGCGCGTGACCGTCACGTTCTCGCCCTCCACCGCCACTTTCGACGCGAACGTCCCCTGCGACCAGCCGAGCAGGGCTGCCAGCATCTGGCCGGTGGCGTTCATGTCGTCGTCGATCGCCTGCTTGCCCATGATCACCAGCCGCGGCTCCTCGCGGCCCACCAGTGCGCGCAGGATCTTGGCGACCGCGAGCGGCTCGGGGAGCTCGGCCGTGTCCACCAGGATGCCGCGATCGGCCCCCATGGCGAGTGCGGTGCGCAGCGTGTCGGTTGCTTCCTTCGGGCCGATCGAGACCGCGATGATCTCGGTGGCGATCCCGCGCTCCTTCAGGCGCACGGCCTCCTCGACGGCGATCTCGTCGAACGGGTTCATCGACATCTTGACGCCCGCGGTCTCGACCCCGGACCCGTCCGCCTTCACGCGGACCTTCACGTTGTAGTCGACCACGCGCTTGACCGGCACCAGCAGCTTCATGACCAGAACTCCCTACATCCCGCCGACATAGTTGGGACCGCCCGCGCCTTCGGGCACCTGCCAGTCGATGTTCTGTGTCGGATCCTTGATGTCGCAGGTTTTGCAATGCACGCAGTTCTGCGCGTTGATCTGCAGCCGCGGCGAGCCCTCGTCGACACCCCCCGTCCCTCCTTCAACCGCCCCTCCTTCAACCGCCTCGTACACGCCGGCCGGGCAGTAGCGGCTCTCGGGCGAGCGGTAGCGGTCCCAGTTGACCGGCGTCCAGCGGGCCGGATCGCGCAGCACGAGATGCACCGGCTGGTTCTCCTCGTGGTTGGTGTTGCTGATGAACACCGAGGACAGCTTGTCGAAGGTCAGCGCGCCGTCGGGTTTGGGATAGTCGATCCGTGGCGCGCCGGCGGCGTCCGCGAGCGTCTCGTTGTCGGGATGCCGGTGGTGGAACGTCCAGGGCGCGCGGCCACGCAAGCCCAGCTGGTCGATCCCGGCATAGAGCGTGCCGCCGACCAGGCCGAATTTCGCGAAGGCCGGGCGCACGTTGCGCACCTCGTGCAGCTCGGCGCACAGCCAGCTCGCCTCGAACAGCCTGGTGTAGCTGGCGGGCTCGGCCGGGCGGTCGGCGGCCAGCGCGGCATGCACGGCGTCGGCCGCCAGCATGCCGGACTTCATCGCCGCGTGCGTGCCCTTGATCTTGGGCACGTTGAGGAAACCCGCGGTGTCGCCGATCAGCGCGCCGCCGGGGAATGTGAGCTTGGGGATCGACTGCGCGCCGCCCTCGCTGAGCGCGCGCGCGCCATAGGCGATGCGTTTGCCGCCGGCGAGATGCTTCCGCACCGCCGGGTGGAGCTTGAGCCGCTGCATCTCGTCGAACGGCGAGAGCCACGGATTCGCGTAGTCTAGCCCGACCACGAAACCGTAGGACACGAGGTTCGGCCCGAAATGGTAGAGCCACGAGCCGCCATAGGTGGCGCGGTCGAGTGGCCAGCCGGCGGTGTGCTGGATCAGGCCGGGCCGGTGTTGGGCCGCGGGGATTTCCCAGAGTTCCTTGACGCCGAGCCCGTAGGTCTGCGGGTCGATCCCCTGCCGGAGCGCGAAACGCGCCATCGCCTGCTTGGCCAGGCTGCCGCGGCAACCCTCGGCGAGCAGGGTGTAGGTGGCGCGCAGCTCCATGCCGGGCTGGTGGTTCGGGCCGGGCGTGCCCTCGCGGGTGACGCCCATGTCGCCGGTGGCGACCCCCGCCACGCGGTCGTCCTCGACCAGGAGCTCGGCGGCGGCAAAGCCCGGGTAGATCTCGACGCCGAGCGCTTCGGCCTGCGCGCCGAGCCAGCGCACCACGTCGCCGAGCGAGACGATGTAGTTGCCGTGGTTGCGCATCGCGGGCAGCAGCACGGGCGAGCGGAACGCGCGGGTGCGGGTGAGGAACAGGAAGATGTCCTCGCCGGCGGGCGTGTCGAGCGGCGCGCCACGCTCGCGCCAGTCGGGAAGGAGTTCGGCCAGCGCGCGCGGCTCGATCACCGCGCCCGACAGGAT
>CAXTVZ010000450.1:0-2102 GCA_964247685.1 uncultured Acetobacteraceae bacterium
GGCCGCGCGGCCAGCATCGCCTCCAGCGCGAGGAGATCCTCGCGCGTGCCGCTGAACAGCACCGCGTCGACCCGTTCGTCGCTCTCCACGATCCATCCCGCGAGTGCCGCCGGCAGGGTCGCGCGGTCCGGCAGCGCGCCTGCCGCGACCAGGGCACGATTTCCGGTGGCGAGCGCCGCCCCGATCTGCGCGACCAGCGCTGCCGGCTCGTCCGCCACGCACAGCACCGTGCCGCGTGGCGCGGTCTCGGCGATGTTGGTCTCGCCGACCGGGCCGGGCATGGAATCGCGGATCCCGAGCGGCGAGCCCTCGGGCACCGGCCATCCGCGCCATGACGCCCAGGCCCGCCCGGCGGCCGGGAGCGGGCCCGCTCGGAGGAACGCCTCGTCCGGGGCGCGTGCGAGCAGCCGACGCAGGTACAGCGGACCGCCGGCCTTGGGCCCGGTGCCGGACAGCCCGTGGCCGCCGAACGGCTGCACGCCCACCACGGCACCAATGAGGTTGCGGTTGACGTAGACGTTGCCCGCCATGGACCGCGCGAGCACGCGGTCGGCGGTGGCGCCGATCCGTGTGTGCAGGCCGAAGGTCAGGCCGTAGCCGAGGCGGGCGATGTCGTCGAGCACCCGGTCGAGCTCGCCCGCCGCGAACCGCACCACGTGAAGCACGGGGCCGAACACCTCGCGCTCGAGGGCCTCCACGCGATCGAGCTCGACGATGGCGGGCACGACGAAGGTGCCGTCCGCGCAGGCGGCCGGGGCGCGACGCTGGTGCACGGGGTGGCCGGCGGCCCGCATGGCGGCGAGGTGGCCCTCGATGCCGTCGCGCGCCTCGGCATCGATCACCGGGCCGATATCGGTGGAGAGCAGGTCCGGGCGCCCGACCGCGAGCTCGGCCATGGCGCCCCGCAGCATCCCCAGCGTGCGGTCGGCGATCTCGTCCTGCAGGCAGACCAGGCGCAGCGCCGAGCAGCGCTGGCCGGCGCTGTCGAAGGCGGACGTGACCACGTCGGCCACCACCTGCTCGGTGAGCGCCGCACTGTCGACCACCAGCGCGTTCTGCCCGCCGGTCTCGGCGATCAGCGGCACCGGGCGCCCATCCGGGTTCAGGCGGGTCGCCAGCGTGCGGCGGATCAGCCGGGCCACCGCGGTCGAGCCGGTGAACACCACGCCGGCCACGCGCGGGTCGGCGACCAGGTGCGCGCCCACCTCCCCGTCGCCCGGCAGCAGTTGCACGGCGTCGGCCGGCACGCCCGCCTCGTGCAGCAGGGCCACGCAGGCGGCGGCGATCAGCGGGGTCTGCTCGGCGGGCTTGGCGAGCACGGCGTTGCCCGCGGCGAGTGCTGCCGCCACCTGGCCGGTGAAGATCGCGAGCGGGAAGTTCCAGGGCGAGATGCAGGCGACCACGCCGAGCGGGGCGTGATCCCGGCCGCCGAGCCGCGTGGCCGCTCCCGCCCCGTAGTAGCGCAGGAAGTCGACCGCCTCGCGCACCTCGCCCACCGCGTTGGGCAGCGTCTTGCCGGCCTCGCGCACGATGAGGCCGAGCAGCGTCGGCATCTGCGCCTCGATCAGGTCGGCGGCGCGCGCGAGACAGCCGGCGCGGACCGCAGGCGGGATGGCGGCCCAGCCGCGCGCCGCACGCACCGCACGCACCGCACGACCGATCGCCGCGTCGATCTCGGCGGCCGAGGCGTCCGCCACCAGGCCGACCACGTCGTGCCGGTCGGCCGGATTGCGGATCTCGCGCGGCGTGTGGAGGCCGGCGCCGTCGAGCGGCGGGGCGGCGGCGCGCCAGGTGCGTCCCTGGTCGGCCGCCAGCGACTCGGCGAGATGGCGCAGCGCGAGCTCGTCGGCGAGGTCCAGGCCGGCGCTGTTGGCGCGGCCCGGCGCGAACAGGTCGCGCGGCGCGCGGATGCGGGGGTGAGGGGCGCCCGCCGGCTCGGCGCGCGCGACCGCGGCCACCGGGTCGGCCACCAGCTCGGCCACCGCCACGTCCGCGTCCTGCACCCGGTTCACGAACGACGAGTTGGCCCCGTTCTCCAGCAGCCGGCGCACCAGGTAGGCGAGCAGGGTCTCGTGCGTGCCGACCGGCGCGTAGATGCGCAC
>CAXTVZ010000451.1:0-2100 GCA_964247685.1 uncultured Acetobacteraceae bacterium
ATGCCGCAGAACGCGGCCGGCTGGCGGATCGAGCCGCCGGTGTCGGTGGCCGTCGCCCCCAGCGCGAGCCGTGCCGCCACCGCCGCCGCCGAGCCGCCCGACGAGCCGCCCGGCACCAGCCGCGCGCCGTCGGCCTCCACCGCATCGTTGTCGCCGCGCCGCTTCCACGGGTTCTCCACCGGGCCGAACGCCGAGGTCATGTTGGACGAGCCCATCGCGAACTCGTCGAGATTGGTCTTGCCGAGAAACACCGCGCCGTCCGCGAGCAGGCGCGCGGTGACGGTCGACTCGTAGGGCGGCACGAACGCTCCCAAAATCCGGCTCGCGGCCGTGGTGCGGATCCCGGCAGTGCAGAACAGGTCCTTGATCGCGAGCGGGATGCCGGTCAGTGCGGCCGCGTCGCCGCGGGCGAGCGCGGTCTCGGCGCGCGCGGCCGCCGCGCGCGCCACGTCGGGCGTGCGCGTGATGAAGCAGTTCAGCCGCCCGTCGAGCGCCTCGATCGCGGCCAGGTGCGCCTCGGTGAGCTCGACCGCGCCGATCTCGCGCGCGCGCAGCCTGGCGCGCGCGTCGGCGAGCGTGAGGCCCGTCAGGGTGCCGGCGTCCATGCTCATTCCACCATCTTCGGCACGGCGAAGAAGCTGCCCACCCGCTCGGGCGCGTTGGCCAGGACCTCCGCGCTGAGGTCGCCGGCGGTCACCACGTCCTCACGCATCCGCAGTGCGGCCTGCACCGGACCCGTCAGCGGCTCCACCCCCTCGACGTCGATCGCGCGCAACTGCTCGACCCAGCCGATGATGGTGCCGAGCTCGCCCGCGAGCCGCTCCACCTCGTCGTCGCCCACCCGGATGCGGGCGAGCTTTGCTATGCGTCGGACGGTCGCGGCATCGAGCGACATGGATCGGCCTCGGACTGGTTGGGCAGGTGCGCCGCGCGGTCGCGGACTTCCCCGGCGGATGGGCGCGGACCATAAAGGCCGCCATGGCGCTCATCAACCTGACGGACCTTCCCCCGCTGCTCGCGCGCGACCACCGTCTGCTCGGCATCGACTGGGGCGCCAGGCGGATCGGGCTGGCCCTGTCCGACGTGCGCCGGATGGTCGCCTCTCCCTTCGGGACGCTCACGCGCGGCAAGCTCACCCGCACCGCGGACGAGATCACCGCGGTCGTTCGCGCACAGACGGTGGGCGCGCTGATCGTGGGCCTGCCGCTGTCGATGGATGGCAGCTTCGGCCCTGCCGCCCAGCGCGTGCGCGACTGGACGCGCGACCTCGCCGACCTGGTCGGGCTGCCAGCCGCGATGTGGGACGAGCGCCTGTCGTCGGCGGCGGCCAACCGCATGCTCACCGACGAGGCCGATCTCCGCCGCGACCGGCGCGCCGCAGTGGTCGACCGCACCAGCGCCGCGCTGATCCTCCAGGGCGCGCTCGACAGGCTGTCCGGCATCGCGTGAGTGGGGTCCGCGACCGGCTTCGGGCGGCCACCGCGGACGTGCATGCGGCGCTTGAGGCCGCCCTCGACCTCGGCCGCGCGCTGCAGACGCGCGACGACCTGGTGGAAGTGCTCGCCCGCTTCCACGGCTTCTTCCTTCCCTTGGAGGCCACACTCGCCGAACGTCTCGGGGCGGAGGTGATGACCGGTCGCCATCGTGGCCCGGCGCTCGAGGCGGACCTCCGATCGCTGGGCTGCCCGCCCGCAGCGATCGCCGCCCTGCCGGTCTGTGCCGATGCGGGCGCGCTCGCGACCCCGTCGGACGCCTGGGGCGCGCTCTATGTCGTCGAGGGGGCGCGGCTCGGCGGCCGCATCATCGCGCGCGACCTGGCACGCCGCGATGTCGCCCGGAACCTGCAGTTCTGGCCCGCGTCGGCCACCGCCGCACCGTCCTGGCCGGACTTCCTGCGCCACCTGGAAACGACGCCGGATCCGGTGCTTGCCGAACGCGGCGCCCGGTCGACGTTCACGCGGCTGCACGCGTGGATGACCCACCCCTCGCGCCGGGCCCTCTGACGGGTTGCACACCGATCGGCGCTTCTGTAAGAGCACGCCACTTCCGATGGCCGGGCGCGTAGCTCAGCGGGAGAGCACCTCCCTGACACGGAGGGGG
>CAXTVZ010000452.1:0-2090 GCA_964247685.1 uncultured Acetobacteraceae bacterium
TCGGGCCACGGCGGATGCGCTACGCGGCGGCGGCCTCGCCCGGCTATCTCGCGCGACGCGGGCGGCCCGCGCATCCGCGCGACCTGCTGGCGCATAACTGCCTGCTGTTCCGCTTCCGCAGCGGGGCGAGCCCGCCCTGGGAGTTCGAGCGCGATGGCGAGGTCGTGCGGGTCGATGCGGGCGGGACCCTGCTGGTGGAGCCGGCGGGAACGGTGGAGCTGCTGCTGGCGGCCGCGGCCGGAGGCACCGGGATCGTCGCGCTGTTCGAGGACTGGCTGCGGCCGCATCTGGAGAGCGGCGCGCTCGAGCCGGTGCTGGAGGACTGGTGGCAGAGTTTTCCGGGGATGTTCCTCTATTACCCGGGGCGACGGCTGATGCCGGCGCCGCTGCGGGCGTTCGTGGATTTCATCAGGAGGCAGCAGGCGGGCTGATCCGTTTCTTGGACGCAACGGCGCCCGCTCGGCACGTGTAGGCTGGCCGTCCGAACTGGGATCAGCACGATGGGTTTTCGACTGGCCATCTTCGGGTGATGGCCGCCGGCTAGGCGGGGTGGCGGTCGCCTCAGGCGCTGTAGCCGGCAAAGACGGGGTGAGGCGCCCGTCACGAAGCTGACGGCGGGGCTGGCCAGGACGGCCGCAGCGGCCCGGCGCGATGAGGCCTTTCTGCCCGTCGGAACAGGGATCGTCCTGCGGGCTCATGCCGGATTCCGATGCCGGTCGAAACCACGGTGTTGTTCCGAGATGCGAGGTCTCGGGCCGCACCTTTGGAGAGGGGTGAAGGAGACGACTGTCCCCTTGCGGGTGCAGGGCAGAGCCCTGCGAACTATCCCGGCGCGAAACGGGTGGCGGGAAGCCCGGGGACGTCCACCTCGAACGCCAGGAGGTGCCCCTCGAGAGGGTGGCGGTCGCGCTGGTCCGCCGGGACCGGCCATTTCGCGCTGGTGACGAACAGCGTCTTCAGATCGGGGCCGCCGAAGGCGGGCATGGTGGGATAGCGGACGGGCAGCCGGATCGTGCGTTCGACATAGCCGTCGGGGCCGAAGCGCAGCAGGCGGCCGCCGCCGAACACCGCGCACCAGAGATAGCCGTCGCGGTCGATCGCCATGCCGTCGGGGCCGTCGGCACCCTCGATGTCGACGCGGGCGAACAGGGTGGCCGTCCCGGCCTCGCCGGTGGCGAGGTCGTAGGGCGCGGTCCAGATCGATCGCTGCGCGGTGTCGCCGAAGTAGATGCGTCGGCCGTCGACGCTCCAGGCTAGGCTGTTCGCGGTCTTCACCGCCGGCGTGCCGGGCTGGAAATCGCGGCCGGTCCAGCGCCAGAACGGGAGGGCGTCGGGGTGATCGGGGGACTGGTCGCCCGGGGCGAGCGGGACATACATCGGGCCGGCCCAGAAGCGGCCCTGACGGTCGGTGTCGCCCTCGTTGAAGGTGAAGCGGCGGGCGTCGAAGGGGGCGACCGCGAGGTGGGTGAGCGCGCCGGTTTCGAAGTCCAGCGCGAAGAGGCCAGTGCGGAGCGCCACCAGCGCGCCGGTGTCGGTGAGCGCGTAGCAGCCGATCCAGGCGGGCATCTCCCAATGGCGGTCTTGGCCGGTCTCCGGGTCGAACTCGTGCAGGGCCGGCTCGCGGATGTCGACCCAGTAGAGGCGGCGGCGCTCGGCGTCCCAGGCGGGGCGCTCGCCGTTCAGGGCGGAGGCCTCGAGGGCCACGCGGATGTCGGGCTCGGCCATGGTCGGTTCTCTCCCCCAGGGGCTTTGGGGCGTAACGAGGCAGGGGTGGATTTGTCCCCGCGTCCCGTGGCGGCGGCCTGCCCGGCCGGCCGCGTGACGACGCGGCTCTACGGGTCGGCGCGCGATGGGGTGACCGGATCGGGGTTGTCCGAGCCGAGGCCTGCCACTCGCGGTCGTCGGGGTCGCCGGACATCCCGCGCGATGCTCGATCCGTTGCGATCAGGCGCTCGCGGCGTCGAGCTCGCCGACGTCGGTGGGAGACAGCGCGAGGTCGGCGGCTCTGGCGAAGCTCTCGACCTGGGCGACGCTAGTCGCACTCGCGATCGGCGCGGTGACGCCGCGGCGCGCGATGAGCCAGGCGAGCG
>CAXTVZ010000453.1:0-2076 GCA_964247685.1 uncultured Acetobacteraceae bacterium
GCGCCCGAAATCCCTGCGCAAACAGCAACGCCCGCAGATCCGCATGCTCGACCCGGTTGGCCACCGCCGCCGCAAGCACAGGCTTCGGCCGGAACGCGACACCCAGCCCAGCCCCGAGCAGCATGTCGAGATCGTTCGCGCCATCGCCCACGGCAATCGTCTCCTGCGGCTGCAGACCCGCCGCGAGCCTCTGCAGGATCGCGAGCTTGGCCCCACGATCGAGCACCGGCTCGGCGACCGCACCCGTCAGCACCGCGCCGTCATCGAGCAGCACGTTGGCGAACGCCGCATCGAACCCGCATCGCGCGGCCACGCGGTCGGTGAAGAACGTGAACCCGCCCGACACCAGTGCGCACCGGGCGCCATGCCGGCGCATGGTCGCGACCAGTGCTCGCGCACCGTCCTGCAGGCGGACATCGCGCCAGGCCTGCTCGAGCAGTGCGATGCTCGCGCCGGCCAGCGTCGCGACCCGGGCGCGCAACGCCTCGGCGAAGTCGAGCTCACCGTTCATGCTTCGCTGCGTGATGGCGGCGACCAGCGCGCCGGTGCCGGCCAGCGCTGCGAGCTCATCCAGCGTCTCGCCGGTGATGATCGTGCTGTCCATGTCGGCCACCAGCAGCTTGCGGCGGCGCCCCTCGATCGCGGTCGCCAGCAGGTCGACCGGCGCATCCTCCAGCTCGGGGCGAAGACGATCGAGGTCGGGCATCGCCGTGAGCGGGATATCGGCCGCAAGGCCCGGCGCGAGCAGGTCGGGTTCGCCGCCGCCGGCCGCCTCGCGCAGCCGCGCCACCAGGCGCGGCGACAACTCGCCCGCCTCGGACGCCACGAGCGTCAGGACATGGGATGGCGGAAGCATGCGTGCCTCATGCCGTCAGGTCCGTGACGGCGCAAGGCCAAGTGCGCGCACATGGGCGACGGCGGACGCCCGGAGTGCGGTCAGATCGTAGCCGCCTTCGAGCAAGGACACGACCGGCGCGCCCGCGGCTGCCTCCAGGATCTCCGTTGTCACAGCGGCGAAGTCGGCCTCGTCGAGCTCCAGCTGGGCCAGCGGGTCCGCGCGATGGGCATCGAAGCCCGCGGAGATGATGACGATCGCGGGCCGGAAGCGGACCAGCGCCGGCAGGATGCGATCGCTCCAGGCGCGCCGGAACGCCACGGACCCGCTGCCCGGCGGAAGCGGCGCGTTGATGACGTTGTCCGCGACACCCGTCTCGCGCTCCGCCCCCGTTCCCGGGTAGCACGGCGACTGATGACTGCTCGCGAAGAAGAAATCGGGGTCGTTCCACGCCATCGCCTGCGTGCCGTTGCCGTGATGGACGTCGAAATCCACCACCGCCACGCGTTGCAGACCCCAGGCCGCGCGGGCATGCAGGGCGGCGATCGCGGCGTTGCCGAACAGGCAGAACCCCATTGCCCGGTCGGGTTCGGCGTGATGGCCGGGCGGCCGCACGGCAACGAAGGCCGCGTCCGCCGCACCACCCATCACGAGGTCGACGCCGCGACACGCACCCCCGGCGGCCAGCCGCGCCGCCTCCGCACTTCCCGCACTCATCGCCGTGTCGGCATCCAGCGCGATGCGGCCCTCGCCCTCGGGCTGGATCGCGAGGATGCGGTCGACATAGGCGGCCGGATGGGCGCGCTCCAGCATCTCGCGCGTGGCCAGCGGTGCCTCGTGGCGGACGAGGCCCGCGAACTCCGGCACGACCAGGCCGTCGAGCACCACGCGCAACCGCGCGGGCTGCTCCGGATGCCCGGGCCCCGCATCGTGCTGGAGGCAGGCGGGATGGGTCACGAGTGCGATCGTCATGCCACCCCAACGTCCGGCCCAGCTCCGTGTTCGACGCCGACCGACGCTGCCTGATCGTCGCGGGGCCGACCGCCTCGGGGAAGTCGGCGCTGGCACTCGCCCTCGCCGAGGGGCTCGGCGGCACGGTCATCAACGCGGACGCCATGCAGTGCTACCGCGAGCTGCGGATCCTGACCGCCCGCCCCAGCCCGGAGGACGAGGCCCGCGTGCCGCATCGTCTCTACGGAACGCGGCGTGCCGCCACCCCCGGCACCGCCGCGTCCTGGCGG
>CAXTVZ010000454.1:0-2076 GCA_964247685.1 uncultured Acetobacteraceae bacterium
TGGAACCCGCGCCACCTGTATCGGAAACTCTTCGACGGCGACGACGCGGCGATGGAGAGTTTCCTCGCCACCGTATGCGATCATGAGTGGAACCTGGCGCAGGATCGCGGTCGCCCGTGGGACGAGGCGATCGCGTCGCTCTCGGCGAAGTACCCCGACCAGGCGGAGCTGATCGCGGCCTATCGCGCGCGCTGGCCCGAGATGCTGGGTGGCGCGATCGAGGGCACGGTCGCGATCCTCGCCGAGCTGGCGGAACGCGGCGTGGCGCTGTATGCGCTCACCAACTGGGCTGCCGACACCTGGCTCTATGCGCGCGACAGCTTCCCGTTTCTAAGCCTGTTCCGCGGCATCCTGGTCTCGGGCGAGGAACGTCTCGCCAAGCCGGAGCCGGCGATCTTCCATCGCCTGGCGGAGCGCTTCGCGCTCGTGCTGTCCGACATCGTGTTCATCGACGACAACAAGCAAAATGCCGAGGCGGCATCCGCGCTCGGCATTCATGCGATCCGGTTCGAGAGCCCGCTCCAGCTCCGCGAGGATCTGGGCGCGCTCGGGTTCCTCGAAGAAGCTACTTGATCTTGGCTTCCCGAAACTCGACGTGCTTGCGCGCGACGGGGTCATACTTCTTCAGCGCCATCTTGCCCGTCTGGGCGCGCGCGTTCTTCTTCGTCACATAGAAGTAGCCGGTGTCCGCGGAGGACACGAGCTTGATCTGGACGGTGTTTGTCTTGGCCATGGCAACTGATCTCTTGGCGGGGCCACACTTGGGGCCGGGCACGGGAGGGCGGAAGATGCGTATCCGAAGCCCCGAGGTCAAGCATTCATGCGGCCCGCGCCGGAGGCGCTCTTGCTGCGCATGTCGGGGGCGTTCTTGCTGAGCGTGGCGGAGGCCCGCGCGAGGGTTCTGGCGGGCCTGCTGCCCACCGGACCCGAGATCGTCTCGCTGGCCGAGGCCGCCGGCCGCATCCTCGCCGCCCCCGTGGTCGCGCGCGTGGACCAGCCCGCGCACGACGTCTCGGCCATGGATGGTTGGGCGGTGCGCGCGGCCGACGCGATCGCGGGCGCCGAGCTCCGCCTGGTCGCCGCCGCACCCGCCGGCCACCCCACGGCGGTGCACGTAGACCGCGGCGAGACCATCCGCATCTTCACCGGCAGCGTCATCCCGGCGGGCGCCGACACGGTGCTGATCCAGGAGAACGCGACCCATCGCGGCGACACCGTGCGAGTCGACGAGGCCGCCGTGCTCGGCCGACACATCCGGCCGCGCGGCGGCGATTTCACCACCGGCGATACCGTGCTCGCGCCTGGCCAGCGTCTCGGCGCACGCGCCGTGGGCCTGGCGGCCAGCGCCGGCCATCCCTGGCTCCCCGTCCGGCGCCGCCCGCGGGTCGCACTGCTCGCCACCGGCGACGAGATCGTGCTGCCGGGCGAACCGATCCCGCCCGGCGGCGTCGCGAGCTCCAACTCCTACGCGCTCGCAGCCCTCGTGATTGCTGCCGGCGGCGAGCCGGTGATCCTGCCGGTCGCCCCCGACAATACCGACGCGATCGCCTCGGCCGCGGAACAGGCGCGCCACTGCGACCTGCTCGTGACCCTCGGAGGTGCCAGCGTCGGCGACCACGACCTCGTGCGTCCCGCCCTCGCCCGGCACGGCTTCGACCCCGACGTGCCGCGGATCGCCATGCGGCCCGGCAAGCCGCTGATGCACGGCTATCTCCGGTTCGGCGACCATCGCGTCCCGGTGCTCGGCGTTCCCGGCAATCCCGTCTCGGCGATCGTCTGCGGCGCGCTGTTCCTTCGGCCTGCGATCGATGCGCTGCTGGGCCTGCCGCCCGGCACGCTCGTCACGAGGCGCGCGGTGCTCGGCGCGCCGCTCCGCGCGAACGATGAACGCGCCGACCACGTGCGCGCGACGCTCTCGGCCGACATGGTCGTGACGGCAATGCCGACGCAGGACTCGTCGCGCCTGCGCGACCTCACGCGGGCCGACGCGCTGATCATGCGGGCGCCGCATGCGGCGGCGGCGGAGGCGGGGGACAGCGTGGAGGTTCTCGTTCTGGCCGATCTGGGGGTTTGAGG
>CAXTVZ010000455.1:0-2074 GCA_964247685.1 uncultured Acetobacteraceae bacterium
TGCGGCGAACGCATCCTCCAGGGAGGCGTCGATGGTCGAACTCAGATCGGTCCCGAACGGCAACGAGGTGCACACCCGCGAGCTGTTCCACGTCAAGCCGGAGGCGGCCGCGCGGGCGCATGTGAACGCCAAGAAGGCCGCCCTGATGGCCAATCACGCCGCGCAGACGCCCGACACGTTCTGGGCCGAGCAGGTCAAGCGGCTCGACTGGTTCACGCCGCCTACGCTCGCCGACCAGTCGAGCTTCGAGGGCGACGTCACCATCCGCTGGTTCGCCGACGGCGTGCTGAACGCGTCGGTCAACTGCCTCGACCGACATCTCGCGCACGATGCGGACCGCACAGCCGTGATCTGGGAGGCGGACGAGGAGGGCCGGTCCGAGCGGATCTCCTACCGCGATCTCCACGAGCGCGTGTGCCGCCTCGCCAACGTGCTCAAATCCATCGGCATCGGCCGCGGCGACACCGTGGGCATCTACCTGCCGATGGTGCCCGAGGCGGTGGTCTCGATGCTCGCCTGCGCGCGGATCGGCGCGGTGCACACGGTGCTGTTCGCCGGCTTCTCGCCGATGAGCGTCGCGGGCCGCCTGGCCGATTGCGGCGCGCGCCTGCTGATCACCGGCGACGAGCAGCGCCGCGGCGGCAAGCGGATCGCGCTCAAGGCGAACGCCGACGCGGCAATGGCCGACGCGGCCTGCGTGGAGCACGCGCTGGTGGTCCCGATCACGGGCGCGGACGTGCCCATGACCGCCGGCCGCGACCTCGACTACGCCGCCCTGGTGGCCGACGCCTCGCCCGACTGCCCGCCCGAGCGGATGAGTGCCGAGGATCCGCTGTTCATCCTCTACACCTCCGGCAGCACCGGCGCGCCGAAAGGCCTGGTGCACACCACCGGCGGCTACCTCGTCTGGGCGAGCTACACGCATGAGCTCGTGTTCGACCACCGCGACGACGACGTGTACTGGTGCACCGCCGATGTCGGCTGGGTCACCGGCCACAGCTACGGCGTCTACGGCCCGCTCGCCAACCGGGCGACCACCGTGGTGTTCGAAGGCGTCCCCACCTGGCCCGATCCGGGCCGGCTCTGGCGCGTGATCGACCGCCACAAGGTCACGCTGTTCTACACCGCGCCCACCCTGATCCGCGCGCTGATGCGCTACGGCGACGAGCCGGTGACGGCCTCGTCGCGCGCTTCGCTCCGCCTGCTGGCGAGCGTGGGCGAGCCGATCAATCCCGAGGCCTGGCTCTGGTACCACGACGTGGTGGGCGGCGATCGCTGCCCGGTGATCGACACCTGGTGGCAGACCGAGACGGGCGGCATCATGATCGCGCCGCTGCCCGGGGCGGTGGCCCTCAAACCCGGCTCGGCGACGCTGCCGCTGCCGGGCGTGCTGCCGATGCTGGTGGACGCGAAGGGCTCGGAGATCGAGGGCGAAGGCCAGGGTCAGCTCGTGATCACCCGCTCCTGGCCCGGCCAGGCGCGCACCATCCACGGCGATCACGAGCGCTTCCGCCGCACCTATTTCGCGGCCCATCCCGGCCGCTACACCACCGGCGACGGTGCCCGGCGCGATGCGGACGGGTATTTCTGGATCACCGGCCGCGTCGACGACGTGATCAACGTCTCCGGCCACCGGATCGGCACGGCCGAGGTCGAGGCGGCGCTGAACCATCATGAGAAAGTGGTGGAATCGGCCGTGATCGGCGTGCCCCACGAGGTGAAGGGCCAGGCGATCTACGCCTATGTCGTGGTCCGCGGCGGCGTCATCCCCGACGAGGACACGCGCTCGGAGCTCGTGGCCGCCGTCCGCCGCACGATCGGCGCCTTCGCCGCCCCCGAGCACATCCAGTTCGCGCCCGACCTGCCGAAGACCCGCTCGGGCAAGATCATGCGCCGCATCCTGCGCAAGATCGTAGCGAACGAGACCGAGGATCTCGGCGATGTCACCACGCTCGCCGATCCGGGGGTCGTGCAGACCCTGATCGACGGGCGCGTCTAGGCGCGGCAGTCGACCCGCTATGAAGAAGGCCAGGGGCGCTGCCCCTGGACCCCGTTAAGGGCGGAGCCCTTAAAA
>CAXTVZ010000456.1:0-2072 GCA_964247685.1 uncultured Acetobacteraceae bacterium
ACGTGCATCGCGGCCTGCACTGGATGAGCGAGCGCACCACCGACGCCTACGAGGGTGCCCGCGACAAGGTCGCGGCGTTCATCAATGCGCCCTCGCGCGACGAGGTGATCTTCACCCAGAGCAGCACCGGCGCCATCAACCTGCTGGCGCACGCCTTCGGCGACACCATGCGGCCGGAGCAGGCGGTGGTGATCTCCGAGATGGAGCATCACGCCAACATCGTGCCCTGGCAGATGCTGCGCGACCGGCGCGGCATCGAGCTCCGCGTCGCCCGCATCACCGACAGCGGCGAGCTCGACCTCGACCATCTGCGCGAGCTGCTCGCGGATGGGCGGGTGGGACTGGTCGCGGTGACCCACATGTCCAACGTGCTCGGCAGCGTGACCCCGGCGGCGCGCATCGCCGCCCTCGCGCACGAGGCCGGCGCGATGCTGCTGCTCGACGGCTCGCAGGCGGTGGTGCATCGCCGCATCGACGTGCAGGCGACGGGGGCGGACTTCTACGTCTTCACCGGCCACAAGCTGTACGGCCCGACCGGCATCGGCGTGCTGTGGGGCAGGCGGGCGCTGCTCGAGACGCTGCCGCCGTTCCTCGGCGGCGGCGACATGATCAGCAGCGTCAGCTTCGAGCGCTCGACCTGGGCCGAGCTGCCGCATCGCTTCGAGGCCGGCACGCCGCCGATCATCGAGGCGATCGGGCTGGGGGCCGCGATCGACTACGTGAGCGCGGTCGGCTTCGAGCGCATCGAGGCGCACGAGGCGGCGCTGACCGAGCACGCGCTGTCGCGCCTGTCGGCGATCGAGGGCCTGCGCATCCTCGGCCAGGCGCAGGACCGCGGCGGGGTGTTCTCGTTCACGATGGAGAACGCGCACGCGCACGACATCGCGACCCTGCTGGACCGCAACGGCATCGCGGTGCGCGCCGGCAACCACTGCGCCGAGCCGCTGATGCGACGGCTCGGCGTCGGCAGCACGGCGCGCGCGAGCTTCGGCCTGTACACGACACGCGGCGAGATCGACCGGCTCGCGGACGCGCTCGAGCAGGTGCGGGGGTTCTTCGCCTGACCATGGATCTCTCCCTCCCCGTCGAGGCGGCTCCCGCGGAGTCGCCGGACAGCCGCGAGACGCTGTATCAGCGCCTGATCATGGAGCGCGCGCGCCGGCCGCTGCATGCCGGCGTGCTCGAGCCCGCCGACCGTGCGGCGGACGGCAGCAACCCGTTCTGCGGCGACCGCGTGCACGTGACCCTCGAGCTGTCCCGGGGCGGCCAGGTGGCACGCGCGATGCACCGGACACGCGGCTGCGCGATCTGCGGCGCATCGGCGGACCTGATGGCCGAGAGCGTCGAGGGCCTGGATGCGGCGGCGATCGGCTCGCTGTTCGCGCGGTTCGATGCCATGCTGCGCCAGGCGCCGGACCTAGGTTCGTCCGACTCCGCGGCGGATCCGCAGCAGCCCGCCGAGGGGCTGGGTCTGCTCGGCGCGTTCGAGAACCTCCGCGAGTACAGGTCGCGGATCCGTTGCGCCACCCTGCCATGGACTGCGCTGCTCGAGGCGTTGCAGAGCGAGAGGATCCCATGATGGCGATGTCGGCACAGCGGGAACCGGACGATGCCGTGCCGATCCCCGGCGAGGAGCCTGCCGCCGCCGGCGGCTTCTCGCTCGACGGCGATAACGGGGTCGGCATGTCCACGGGAAGCTGGACCCCGACCGGCGAGGTGCTGACCGCGCCCGACGAGGACGCGGTGATCGCCGCCATCGCGACCGTGTTCGACCCGGAGATCCCGGTCAACATCTACGAGCTCGGCCTGATCTATGCGATCGACCTGCACGAGGACGGGCAGGTCAAGGTGGAGATGACGCTCACCGCACCCGGCTGTCCGAGCGCCCAGGAGCTGCCGGTGCAGGTGCGCGACGCGGTGCTGTCGATCCCCGGCGTGTCCGCCTGCGAGGTGGAGACGGTGTGGGACCCGCCGTGGGACGCCAGCCGGATGAGCGAGGACGCGCGCCTCGCCCTGAACATGTTCTGAGACGGGAGACTTCGTCATGACCGCGATCACGACTTCCGGCACGA
>CAXTVZ010000457.1:0-2062 GCA_964247685.1 uncultured Acetobacteraceae bacterium
TGATCTATCCCGTGGACTCTTGGTGACCCAACTAACAGAGAGTCACAATTATCTGCCCTATAGTTCGCAGCACCAAAAGTCCACAGAGACAAAAGTCATGAGAGCAGCTTAGGTCGGTCTCCATGGGACGCATCCACGATCAGCTCCTGACCCACGGCCGGCAGGAAAGCCTGGCATTGACCACGACAGCTCAGGATCGCGCGATCCTGGACGCGGCGTATCGGTATATGTCGGACGACGAAGGGTCCGTCGGCTTCCTCTTCAGCGGTTGGTGCCAAAGTGCTCTGCCCCACCGCCGCTTGCCCGATGACGAAGTTTGGCTCGTGCGAACCGATCGCGTGCGGCTCATGGTCGAACCTGGCTCTGTCGAACGCGACGGTGAAGTTAGCCGCGTAGGCGTCCCCTATGGATCGCGGGCCCGGCTGATCCTTCTTTACCTCCAGTCGGAGGCGCCTGGCCTTGCGGAGCGGCTCTATGAGCGCGTGCTCCGCGCTCACCTGGGACGGTCGGCATTCGCGGCACTCAATACTGATCTGTGAGGCTGCAAACGCGGGCTCGATCGCCGCCTGATCGGACGCGCCCGAACAGGAGCGCGCGAGCGCGTGCCGCTCCTGGTCCGGCCGCCGCAAGGGTGCGTCGCGCTCGTGCGCTCCCGGCTGCGCCGCCCTTGCCCCGTCCGGCCTGCAGCGGCCGGCGGGCTGGGTCTCGGATGACGAGACTCAGCAAAAGGGCGACGAGAATGGCGGTTTCGAAAGGACTGAAGGTGGCGATCGGCGCGGCGGTGTTCGCTGCGCTCGTGTGGGGTGTGCTCGCGGCACCCGGCTTCCTGTCGGATCAGGACTCGAGCGTGGCGGTTTTGCAGGTTCAGGAGGCGAGGCGATGAGCCTGGCCCATCTGCCGGAGATCTCCGGCTCGCTGCGGATCCTGCCCTTCGAACGCTCTCATGAGGCCGGCTTCGCTCTGGTCCGAACCGACACCGAGCCGACAGTGGAAGTGGCGCTCGTCAACGACGGCGCGGATCGGGGTATAGGCGAAGCGGAGCAGTATGCGCAGCTCTTTGCTTGTGCGCCGCTGATGTTGGGATTGCTGCGCGAAGCGCTCGCTGTCTGGAGCGAGCAGTTCGACGCGCTGGATGACAGCGACGACGACACGAGCGTCAGCGGCGGCGATCTCCTGGATTGGTTTGCTGGCTGGAGGTCGCGTGTGCGCGACCGACTCGGCCGGCCCGTGGCTGAGCCCGACCCATGACCCTCTGCCCGCACTGTGGCCAGGCCGAGGAGTTCGAGCTCCTCGAGGTCTGGAGCAACCGCGAGTTCATGATCTCCACGTGCTGCGAGGCGTCGGAGGAGGAGGCCCGCTGGAGCTTGGCCGAAGATCCCGAGTGAGCACGCGCCGCGCTCCGGCGCCTGGGTCTCGAGGAAATCTGCGGTGAGACCTTGCGACGGGTCGCTGACGACGGCTGCGGCGCGCTGATCCTGGACTGGAAGGTCCGGCTTGAGCGCATCGCCTTCCGGGATGCCCGTCGCTTCACTGACCAGCATCACGAACATCTGCCCGCCCCGAGCGGCTGGCGGTTCGGCCAGGGCCTCTGGAACGGTCCTGACCTGCTCGGCGTGGTGACGACGGTTGACCAGCCGCTCGCCCGGGCCTTCGACCGCCACCAAATCGTCGAAGTCACACGCCTCTGCGTGCGGCGAGACGGTCCTGACGCGCTGCGCTGGAACGCCTGCAGTGCCCTCTACGGATGGGCGCGCGCGAGGCACAGCTCCGCGGATTTCGCCGGATCATCACCTACACATGCGACGACGAGGACGGTGCAAGTCTGCGCGGCGCCGGTTGGACCCGTGAGGCTCGCGCGGGTGGTCGGAGCTGGAACTGGCGCGGGCGGCCGCGGGTCGATCACGCATTGCCGGTCCCGCGCTGGCGTTGGTCGCGTGCGTTAAAGCCGGTCTCCCTCCACAAGCCCGTGCCTCCGACCGAGTCGGAACCCTGCTGGTTGGGAGAGTGGGAAGGGGAAACGAAGGCAGCCTGAGAGAGGCGCCTACCGCACGCCCGAACCGAG
>CAXTVZ010000458.1:0-2046 GCA_964247685.1 uncultured Acetobacteraceae bacterium
GTTCCAAGGGACGACCGTCCCTTGGCGGGTCCAGGGCAGAGCCCTGGCCTTTCTCCCCAATCGAATCCTGCCTCGGAGCACACGAGAAGGACCCCCAGCCATGCAACAGCGCCAACTCGGCACCGCAGATCCCACCGTCTCAGCCCTCGGTCTCAGCTGCACGGGCATGAACTTTGCCTACGGCTCACCACCCCCGCACAACGAGATGGTCGCGCTCCGCGCCGCCGTCCCATCGCTCGTGCCGGCCGCCGACGTCGCCAAGGCGGCCGCACGCACAGACATCCACGGCGCCCGCTGCAGCGAGGCGCAAGCGCGCACGATCGACCGCTGAGCCGCCATCAGACCCGCGCGCGGAGCGCCTCGAAGCGCCGGCGCCCGCGCTCGTAGACCACGCGATCGAGCCGCGTCAGCCGGTCGAGCTCCACCGCGATTTCGTCCGTCACGCGGGCCCGCGCGATCGTGCGAAACGGCAGGAACGGATTGGCCTCGTTCTCGGCCAGCACGTTGGCGCGCGGCGCGCGCGTGGGCGGCGTGAAGCCGAGCATGCGACCGAGCGTCGCCAGCGTCGCGTCCATGTCCTCGGCCAGGCCCACAAAGTCGAGCGCCTCGAGCCGGTCGAGCGCCTGGGCCAGTGCCGCGTCGGGATCGGTCCGGAGCGGATCATGGCCATCCGCGCCGGCATAGGCACCGGTCAGTCGCCGGACATACAGGTTGTCGACCATGTTGACGGCGTCGGGCTCGCCGGAGCGCAGGTAGTCGAGCAACGAGAGCTCGTGGGCGAGGCGCACGCGTCGCTCGTCGTCGCCGTCATTGGCCCGGAAGTAGTGATACAGCGACAGAATCCGCGCCCGCGGCTCGCGCAGCACGGTCAGCAGGAAGCGGTCCGGTCCCAGCCCGCGCAGCGTCGCCAGATCGTAATGCCCCCAGACGAGGCTGCGCTCGGCGTCCGGCCGATGGCCGTCGCGCTCGGCCAGGCGCGTCGTTTCGGGGGCCAGCACCCGGTTCGGGTCGGGATCGATCTGCAGCGGGTGGAACAGGCCCGTGAGGAAGGTGGTGAGCGAGGAGCCCGCGGTCTTCTCCAGATGCAGGAAGCCGATCTTCGGCCCGCGCCAGATCCGCATCGGATCGCCCATCAGGGCGCCGTGGTCGACCGCCACGATCCCGTGGGCGGATGCGGCGTCGGGTGGAACGGTCGACGCCAGCAGCATGGTCCGGTTGACCAGGCCGCGCGCCGTCGGGACATGAGCGATCGCGCGCAGCAGCGGCGGCAGCGCGCTGCTGTTCCGACGCAGTCCCAGCCGGAACTGCGCGACCTCGAGCGGCTCGGGCCAGCGCCCGAGCATCAGCCGCATCACGGGTGCGGCGAGCGCGGTGGCGAACAGGTCGACGCTGGCGCGTCCGGCGACCGACCGCGCGCCACGGGCGGCCATCCCCAGCCCCGGCGGGACCACGCCACGCAGTCCCGCCGGCGCAGGTGCCGCGGACGATGTCAGCAGCCATGCCCCCAGCAATCCGAGCAGCACCGCAGCGGCCTCGTCGAGATGGCCCACATAGGGGGTCCGGTCCGGGATGATATCGAGCGGGACGAACAGATAGGACAGGCAGAACAGGAACCAGAGCTTCGCCAGCGGCGAGCCCCGCCGGTCGAGCAGCGTCACGGCAACAATCCGAAGCTCGCGCAACAGCGGCGACGACGCGGTCTGCAGGGCCACGATCAATGCCGGCGCCTCTCCCTCAAGCGGCCCCGCCGCGCGCGCGGCGGCGGCCGTGCGGGTGGAGATACCGGGCGACGGGGTGTCGCCCTGTTGAGTTTTGTTGCAGCGATGTTACCCGACACCGATCATCACGTCGGACGCCTTCACCACCGCGGTCGCCGCAACCCCGGGTGCGAGGCCGAGCTCGTCCACCGCCTCGTTGGTGATCGACGCGGTGATCCGCAGCCCGTTCACGTCGATCACGACATGCGAGGTGGTGGCGCCGCGGCGCACCTCGACGATGGTTCCGGCCAGCTGGTTGCGGGCGCTGAGCTTCATGGGTGTCTCCCTG
>CAXTVZ010000459.1:0-2034 GCA_964247685.1 uncultured Acetobacteraceae bacterium
GTCGGCGGCACGCACGGCAAGACCACCACCACCAGCCTGATCGCCGCCGTGCTGGAAGCGGCCCATCTCGATCCCACCGTGATCAACGGCGGCATCATCGAAGCCTACGGCACCAACACCCGCATGGGTTCCGGCGACTGGATGGTGGTCGAGGCCGACGAGAGCGACGGCTCGTTCCTGCGCCTCCCCGCGGTGGTCGCGGTGGTGACCAACATGGATGCCGAGCATCTCGACCATTGGGGAACGGCGGAAGCGATGCAGGCCGGCTACGACCAGTTCGTCTCCAACATTCCGTTCTACGGTTTCGCTGTTCTCTGCATCGACCACCCCGAAGTGCAGAAGATGATCCCGCGTCTGTCGGATCACCGCATCATCACCTACGGCTTTTCCCCGCAGGCCGATGTGCGCGCCGAGCGCATCGTCAGCGACAAGCGTGGCGCCACCTTCGAAGTCGCGGTGACCGACCGGTTGCGCAACCGCTCGCGGCGCCTCGGGCCATTCCGCCTTCCCATGCTCGGCCAGCACAACGTGCAGAACGCGCTCGCCGCCGTCGCCATCGGCCACGAGATGGAGATCGACGACGCGACGTTGCGCTCTGCCTTCGCGCAGTTCCGGGGCGTCAAGCGGCGCTTCACCAAAACGGGTGAAACCGGCGGCATCACCGTGATCGACGATTACGGCCACCACCCGGTCGAGATCGCCGCTGTGCTCAAGGCCGCACGCCAGGCTGGCGCACGCGACGTGGTCGCCATCGTGCAGCCGCACCGCTACTCGCGCCTCCGCTCGCTGTTCGACGAGTTCTGCACCTGCATGAACGACGCCGGCACCGTGATCGTGGCCGACGTCTATGCCGCCGGCGAGCAGCCGATCGAGGGCATCGACCGCGACGCGCTGGTGGAAGGCCTGCGCATGCGCGGCCACAAATCGGTGGTTCCCCTCGCCTCGCCCGACCACCTCGCCGAGATGGTGCACGCGATCGCGCGCTCGGGCGACTTCGTGGTCTGCCTCGGCGCCGGCAACATCACCGCCTGGGCGCAGACGCTGCCCGCGCAGTTGCAGGCGCTGCAAAGCCCCAAGCGGGGGGCCGCTTGAACGCCGTCGCGCACGATCCGGAGTTCTTCGGCGCACGCACGCAGGGGAGGCTCGCGCCCGCGGCCGCACTCGCGCCGTACACCTGGTTCCGCGTCGGCGGCCCCGCCGAAGCTCTGGTGCAGCCCGCCAGCGCCCGCGATCTCGGCACGTTCCTGCGCGCGCTCCCCGAGGGGATGCCCGCATTCGCACTCGGCGCCGGCTCGAACCTCATCGTACGCGATGGCGGGATGGCGGGCGCCGTGATCCGCCTCGGCAAGTCGTTTGCCACCATCGCGATCGATGGCGACGCCGTCGTCGTGGGGGGCGCCGCCGCCGACGCCTTGGTCGCACGACGCACCGCCGAGGCCGGCCTCTCCGGTCTCGAATTCCTCGCCGGCATCCCGGGCACGATCGGTGGCGCCGTCGCGATGAATGCCGGCGCCTATGGCGGCGAGATCGCGCACATCCTCGACTGGGCCGAGATCGTGACCCGCGCAGGCGAGCTCGTGCGCCTGCCGGCAGAAGCCTTCGCGTTCGGCTATCGCACAGCCGCCGGCCTGCCACCCGAATCCGTCGTGGTGCGCGCGCGTCTGCGCGGCGCCGCGGGCGACGCCGTCGCGATCGGCGCCCGCCTGTCCGAGATCCGTGCGAGGCGCGAGGCGACCCAGCCCGTCAAGGAACGCACCGGCGGCTCGACCTTCCGCAACCCGTCGCCCGAGGAATCCTCGTTCAAGGCCTGGGAGCTGATCGACCAGGCCGGCTGTCGCGGGCTCGCGCACGAAGGTGCCGCCGTCAGCGCGCTGCACACGAACTTCCTCGTCAACACCGGCACCGCCACGGCCGCCAGCATCGAGGCGCTCGGCGAGATGGTTCGCACCCGCGTGCGCGAGATGAGCGGCGTCGATCTCCATTGGGAGATCAGGCGCGTGGGCATCCCCGCATGACGCGCGTCGCAGTCCTCTA
>CAXTVZ010000460.1:0-2027 GCA_964247685.1 uncultured Acetobacteraceae bacterium
GAGCTCTCCTCCTTCTCGCCGCGCTCCGCCGCTTCCTTCGCGTCGTGCGCGAGGTCCTTGGCTTCCGTGCTGCGATCCACCCCGTTCTCGACGATCTTGTCTGCCATCTGCGTGTCCTCCGCGTGTGGGAACCGGCTCAAGCGATGGATGTCGAGCGGGTTCCCCAGAACCCCGGCCCTCTCTGCGCGTCTCGTCACGGACCGTTGGACAAGGATTCGCGATCGATGCTGGGCCGCCGCCGCCGCCGCAGAGAAGCCGCCGCCCTCGCAGCCCAGCGGGCGGTCGCGACGGTGCCTCTGGAGGGGGACATCTTCGCGAGCCTCGCCATCCTGCCGTTGCTGGCGAGCGCCGTCGCGTCGCACGCGCTGCCGCTCCGCGCGCGGGGTGTCGCGGCCGACGCCGCCTCGATCTGGGGCGGCGCGATCCTCTGCTTCCTCGGCGGCGTGCGGCGCGGGCTGAGCTTCGACGATCCGGGCGGCGCGCCCGGCGGCGACCTCCTCGCCATGCTCGTGCACTTCTTCTTCGGCGTGGGCGGACTGGTGTCGCCCGGGCGTCGGGTCTCGCTGGCCTCGCTTGCCGCCGGCTACGCGGCGCTGGGCCTGATCGACCGCACGGCGGCGCGCGAGGCGGAGGCGCCGCGCTATTTCTCGCGTCTGCGGCCGGTGCAGGCCGCCCTCGCGTCGTTTGCGCTCGCGAGCATCATCCGTGCGGAACTGCCGCGCCCGCGCGCCTGACGGGCCTTCGCTGCCGGACGAACGCGACCAGCGCGAGGAAGGCGCCGAACGCGCAGACCGCGTGCCAGCCGCCATGGTCCCAGGCGAGCACCGCGATGGCCGAGCCGAGCGCGCTGCCGATGAACATGCCGCCGACGAACACGGTGTTCAGCCGGCCCCGCGCCTCGGGACGCAGCGCGTAGATCACGTGCTGGTGCGACACCATCGACCCCTGCACGCCGAGGTCGAGCAGCAGCACGCCGAGCATGAGCACGGCGATGCTGTGGGCGATGGCCAAAAGGAGCCATGACAGCAGGATCACGACCGTGGCCACGCGGATGACGAAGTGCGGTCCCCGCCGGTCGGCCGAGTGCCCCACCGCCGGTGCGAGCAGCGCGCCCGCGACGCCGACCAGGCCGAACAGCCCGGCCGCCTGCGCGCCGAGGCCGTAGGCGCGTTCGAGCTCGAGCGTGAGCGTGGTCCAGAACACGATGAACGAAGCGAACAGCGACCCCTGCGTGACCGTCGCCGCCCGGAGTGCGGGCTCGTCGCGCCAGAGTGCCACCAGCGAGGCGAGCAGCGCGCCGTAGCGCACGCGCAGCGCGGGCGGCCGGCGCGGCAGGACCCATGCCAGGAGCACGAAGCTCACCGCCACCAGCCCGACCGCGAGCCCGAACACCGCGCGCCAGCCGGCATGGTGCCCGACGATGCCGGCCACCACGCGGCCGAGCAGGATGCCGACGAGCAGCCCGCTCATCACCGTGCCCACGGTCTTGCCGCGACGTTCGGGTGCGGCGAGCTCGGCCGCGAACGGGATGATCTGCTGGGCGAGGCTCGCCGCGATGCCGATCAGCACCGAGGCCGCGACCAGCGTGGCAGCGTCCGGCGCCGCGGCCGCGAGCGCCAGGGCGAGTGCCAGCACGACGGTCTGCCCCAGGATCAGGCGCCGGCGTTCGACGATGTCGCCGAGCGGCACCAGCGACAGCAGGCCGAGCGCGTAGCCGAGCTGCGTCGCGGTCGAGACCTGGCGGACCAGCGCGGGGTGGTCGGGGAAGGCGTGCTCGAGCAGGCCGAGCAGGGGTTGGTTGATGTAGATGCTGGCCACTGCGACACCGCAGGCGATGGCCATGACGAGCATCAGGGTGCGGGTGATGGTGGTCTCCTTGACCCGGGATGGAGGCCGGGCCTCCTGAACCCGGCCTCACCCGCGCGTCAAGCGTCGAGGAAGGCCAGGGCTCTGCCCTGGACCCGCCAAGGGACAGTCGTCCCTTGGATCCCTGTGACTCGGCCGACAGACTCCGTCAGCCGACGCGA
>CAXTVZ010000461.1:0-2024 GCA_964247685.1 uncultured Acetobacteraceae bacterium
CCGTTCATCGCACTCAGATTTCACCGGAAACCTGGAGCGGGCGATGGGATTCGAACCCACGACCCCAACCTTGGCAAGGTTGTGCTCTACCCCTGAGCTACGCCCGCGCTCGCGGAGGCCGGCTTCTACCGGGATCGGCGAAAGCTGACAAGAGGCCCCGGACCCGCCGAACGTCCGCCGCCACCGCCTCCTTGCGAGGACGCGGCCCCACCACAGATCTGTCCATGCGGGCGCCACGATCGACCGCATGATTGAGCCGGCCAAGATTGACCTGGGTTGGGCCAGACGGCACGAACGCGTCAATCGAAGCGGTTTCAGGACCAGTCCACATGAGCGATCTGATCATCGGGCAGACGCCTTCCAGCCGCCCCAACGGGCGCGGGGCCACACAAGCGGGCACCGGGGCTGCCGCCAACGCCATCATCATCGACGGCAACCAGGCGACCTTCATGGAGGACGTGATCGACGCCTCCCGCGAGGTCCCCGTGCTGGTCGATTTCTGGGCGGCCTGGTGCGGCCCCTGCAAGACGCTGACCCCCACGCTCGAGCGCGTCGTCACCGCCGCCGGCGGCCGGCTGCGGCTCGTCAAGATCGACGTCGAGGCCAATCGCGCGCTGGTGGCCCAGCTCGGACAGCTCGGCCTTCCCGTGCAGTCGATCCCCACGGTCGCCGCCTTCTGGCAGGGCCAGATCGCCGACATGTTCCAGGGCGCGCTGCCCGAGAGCGAGGTCAAGCGCTTCGCCGAGACCCTGCTCAAGCTCGCCGGCGGCGCGATGCCGGCCACCGAGATGGTGGCCGAAGGCAAGCGCCTCCTCGAGGAAGGGGAGGCCGCGGAGGCGGCGTCCTTGTTCTCCACCGTGCTCGAGACCGAGGCGGAAAACCCCGAAGCCTGGGGCGGCCTCGCCCGCGCGCTGCTCGCCCTCGGCCAGGACGACGAGGCGCTCGCCGCCCTCGACCAGGTGCCGGCCAAGATCGCCAACCACGCCGAGATCACCGGCGCCCGCGCCGCCGTGGCGATTGCCGCCGAGGGACGCCAGGCGACTGCCGGTCTTGCCGCACTCCGCGCCCGCCTCGACGCGAACCCCGCCGACCACGAGGCCCGCTACGAGCACGCCACCGCGCTCAACGCGAGCGGCGCCCGCGAGGAAGCGGCCGAGGCCCTGCTGGACATCCTCCGCCACGATCGCGGCTGGAACGACGGTGCGGCCCGCCTGCAGCTGATCAAGCTGTTCGAGGCCTGGGGCCCCACCGATCCCGTGACACTGAAGGCACGTCGACGCATGTCGGCGCTGCTGTTCGCGTAGCAGGGGGCGGTCACGGCCAGCGACCGTCAGCGTCCGACCGGCCGACCCCGTCGCGCGCTGTGGCCCGAGGATCGGCGCACCGACGCGCCCGATCCCCGGAACACGGCCAACCTGCCGGCAGAGTTCCCGGTCTTCCCGCTCGCACGCGCGCTGCTGCTGCCGCGCGGACGGCTGCCGCTCAACATCTTCGAGCCGCGCTACCTCAACCTGGTCGATGCGAGCCTGGCCGAAGGCCGCATGTTGGGCATGATCCAGCCGGCCCGCGGCGGCGGCTTCCAGCGCGTCGGCTGCCTCGGCCGCCTCGACAGCTTCGCCGAGACCGAGGACGGCTGCTACCTGATCACGCTGGTCGGCCTCGCCCGCTTCACGGTCGCGGCCGAGCTGCCGCTGCGTGACGGCTTCCGTTCCATCTGCGCCGACTTCTCGCCGTTCGATGATCTGGCACCCCCCAGGTCCTTCCAGCTGCAGCGCGAGCCCCTCCTGGCCGCCCTTCGCAGCTACTTTCTTCGGCGCGAGCTCGACGCGAACTGGGACGCGATCGAGCGGATGGGCGACGACACGCTGGTGACCACGCTGGCGATGGTGTGCCCGTTCTCGGAGGCGGAGAAGCAGGCGCTGCTCGAGGCCACGGACCAGGCCGAGCGCGCGGGCCAGCTGGAAGCCCTGCTCGCGATCGGCAGCCACGAAACGCCCGAAGGATCCCACCATGCCAGCTGAAGA
>CAXTVZ010000462.1:0-2022 GCA_964247685.1 uncultured Acetobacteraceae bacterium
CTGATTGCGCTGGCGGCGACGGAAGGCCTGATCCGTTTCCAGCTCGTCCATCCGCTAGCCGCCGCGATCGAGCTCGCAGACCGTCTCACCGACCGGTTCGGTCTCGACTATGCCGACGTGGTCCCGAGCACCGACCGGGACGCCGACAACGTCGCCTCGGTCGCGTCCGCCGCTGCCTTCCTGCTCGAGACGCTGCTCGGAGGCACCGAGCCGGTGACGATCGGCATCGGTGGCCGACGCGTCATCCGCGAGGTGGCGCTGCGGGTGGCACCGATGACCAGGCCCACCCACCGGCTCGTCTCCCTGATGGGCAACCTGACGCGGAGCGGACGGGCGGGGCATTACGACGTGATCATGGGGTTTGCCGAGCGCGTGGGGGCGGAGTGCTATCCCATGCCGATGCCGGTCGTGACCGGCACGGTCGAGGAGCGGCGCGTGCTGCAGGCGCAGCCCGCGTTTCTCGCCTGCCGCAGCCTGGTGGCCGAGGCGGACCTCCTGTTGACGGGGATCGGGCCGATGCACGCGGCCGCACCGCTGCTGGTGGACGGGTTCATCACCGCAGCCGAGCTCGACGCCGCGCTCGCGGCCGGCGCGGTCGGCGACATCCTTGGTCACTGCTTCGACAGCGCCGGCCGGCTGCTCGCGGGCCTGCATCACAATCGGCTGACCTCCTTTCCGCCGCAGGTGCGGGCAGGGCGGCGCTCGGTGATCGCGCAATGCGGGCCCGAGCGCGTGGCAGCGCTGCGGGCCGCGTTCGCGGGGAAGCTGGCCGATGGGCTGATCACCGATGAGGAGACTGCGCGCGCGCTGCTCGCATCCTGAGAGCGGCGGCGAGGAAACAACGAGAAGCTCAAAGGGGGAGAAACACATGTCGGCGACCGAGTTCACCGGCTCGACACGTCAGGAGGCAACGACCTTCTTCACGCGGATCGGCAGTCGCTGGTCCTGGATGGCGATGGGCTGCCTCTGGTCGATCTACGCGATGAACACGAACATGCGGCAGTGGGTGCAGATCCTGCAGCCCTCGCTGGTCGAGGATTTTCACCTCTCGCCGTCGGCGATCGGCGTTTATTCCGGTATGCTGACGATGGCGCTCGGCGTCTCGGCGATCGCGCTGTCGCCCTGGGTCGACCGGGGCGGCCATGGCTGGGCGCGCAAGTACCGTCATCTGCCGATCGTGCTCTGCTACGTCGCATTCTCGGTGCTGACCGGGATCGGCGCGCTGACGGCGGTGTTCGCGACCGTCTTCATCTTCCAGCTGATCAAGAATTTCGGCAGCGGGATCGGCGAGGCGGTGGAGGTCACCGCGGTCGCCGAATGGTGGCCGCTCGAGCGCCGCGGCTTCGCGCAGGGGCTGCATCACACCGCCTTCCCGTGGGGATCGCTGATCGGCGGCCTCATGATCTCGCTCGTCTTCACGCTCTTCGGCAATCACAGCTGGCGGCTCGTGTTCCTGTTGCTGCCCTGGGTGATGGTCATCCCGTTCGGCCTGTTCTGGCGGTTCTCCAATGCGCGCAACTACGCGCTGTTCGTGGCCGACACCCGCGCGCGCGGCCTGACCCCGCCGCTCGCCGAGACCGAGGACGGCCTGACGCTGCATGCGGCGCCGGGCGCCTTCATGCGCGCCGTCCGCAACCCCAACGTGCTGGTCGCGGCGCTGGCCTCGGGGCTCGCGAATTTCGGCTATTACGGCCTCACCTTCTGGCTGCCGCTCTACCTCGCCTTCGTGGCGCATTACTCGCTCGCGAAGGTCGCGGCGCTGTCGGTGCTGTTCACCATCACCGGCGGCATCGGCCAGATCGTGTGGGGCTCGATCTCGGACCGGCTCGGGCGCAAGTTCAGCCTGATCCTGATGTTCCTGTGGCTCACCGTCGCGTTCTCGCTGTTCCGCTACGCGGGCGTGAGCGTGGGTGCGCTGGTCGCGGTGCAGCTCTTCGCGGGCATGGCGACGAACGGCGTCTATCCCGTGCTCTACGCGCTCTCGTCGGATTCGAGCGAGCGCGGCGCCGTCGCGATCGCCAA
>CAXTVZ010000463.1:0-2018 GCA_964247685.1 uncultured Acetobacteraceae bacterium
CGGCGAACAGCAGCGGCAGCACGCCCATACCGACCAGGTTCGAGCGGTGAATGCGCTCGAAGCTTTCGGCGATCACCGCGCGGATGCCGAGCAGCTTGGTGCCCTTGGCCGCCCAGTCGCGCGACGAGCCCATGCCGTATTCCTTGCCGCCGAACACCACCAGCGGCACGCCCGCGGCGATGTAGCGGGCGGACGCGTCATAGATCGCCATCTGCTCGCCCGAGGGCAGGTGCTTCGTGACGCCGCCCTCGATGCCAGGCACCATCTCGTTGCGGATGCGGATGTTGGCGAACGTGCCGCGCACCATCACCTCGTGGTTGCCGCGCCGCGAGCCGTAGGAGTTGAAGTCGGCCTGGGACACCTGACGCTCGAGAAGATACGCGCCGGCGGGTGAGGATTTCTTGATCGAGCCCGCGGGCGAGATGTGGTCGGTGGTGATGTTGTCGCCGAGCAGCGCCAGGATGCGCGCGCCCTCGATCTTGCCCGGCGGCACCGGGTCCGGGGTGATGCCCTCAAAGTAAGGAGGATTTTTCACATACGTGGAAGAATCGTTCCACTTGTAGGTCTCGCTGCCGGTCTCGACCTGCAGGCCCTGCCACTCTTTCGTGCCGAGCGTCACCTGGCCGTAGCGGCGGATGAACTCGTCGCGGTTGATCGAGCTCGCCATCAGGTCGGCGATTTCCTTGTTCGTGGGCCACACGTCGCGGAGATACACGGGCTCGCCATCCGAGCCGGTGCCGAGCGGAACGGTGGTGATGTCCTCGCGAATGTTGCCGAGCAGCGAGTAGGCCACCACCAGCGGCGGGCTCGCGAGATAGTTCGCGCGCACGTTCGGGCTGATGCGGCCCTCGAAGTTGCGGTTGCCCGACAGCACGGAGACGGCGACGAGCTTGTTGTCCTCGATCGCGTCGACGATCGCGTCGGGCAACGGTCCCGAATTGCCGATGCAGGTGGTGCAGCCGTAGCCGACCGTGTTGAAGCCGACCGCGTCCAACTCCGCCGTGAGGCCGGATTTGTCGAGATACTCGGTCACCACCTGCGACCCAGGGGCCAGCGACGTCTTCACCCAGGGCTTCGGCGTGAGGCCGCGGGCTCGCGCCTTTTGCGCCACCAGCCCCGCCGCGATCATCACCGCCGGGTTCGACGTGTTGGTGCAGGACGTGATCGCCGCGATCACCACGTCGCCATGGCCGATCTCGTAGTTGGTGCCGGCGACCTTGACCTTCGTGTCGATGTCGTTCGCGGGCACGCCCAGGCTTTTCGTCAGCTCCGCGGCGAACGCGGCCGCGGCATCCTTGAGCGCCACGCGGTCCTGCGGACGCTTCGGGCCAGCCAGCGACGGCACCACGGTGGACAAGTCGAGCTCCAGCGTGTCGGTGAACACCGGCTCGGGCGAGCTCGCGTCGCGGAACATGCCCTGCGCGCGCGAATACGCTTCCACCAGGCGGATGCGGTGCTCGTCGCGGCCACTCTGGCGCAGGTAGTCGAGGGTGAGCGCGTCCACCGGGAAGAACCCGCAGGTGGCGCCGTATTCCGGCGCCATGTTGCCGATCGTGGCGCGGTCGGCGACGGGAAGATGGTCGAGCGCCGGCCCGTAGAACTCGACGAACTTGCCGACGACGCCCTTCCTGCGGAGCATCTGGGTGACGGTCAGCACGAGGTCGGTGGCGGTCGCCCCCTCCGGCAGCCTGCCGGTGAACCGGAACCCGATCACGTCAGGGATCAGCATCGCGATCGGCTGGCCGAGCATGGCCGCCTCCGCCTCGATCCCACCCACGCCCCAGCCCAGCACGCCCATGCCGTTGACCATCGTGGTGTGGCTGTCGGTGCCGTAGAGCGTGTCCGGATAGGCGAAGGTTTCGCCCGCGATCGTCGCGGTCCACACCGCCTGGGAGATGTATTCAAGGTTCACCTGGTGGCAGATCCCGGCCCCCGGCGGGACCACGGTGAAGTTCTCGAACGCCTCCTGCCCCCAGCGCAGGAACGCGTAGCGCTCGCCGTTGCGCTCGAACTCGATC
>CAXTVZ010000464.1:0-2010 GCA_964247685.1 uncultured Acetobacteraceae bacterium
ACCGCGATGGGCATGCTGAAGGCCCGCCTCTACGAGGCGGAGCTGCGCAAGCGCGAGGCGCTGGCGGCCGCCGACGAGGCGGCGAAAACAGACATCGGCTGGGGCCACCAGATCCGGTCCTACGTGCTGGCCCCCTACCAGCTGGTGAAGGACCTCCGCACCGGCGTCGAGCGCGGCAACCCCGACGCGGTGCTCGATGGCGATCTCGACGACTTCATGGCGGCCTCGCTCGCGCAGCGCGTGGGTGCCACCCGCAGCGAGGCGAGTGCCGCCGCTCAATAGGCCCGGGCCTGACAGATGGAGAACGCAACACTTGAAGCGCCTCGCACTCGCGACCGTCCTCGTCGTCCCGCTCGCCGCCCCGAGCCTCGCGCAGACCGGCGCGAGCGCGAACCCGAGCAGCCCCGCGGCGCCGGCCGCTGCACCCAAGATGGCCGGCGGGACCGCGACCGACACGTCCGACAAGAGCGCACCGGCCGCGAAGGCCGCCCCGCCCCCGGGTGCCGCCGCATCGCCCTCGACCTCCGCACCCGCGCCCACGAGCGCCGCGGACCATCCTGCCGCGCCGGGCACGCCTGCCGCCGCCGTCCCGCCCGCCGCGAAGACCGCACCCGCGGCGCCGGCCGTGACGCTGGCCGACAAGGCGCTCGCGGTGAAGCCGGGCCATTACCGGCTCGATCCTGACGAAGGCAAGATCACCTGGTCGGTGAACCATCGCGGGTTTTCGACCTATGCCGGGCAGTTCGCCGCGGTCGCCGCCGACCTCACCATCGACCCGAAGGACGTCGCCCACACCACGCTCACCGCGACCGTCGACACCACCAGCGTCGGCACGCTCAACCCCAAGCTCGACGCGGAGCTCGAGGGCGATGACTGGTTCGACAGCAAGACCTACAAGCAGGCGAGCTTCAAGGCGACCGCGGTGACAGTGACCGGCCCGCAGACGGCGCGCATCGATGGCGAGCTCACGCTGCGCGGCAAGACCGTACCGATCGTGATCAGCGCCACCTTCAACAATGCCGGCATCGATCCGGTGGACAAGCAGTACACGGTGGGCTTCGACGCGGCCGCGATCATCCGGCGCTCCGCCTTCGGCATCGCGAAATACCTGCCGTTCATCGGCGACAACGTGACGCTGCGGCTCGAGGGCGAGTTCAAGCCTGCTCAGCCCTGAGCGGGGTGGTCGGCTGGGGAGGGCCGGGACCTGTCGATGATCAGCTCGTGGAGACGTCGGTCCCAGGCGGTCGCGTCGAGGATCGCAGGCATCGCCGCGTCGAATTCGGCGAGATCGGCCTGGCTCGCCGCTTCTTCCGATCCGTTGCGGACCTCGATCCTTTCGCAAGGTGGCGGCCGGCGGAGATGGCGCGAGAGCTCGGCCGCCAGCGCGTCCAGCCGGGTGGTCGCCTCGATGTGGCAGCGCGGATCGTCGAGGTGGGCCACGGCGGCCGCGAAGATGGCCGCGTCCTGGTCCCGTGTGTAGGCGGTCCGGAAGTCGAAGCCGAGCATCAGCAGCTGCTGGCGCGCCTCCATCTGACCGTCCGTGGTCTGCAGCACCTCGAGCAAGGGACGCTCGCGCAGGGCGCGCATGACGGTCGTGAACGTCGCCGGATCCTCGGTGGGCCGGCGGCTGTGCAGGAAGGCCGAGCGCAGCCTCGCCACCGGATCGCGGAACAGGCCGGCGACGATGGTGTCGGGACCGGCGGCGCGCAGCAGCATCGGCAGCGGGATATGGCCGCCGACGAGGTCGTAATCATCCCGAAGCGGCGGCCGCGCCCGGAAGGTCTCGAAACTGTCGTAGTAGATGGCCGAGGCGACCCCGTCGGCCAGCGCCTCCCAAAGTGCCGTCCCGGCGGTTTTCGGGAGATGGAGAACATAGACGGAGTTCGCGATGCGCTTGCCGTTGCGGGAGTCGAGGTAGGCGTCGATCACCGCGACATGCCGGTCCTCGCACGGCGGCATCGGCTGGAGGCGGGGCGAGCCGGGTTTTTGGAAGCAGACGAAGACCTCGTT